>CAYFOQ010000022.1:8381-24091 GCA_964344735.1 uncultured Piscirickettsiaceae bacterium
CCTGCCACTCTCGTCCGTCCCCCTTGTCAGCCCCCCCTCCTTGAAGTTCGGCAAAGAGGTGGTTGGGAGCCGAAACCCGCAAACGGTCCAGCGCACCATCCGCAATCCGCAGTGAGACCGCCGTGGGCCAATGCTCATCCGCCGGCTTCTGCAACGGTGGTGGAGTGAGTAGTTCAACCCCCTTCAGATCACTCTGCAGGTCGAGCTCTATCTGCCCCTCAACCCATGTCAACCGACCACTCCAGGGGGTGGTGGCATGGGTCGTGAAGAGAGGGGAAGCGGTGGTGTCGAGCGCCAGCCAGCGCTGTAGATGATCACCATCCAGAGCTCCTTCCAGATTGAGCACCAGCTGGTCGGCTTCCTGCTCGGAAACGGTAAAGGCACGCGCCACCAGCTCTCCGCCTAACAGCATCCCGCGTACACCCTCGGTAAAGACCCCACGATCATTGAGCTCCAGACCACCCTGCAAGTGCTCTACCTCCAACCCTACCTGGGGTAGCCGCAAGTGGTTATCGTGAAGTTGAACCACTCCGTTGAACCGTTTTTCGCCCCCCTCCAGAGGCAGCTCCAGATCGAGGTTGAGCTCGGCATGACCGGAGATCTCCACCACCCCCTCGAGCTGCTGCGGATAAGAGTGCAACGGCGTCGAGCTTAGTGCCTGTAACAGTGATCCACTCTCTCCAGTCAGCATCCCCTGAATCCGCAAGGGTCGGGTCGCCAATAGATCGATATCCCCGGTCACGGTATGGAGTGATTGCCCCCCCACTCGACCGCTATCCACCTGAAACTGGATCTGGTCATTGCGAAGATGTAACCGGCCATGACCATCGATGATCGCGGGCCAGTCCGGATCATATCGCAGCCGGACACCGGATAGATCCAGGTCGAGATCAAACTCCCCCTCCTCTCCGGTACCATAGGGAAAACGGTGATCCAGTGGTCCATTCAACAGAAGCCTGCCCCGCGAGAGGCTGCCTGCGGTCACTGCCTGCTGAATCCAGCGGTGGACCCCACCCCCGACCAGTCGTCGTGGAAGCGTCTCGACCACTTCGGTCAAATCGGCCGCCGCCAACTGTAACTCCCCGGCAAGCTGTGGGGAGCCCCCCTCTAGTGGAAAGGTCAGTAGTGCCTGACCCGCAAACTCGACCCCACCGAAGAGCCCATGGAGGCGATCCAAGTCGATCTCCACACCGCCTGGATAACGTTCCCACTCCAACTGTCCCCGAGCGATCTCCAGCCGCTCCGGATGGGGAAAATAGTCTCCTACAGTAATATCGAGCAGCGAGTGGTGTGGCAGAAAGTAGCCTCGATGCTGATTGAAATGGAGAAGACCGCTGATCCCTCGAACCCGGTAATTGGCCAGACTGGCGATTCCCTGAATGGCGACTTGATCCAGTTCCATACGGCTCTCGAAGCGACTGAAGAGGCCATCGGTATCAGGGAAGGTGCGAAACTTCAATTGCCGCAAATATCCATCCACCAAAATACCACGATCCCCATGGGTCAACGTGGTATAGAGCCCGGAAAGCTCGGGTGAGGAGATCAACCGTAGGTGATCGACCGCCCCCAGTAACAGCAGTTCGCCATTGGTTCCAAGACGCTGTGACAATACGGCACGCCCGGGATGGCTACTGCCACCCGGCGTCGTCCCCCCCCCCACTGCAACTGTTCCAGCTGCAGTTGCCACGACTGTGCCCCCTGTCGAGTCCAGTAGAGGTTCCCTGAAGCCAACCCGGGAGCACGCTGATCATCAGGATCACGCACCATACGTCCGACAACCCGCTCGACCTGCCCCGACAGCCACTCTCCCCAGAACTCGAAATCAGCCCTTCCTTGAGCCAGTGCCGCAAAGTCGTTGTGCTCTCCACCACTCAGTGCCAACAGAGGGATCTGCGCCCCCTGCAGATGAAACTGTCCATCCCACCCCCCATGGCTGAGAAGATCCCCGAACCACTCCAGCTGTAGTTGCAGCAGTTCTCCTGACAACTTCATCTCACCATTCAATTGGTGGCGATAACCGGAATTCTGTAACTGCAGATCCACCCCTTGCAAATGCCACTGCAGTTCGGTCTCTCCCTCTTGTTGCAGCAGTAGCTCGGCATCACTCACCTCGAAGCGGGGCTGTTGCAACAACCAATGCAGTAATAGTGGAGGGCCGGCCTCCCCTGCACCATCAAAGCGGGACGAGAGTAGCCGCCCCTGTGCCGTCCGCAGTAACCGGACCCTTGGCCCCTGTAACGCCATCCGGGTGGTCAGCCACTCGCCCGCCATCACCGCCAGCGGCAGGTCGATCTCGACCTCGGCCCGCCCTAGAGTGATGATCTGTCCTTGCCGGTCGGGGCCGATCGCCTCGATCTCGTCCAGTGCCAGTCGCAAGAATCGACCGTCGAGTTCGACGGTAACCACACCGAAATGGATCGGCACCCCTGTTTCGGCTTCCAGCCAGGATTCGATCTCCTGATGGTAAAGCTCCGTCAACACCACACCCTGGCGCAGCACCCCGGTCACCACTGCCAGACCGACGATCACCAGCATCAACAGATACCCCAGCAGATAGCCGAATGATCGCAGCACGACACGCCAATCCGACAGAGTCCGCTCCATTCTCCGGATCACCGCTCGAGCGTGCAATCAGACCGGAACCACATCGAACTGCTCTACGGTATAGAGGGCTTCGGCCTGGAGCCGTACCGGCTTGCCGATAAACTCCTCCAGTTCCGCCAGACTAGTGGACTCTTCATCCAGCAACAGATCGGTAATCTCCTGGGCGGCCAACACCAAAAACTCACGAGAATCCTCATATTGGCGGGACTCTCGAATAATCTC
The DNA here is from genome assembly GCA_964344735.1 of uncultured Piscirickettsiaceae bacterium. GTDB lineage: Bacteria > Pseudomonadota > Gammaproteobacteria > Thiopontia. The sequence goes on from CAYFOQ010000022.1 coordinate 11,208, forward strand.
ACGATAGATTTCGTAACAGACGGTCTCTGGAGTTTTTACGAAACCACGCCCCTCACAGCAGCTACAGGTCTGGCAGAGCACATGCTCAAGACTCTCTCGAGTCCGTTTGCGGGTCATCTCCACCAACCCCAAGGCAGAGACCTCACTGAGATGGGTACGGGCGTGATCGTGGGCCAGATATTTTTCCAGTGAGCGCATCACCTGTTGACGGTGCTGCTCATCCTCCATGTCAATCAGATCGAGAATGATGATCCCCCCCAGGTTACGCAAACGTACCTGGCGAGCGATCGCCTGGGTCGCCTCGAGATTGGTTTTGAAGATCGTCTCCTCGAGGTTGTGGTGGCCGACAAAGGAGCCGGTATTGACATCGATGGTGGTCATCGCTTCGGTCTGATCGATGATCAGATAGCCCCCCGACTTCAGGGGTACCTTACGCTGCAGAGCCCGCTGGATCTCATCCTCGACACCATAGAGGTCGAAGATTGGACGTTCACCGGGGTAATACTCAACCCGTGAGGCCAACCCCGGGTTGAAGCGGGCAGCGAAGCTGTGGCACTGATCCCAACTCTTTCGAGAGTCGATCCGCACCCGTTCGATATTATCCTTGAGTTGATCCCGTATGGTTCGCTGCGTCAGAGGCAGATCCTGGTGTACCAGCGAACAGGCCCGGAGTGGTTTGCTATTCTCCAGAATCGAGTCCCAGATACGATAGAGCAGCTCGGCCTCGTGAAGCAGATCGGCCTCTGCCACCCCCTCTCCAGCAGTACGAACGATAAAACCGCCAAAACCACCGGCATCGATCGCCTCTTTCAGCAGTTCCCGAAGCCGTTCCCGCTCCTCCTCATCCTCGATCCGCTGCGACACCCCCATACAGTGGATCTGTGGCATAAATACCAGGTAGCGTGAGGGGATCGAGATCTGCATCGTCAATCGCGCGCCTTTGGTGCCGAGTGGGTCCTTCACCACTTGAACCAACAGCTCCTCACCATCGGTAACCAGCTCAGTGATCTGCAACGATTCCGGCTCACACTCGATCTCGTCCCGGATCTCTCTGGAGATGATATCGGAGACGTGAAGGAACGCCGCCCGCTCCAGACCGATATCGACAAAGGCGGCCTGCATTCCCGGCAATACCCGGCTCACCTTGCCCTTATAGATATTACCGACGATCCCGAGGTGGTTACTACGCTCGATATAGACCTCCTGCAGCACCCCATTCTCCACCAGCGCGATCCGAGTCTCGCGGGGGGTGACATTGACCAGGATCTCCGCACTTACCACGGTCTTATTCCCACCCTGGAGAGCAGCTTTGCGGAGTGGTAAAGTGGCAACCCCATGACTCCGCAGTAGCTCCCCTCGAGATGACGAACAAAGATTGCCCCCAGCACCGGGATGGCCGCAGAGGAGCGTAGCCCCCAGATCCGTTCCGCCTTCTCCCGAGCCAATCGCATCACCGCCTCCCGAGGGGCCTCTGTCGCAATGGACTCCTCGATCGCTGCTGGCTCCACACTGAAACGGACTCCGAGCTGCCGCAACAGCTCCGCCCGGCGGGGGGAGGCCGAGGCAAGGATCAATTGGGGAGCGTGAACCATGGCAGAGCCACATCACCAGAGGAGGTCAGAACTCCCCCCGTGCCACCGACCGGGTCAACTGCTGCAGTTTGGGCATGAAACCACGAATCAACCGCTTCTGCTCATCACTAATATCGGGATCTTCCAGGATCACCTTGGGGCTGGTGGAGTAGATGGCATAGCTTCCCGGATTCTTCTTCGACTCCACGACCGCAATTCGACACGGCATCATCACCACCAGATCATCATTGAGATCGGCGATCTCTTTGGCCAACCGGGCATCACAGAGATGGTGGATGGTCATGTGGCGATAGGGCTTGCCGGTCACCGCCTCCACCTGTTTGTAGAGCGGAGCGAAAAAGACGTGGTTGATCCCCAGTTCGATCGACTTGCTACGAATCGCCTCGTCAATATCATCCCCATTCGAATCAGTATCGGTAACGGGGAACTTCAGCACCAGATCTTTGAACCCTTCACTGGCCACCGGCCCATGCTGCAACAGTGCGACAGCGGCAAGCAGCAGTGTCGACAGCAGGTGTAACCGGATTGGTCGAATCGCAATAGACATACTAGAACTCTCCGGCTGCCACACTCTTGGTCAACTTCTCCAGTTTGGGAGCAAAACCGTAGATCAACTTCTTGATCTTATCCGACACCTCAGGATCGGAGAGTACCACTGCCGGATTGGTGGTATAGAGGGTAAAGGAGCCGGGTTGATCCTTGGACTCCACTACGGCGATTCGACACGGCATCATCACCACCATACTCTCATCGAGATCGGCAATCTGTGCCCCAAGCCGGGCATCACAGAGGTGGTGAATGGTCATGTGACGATAGTGCTCGCCAGTGACCGCCTCCACCTGCTTATAGAGCGGTGCGAAAAAGACATGATTGATCCCCTGTTCCACCGATTGGTTTTTGATCGACTCATCGATCTCCTCCCCACTGAGCCCCTCGATCACCGGAAAGGCGAGCACCAACTCATTAAACCCTCCCGCCTGGGCAGTTGTCGAAACAGAGAGGGTGGCCATCAAGGCCAACACCATCATACGAAACAGATTCATGCCATATCACTCCTTGAGAGAAATCGGTAATGCACAGGCTCGCTCCTCCCGCGCCCCGCTGTGGTGCATTTTACCACACCCCCACAGCCTGACTCAAAACTCTACCGATCTACCACCAAAGAGATCGGGTTTGGGGAGAACCGTTCAATCAGCCCCGATGATAGGGGTGGTGGTTGACGATGGTCCAGGCTCGGTAGAGCTGTTCAGCCACCACCACCCGTACCAGCGGATGGGGCAGCGTGAGCGGGGAGAGAGACCAGTGCTGCTCGGCACACTGCAACGACTCCGGGGTGAGGCCATCGGCCCCTCCCACCAACAGGGAGAGGTTCCGACCGGATGCCAACCAGCCGTCCAGTACCCCGGCCAGCTCGGTACTGGACCAGCTTCGCCCCTCAACATCGAGGGCGATCACCCGATCCCCGTTGGGAATCGCCGCTATCAGCCGCTTCCCCTCTTGCTGACGCCAACGCTCGGGGGAACCACTCCGCCCCCGTCGGGCTGGTTCGATCTCAACCAACTTCAATCGACAGTGGGAAGGCAATCGCCGGGCATACTCCTGATACCCCTGCTCCACCCAGGAGGGCATCCGGGTTCCCACTGCGAGCAGAGAGATGATCAATCCTGCTCCCGCTTGAACTCTTGCCAAAACTTCTCCAGATTATAGTAATCCCGAGTCTCCGGCATCATGACATGGATCACGATCTCTCCCAGATCTACCAGCGCCCACTCTCCTCCCTGCTCTCCCTCTCGTCCCAGAGGAGGATGATTCACCCCTTTGGCCGCCACCACCACCTGGTCAGCCAGTGACCGCACATGACGATGAGAGGTGCCACTGGCAATAATCAGACGGTCGGCGATATCGGTCTGTCGGGAGACATCGATCACACGAATATCGTTCCCCTTAAGCGCCTCTAGTGCCGTCACCGCGACCTGCTCCAACTCTTCGATCGTCAACATATTCTCATCTATCCATTTCTATCCTGGTATCCGTCATTGCAAAAGGGATGAGACGCCTGACTCACAACCGCCTGCAACACAGGGGGGGGTGCTCGGCGTATCATCCCTTTTGCAACGACGCGTAGTATTCGATTACCGAGTCGTATATTGTAGCAGGGAGTAGAAAGCGGGGTGGCTGGCCTGCAGCAATCATCTGCCGAATGGCACTGGAAGAGATCTCCAGTGCCGGGACCTGCAGCAACAGAATCCTTCCACTCTCGTTAGCCGGAAGCCGACACAGATCGTGAGGATCTTCACTACGACGCTGCTGCAGCAGTTCGGTGATCTCCGGAGTCGACGGCAAGGGGTGTCCCGGACGGTGGACCACGATCAGATGGGCATACTGAAACAGCGCCCGCCAACGGTACCAGTTCATCAGACCGGAGAAGGCGTCCATCCCGACAATGAGACAGAGTGGCCGTTGCCCCTGGAAGTGGCGATCGATCTGCAGCAAGGTCTCGACCATATAGGAGGGGGTCTCTCGCTCCACCTCACAGAGATCGAGCCGTAGTAGCGGTTCAACCGCTATCGCTTGCTGCAACCACTCAACCCGCTGCACCACCGTAGCCCGGGGGGGTGGCCGATGAACCGGTTGGCGGCAGGGAACCAGACGAACATGATCGAGTTGGGCCCGATCGACCACCTCGAGGGCCAAACGGAGATGACCGAGATGCACGGGATCGAAGGTACCGCCGAGAACCCCGACCGGACCATCGCCACTATCGTTCTGGACCAGATCCGTGGTCAGATTGGGGTCATCGGCGAATATGACCATCCCCCAATACAATGAATTTTTGCGAGGTGAGTCCCTCCAGTCCTACCGGGCCACGGGCATGAATCTTGTCGGTACTGATCCCGATCTCTGCCCCCAGACCATACTCGAAACCGTCGGCAAATCGGGTAGAGGCGTTGACCATCACTGAACTCGAATCCACCTCTGATAGAAAACGGCGGGCCCGGCTATAGTTCTCGGTGACAATCGACTCGGTATGACCAGAGCTGTGGTCATGAATATGGGCTATAGCATCCTCCATCCCATCAACCACCCGAATCGAGAGAATCGGGGCCAGATACTCCTCGTCCCAATCGGTGGCCATCGCTGGCAGCACCTCGGAAACCAGTTCTCGAGTCCGCTCGCAACCTCGCAGCTCCACCCCAGCCTGTCGATAATCACTGCAGAGATCAGGTAGAACTCGAGGGGCGATGGCGGCAGCCACCAGCAGCGTCTCCATTGCGTTACAGACCCCATAGCGGTGAGTCTTGGCATTGAAGGCGATCGCCTGAGCCTTGTCGATATCGGCCTGATCATCGATATAGACATGACAGATGCCGTTGAGGTGCTTGATCACCGGAATACGAGCACTCTCGGAGATACGCTCGATCAACCCTTTGCCCCCACGAGGAATGATGACATCGACGTAACGACTGAGTGTAATCAACTCCCCCACAGCGGCTCGATCGGCAGTCTCCACCACCTGCACCGCAGTGGCCGGTAATCCGGCCCCCTCCAGCCCCTGATGGATCAGTGCAGCGATCGCCTGGTTGGAGTGAAAGGCCTCTGAACCTCCGCGCAGGATGGCGGCATTACCCGACTTCAGACAGAGCGCTGCCGCATCTGCGGTAACATTGGGACGGGACTCATAGATGATACCGATCACCCCCAAAGGGACCCGCATCCGCCCCACTTGAATTCCCGATGGACGTTGTCGCAGATCGGTGATCTCCCCCACCGGGTCAGGGAGCTGAGCGATCTGACGGAGACCATCCGCCATCGCTGCAATGCGATCGACATCGAGCGCCAGGCGATCGAGCAGGGCGTCATCGAGTCCGTTGCGCTCACCCGCATCAAGATCCTTACGGTTTTCGACAAGCAGCTGCTGTTGCTGCTGTTCCAGATGATCGGCGGTAAGCTGCAGGGCCCGATTCTTGCGCTCACTCTCGGCCCGTGCGAGCTGCCGTGAGGCCGCACGCCCCTGAACCCCGAGTGACTCCATGTACGCCTTGATCTCCATCTCCATAATCTCTCCCGTTAGAGATGCCTTACAGGCAACTCGTTCCCACGAACCCTCTCCGACAGCCACTCACTTCACAGTGTGCGGCAGCGGTTATCTCTTTTTACCCAAGGGGTGGTTGGGATCGGCCACCTTCTTGGCTACAGTCATCAGAATGGTACGCTCGATCGACTCCTGAGTTGCCGGTTTGCGAACAAAGGAGTTGATGAAGGGGCTCACTTTATCCAGATCATTGTCAGACTCGGCGGTAATCATCAAGATGACCACATTGCGCAGATGGTTATGCTTACGCAGATTCTGTACAAACTGATATCCATCCATCACTGGCATATTCCAGTCAGCAATCAATAGATCGGGGGTGGAGGAGATCAGTTTGGTCAGACCATTGAGACCATTGTTGGCGCTATCGATTCGAGAGCGATCAAAACCGGCGTCGAGCAGTATCATCCGATACTGGTCCAGATTCATCGGCATATCATCCACCAACAGCACCTTCATGGCGGAGACCACCGGACCCAAACGGGTCTTGAGTAGTTCGATATCGACTTCCATTTCTTTTGCGATACTCTTCAGATCAGTGAGGGCAGACAGAACCCAAAACGGGGGAATATAGCACTGCACCCCGGTGCGGAACAACTGTCGCCCCCATCATCGGTGTGGCTCACGCATCCTCTCTCCCACCATCCTCTCCTCGCCCCAACGAATCGACGATCACCCGCAGCAACAGGGTTGCCCGCTCCAATTGATCCTGCTCTCGCGCCTGATCGAGCTGCTCCAGAGGATAGGGGGCGACACTACATTGCAGTAGCTGAAAAAGTGCCTGGTAGAGCGAACCATCATCCTCTCCCCGCGCCCACAGGGGGATCAGTTGCGCCATTTTGATCTCGATCTGCTGCTGCACCGACTCGGTAATCGAAGCGGCCTCCCGACCGACCACCAGACCCAGTTCGGCAATGACCTCCACTGCCTTGTCGATCTCCCGCGCAAGCACCACCGCCAGCTCAATGGCACTACCCATGTCCCGTCGTTCCAGTCTCTCTTCCAACTCAGCAGAGTGAGAGGAGACGCTCGTCAGCCCCAGGGAAAGCCCTTTCAGATCATGGGCGACAAACCTTGCCTCCTCCAGTTGGCCCGACTGAACCATTTTTCCGATCTGCTTACCCAGCCTGGCCTCATGACGAGCAAAGCGGATCAAGGCATCAGCATAATGCAACGGCGAGTTCCAGGCCCGCAGTCCCTGCGCCACATCCACCACGTTACGCAGCGGGTCAAGCAGTTGTGGCAACGAACCAACAGCAGTCAACTGCCGAGAATTGGGTACCCCCTCCCCCACGGGTACCACCCGCTCCATCTCCTTCAGCAGAGGCACAAGCTCAATCGGTTTCCCGACAAAACCATCCATTCCAGCATCGAAACAGCGTGCTCGAGTCCGGGGGGTGACCGATGCGGTCAAGGCCACAATCGGAACATGGTTCTCCTCCGATTCACAGCGGCGGATCCGCTCAGTGGTGGTGACACCATCGATCCCCGGCATCAGATAGTCCATCAGCACCAAATCATAATGCTGGCGCTGCTCACAGAGCCGCTCCAATGCCAGTTCACCACTTTTCACCCAGTCGACATGATGGCCAACCCCCTTTTTCAGCGTTGTTTCAATCAACGCGGCATTGATCGAACTGTCTTCTACCAGCAGAACCTTGAACAGCCTTGGAGCATTTGCCGAGTTCTGCGGTAGCACCGTCGTGGTAGGCGGGCATCGATCGCTTGGGGCCACTTCCAGTGGCAGGGAGAAGCGGAAGGTGGAACCCTCCCCCTCGCGGCTCTCTATCCAGAACTCCCCCCCCATCGCCGTCACCAGCTGTTTGCTGAGGGCAAGCCCTAGACCACGACCACCGAAATGGTGCGCAATGTTGCTGTCGGCCTGGAGGAATCTCTCGAAGATCTGCTCCAGCTGCTGTGAAGTCATGCCGATACCGGTATCGGTGACCATGAATTGAATCTTCTGCGCTTCGACCTGGCTGGTGATATCGGTCTGTACCGAAAGGTAACGGGCAATCTGACCCTGCTCATCACGTAACGGAGCGATGGTTGCCTGCACAATGTAGATCTCCCCATCGACGTTGCGATTAACAAACTCCCCCTGCCAGATCTTGCCGGCGGTTATGGTCTGCCATAACTGCTGGTAATGCTCTGGCGGATGCTGTCCGGAGGAGACCATACTGTGTCTCATCCCCAGCAGATTGAAACGGGGATGGCCACTGATTTCACAGAACTTGTCATTGACGTAGATGATGGTGCCCTTGGTGTTGGTCATACTGACGATGGCATGCTCGTTGAGCACCTCCTGCAGCTGCTCAAGCTCGCTGGTCCGCTCGCTCAGCTCTTCGGTACGAATCAACACCCGCTGCTCCAGCCCCAGATTGAGCTGCTCGAGCTGCATACGATGCTGATGTTCCAGATGGCGGCTACGCAACAGCAGCAGGTAGAGCAGCCCCGCAGTGGCAAACAGCACCAACAGAGCGACGATGCGCTGCAGACGATAAAATTGCAGGAACCCGTTCAGTTTTGCTATCGAGAGCCGCTTGAGGATATACCAGTGCTCCATGGCGACCACCCGTTCCGTCCCCCCCTCTAGCCCTGCCAATGGGTCAACCTCAACCGCACTGAATATCGCCCCGGAGAGCTCGAACTGAGTCTCACGCTGACGACGCAACTCCGACAACAACCCCGGAAACTGCTGTTCCACTCCGGCACCCGGGTCAAAAACAAACCCCCACGCCAGCTCCGGCTGCGGCGCAATCAGCCAGCCACCACGCTGGTTGATCATCCAGAAATCATCATCACCGCGATGACGATCCAACTCCTCCCCCAACAATCGGGATATATTGATGTTGAGGAGGATAAAGCCGGAGTCCTCTTGCCCGACACCGGGTGGCAGACGATAGCCGATGCGAATCGTGGGCACATGGGGGTCTTCGACTCTGCCGTGCTCGACATTGAGATCGATCGGAGAGACAAAAAGTGCATGCGGAGATAGTGCCAGCAGCTGTTGACTGTAATAACGACCGGATTTGTCCTGCAGCTGAGCAGACGCGGTGACCACCACCTCGCCAACACTGGGCTGATTGACCCGTGCCCGCTCCCTGCCGCTAGCATCGATCCAGCGCAGCTGGGTATATTCCGGATTGGCCAGTAACAGTGCGGCGAAGAGTTGCTCCAGTCGCTGCAGATTCTCTGCGGGCGGCTGCTCCACGGTGTGCGCCAGCTCCGGTATCTTCGCCATTCCCACCACATTCTTCAACAGTCGATCGAACGAGGTTTGGAAATATTGATGAAAGTGGTCCAGGGCCGCCAGCTCACGTGCAAGCAACAGACTCCGCTCCGCCTCCAGACGCTGGTCAGTAATGGCATTGCCCCAAAGGGCGGTGACCACGACCACGGCGGCCAGTAGCAGGTCGAAACGGGGATGAAAATGGCGCAGTAGAGAACGCATGGCGTCAGGAGATCACTCCCCGGTCGTTTCCGACTCGGTAGCGGGCAGGTAAGGGGGGGGAAGCGTTGTGTTCTGAACGATACCGACGGCACGCCGTGGCTGCCCGTTGGCATCGTACTCAAGCTGACCCTCTCCGATCAGAGTAGAGCGTCCTTGCGCAAGTTGCAGTTCCATCGCAATACCGAAGGCGCGCTGCTGCCTCTCCACCATCGTGGTCATCAGCTGCCGCAACCGCTGCAACTCAGCCTCTTCGATAAATTGGCGAAGCTGCGCCAATTCTAGGTTGGTGGTTGCGATCTCCTCCCCGAATACCGCTGCAACATTGTCAGAAAAATCAAAGGTGCCACGCTCACTATGCCACTCCCAGCTCACGATCCGTCCCACATTGAGCGCCATTCGGTAGTGCGCCTCACTTCTCTGCAACTCACTGCGCATCTCTACCGCAGAGTCGATATTGACAAAGGTGAGCACCAGACCCGAATAGATCTCTGGTCCCAGACGGTAGGGCAGAATTCTCATCAGATAGTGGTGGCCATCTCGATCCATCACCTCCTGCTCCAGCGACTGCTTGCTCTCCTGCACCTGCTGCAGCATCTGCCTCAGTTCGATCTCTACCAGGTGATGAGTAAAGTGGCTGAACGGGCGACCGATATCACTCTTCAGTACATTGATGAAGCGGGTAATCTCCGGGGTAAAGCGGCGCACATTGAGGCCGCTGTCGAGAAACATAGAGGCGATTTGTGTTCCCATCAACAGGTTGTCGAGGTCGTTGTTGACATCGGTCAGCTCACTGATCTTGTCCTGGTATTCAGCATTGACGGTGTAGAGCTCTTCGTTGACCGACTGCAACTCTTCGTTGGTACTCTGCAGCTCCTCATTGCTGGAGAGCAGCTCTTCGTTGGTCGCCAGCAGCTCCTCGTTGGTGGTCTCCAACTCCTCTACGGTGGCCTGCAGATTCTCTCGGGTAAACTGCAGCTCATTCTCCAGGTCGGCCAACCGTAACCGCTCCTCCTCCCCGATGTTGTAGTTCTCACCATGCACCGCCTCCCCAGCCAGCTGTGGCATCGCATCCTCGATGGTAATGGCCAGCAGCTGCTCCTGCCCCTTGCGGGTCGGCAACGGAATGAAACGGATCGAGGTGATGCGCTCGGCCAGATCCAGCTCACCATCCTCTTCACTGTAGTGGAGACGAACATTGTTGTAGGCAATCAGCTCGTGCTGCTTGATCGCCCGCTGCACCCCGGTGGTGAGCGGGGCCACCAGATCACGATAGGCGAGCTTGGCGACATTGCGCAACATCTTTCCGGTGGGCACCTTGAGGTAGGGGGTCGGATCCCCCACCACATGGAGTAGCTCCATATTCTCATCCACCACCATAGTGAAGGGGAAAAACAGCTCGGTCACCCCCTGTACCAGGCGATCGAGCAGCTGCTCCTCCTTGCGCTGACCGACCAACCCCGCGGTTGCACTCTGCCGCCTGGTGGCCTGATACCGCTCCCCCACGGCGGAGAGACCGCTACTACTCTGGCTGTATGAGCGCCGTCCCTTGGTGCGGTAGATCTTCTGTCTACGATCCACCACCTTGAAGGTATCATCGAACTCCCCTACGGTCTCACCACTTCCAAGCAACATCAACCCCCCTTTGCCGAGGGAAAAGTTGAACAGGCTCATCACCTTCTGCTGCAGACTGCTCTGCATGTAGATCAGTAAATTGCGACAACTGATCAGGTCGATCTTGGTAAAGGGTGGATCTTTGAGCACATTGTGGTGAGCAAAGACCACCGTCTCCCGCAGCTTGCGCGAGACCTGATAGATCCCATCCTGATAGACGAAATACTTTTTGAGGTACTCGACCGGAACATCGGCCACGATACTCTCACTGTAGGCCCCTTGCCCGGCCTTGCCAATGGCATCGAGGTCGACATCGGTGGCAAATATCTTCACCGACAGGGCCACATTCATCTGGTAGAGAATCTCATTGACCAGGATAGCCAGACTGTAGGCCTCCTCACCAGTAGAGCAGGCCACCACCCAGATGCGCAGGGTATCCTCCTGATCCCGTATCTTCTCCCGAATCAGCTCTGGCAACCATCTATTTCTAAGCACCTCGAATGGTTGCCGATCACGAAAAAAGCGGGTTACCCCGATCAATAGATCCTTGTGCAGCAGACTCAGCTCCTGGGTATCACTCTCCAGGGTCTGAACATAGTCGCTCAGGCTCAACGACTGATTCACCGTCATCCGACGCTCGATCCGGCGGATGACGGTACTCGACTTGTAGTTACTGAAGTCAATGCCGGTGTGATCCCGCAGCAGCAGGAAGATCCGCCCCAACTCCTCCTCCGAGGTGCGCAGGCTCTCCGGGATATCACGCTTCTTGGCAAAGGGGTGTTGGAGATAACACAGGAGCTGTTCCGGCATCTCCTCGGGGGTAAGCACATAGTCGACGATACCCGTGGCAATGGCCGAGTGAGGCATGCCATCAAAGGAAGCACTCTCCTCGCTCTGCACCATGACCATCCCCACATTCTCCTTGATCATCCGGATCCCCAGGGTACCGTCTGAGCCGGTACCGGAGAGGATGATGGCCACCGCCTTGTCACGCTGATCCTCCGCCAGTGAACTCAGAAAGGTATCAATGGGCAGATTGAGCACACCTTGTGAACGGTCCTGCTCCGAGAGCTGTAACCGCCCCTGGGCAATGCGCATATTGAATCCGGGGGGAATCAGGTAGAGATGGTTGGCAAGGACCAGCATGCCATTTTCAGCACTATGAACCTGCATATGGGTATGCTTGGCGATCAACTCCGGCATCAGACTCTCACGATCGGGCGAGAGGTGCTGGACAAGAATAAAGGCGGCATCACTATCCACCGGCATCTGCTCAAACAGCGCCTCCAGTGCCTCGAGACCGCCTGCCGAGGCCCCCACCCCAACAAAGTGGCTAGGTAGGATAACATTACTGCTCATATTCAATGGGGGATCCCTCGGTATCTACAACTACACTATATCATTACCACACAGCGGATAATCCGGCCGCGATTTCTCTTTGCTGTGTGCTGTCACCCTGTCACCCTGTCACCCTGTTGCGCTTTGAGATAGGTGTAGAGAATCTGCCAGAGTTGTGATTTATCGATCGGTTTTTCCAGAAAGCCGTTGGCACCTGCCGCCTCGAACTGATCGCGGTGGCTCTGCATCACATTGGCCGTCAACGCCACGATGGGGGTCGTACACCCCTGTGTCCGAAGGGTCTTGGTTGCCGCCAACCCATCCATTACCGGCATCTGCATATCCATCAAAATCAGATCGAACGCGTGCTGCTGCGCCTGCAAGACCGCCTCCTCGCCATTTTTCGCCAGGGTGATGGCTGGCCCCATGGAGCGGATAATCCGCTGCTCCAACTGCTGCAGTACTGCAGTATCCTCCACCAGCAATACCTCACCATCAAATTTCTCGTTGAGCAGCGACTGGTAGGCCCTACGGACACCGGAAGGGGGCGATTCAGTACGGTACTCACTCTCTCGACAGGGAAACGACAGCGTGAAGCAGGAGCCCTTACCCTCTTCACTCTCTACCTCGATCGTGCCCCCCATCATCTGCGCCAACGTGAAGGAGATATGGAGACCAAGCCCGGTACCACCAAAACGGCGACTGATACTGCTATCGGCCTGCTCGAACGGTTGAAAGAGCCGCCCCTGTTGACGCCGGAGGAAAAGCGCTGCTATTCGCCGCAGGCCTGTAGCAAACA
>CAYFOQ010000023.1:0-10860 GCA_964344735.1 uncultured Piscirickettsiaceae bacterium
AGAACCAGAACCAGAACCAGAACCAGAACCAGAACCTGAACCTGAACTGGTGCCAGAGCCGGAACCGGAACCACCGGCATCTGATCCGGCACCAGAACCGGTCTCTACTCCTGCAGCAGCACCAGCAGCGGCCCCCGCGGCTGCGGCCATATCAGCGGAGTCGATGGCTCAGTTGGAGGGGTTGATCCAGCGTCTGGGTACCGTGGCCGATCGTGCTGAACAGGCGACGGCAAAGGCGGAAGAGATCAGTGGGCAGTTGGAGGAGCGTCACAGCGCAGCGGAGAAATTTGTCAAGCAGGTGAAGGAGGCCTCGAAAGAGTTGACTGAGGAGCGGCCGTCACTTGCCAAGGTGGAAAAATCCACTTCACTGGGAATGATCGTCGGTGGGGTTACACTGCTGTTATCGGGTGCGGTATTGGGACTGATTGTGACCGAAGACAAGGTGACACTACCGGAGAAGGTCGAGACGGTGAGTGCCTCGGTCGATGGGGTGGGGGAGAATGTCAATCTGATCGCCGGAAGAATCTTTGAACAGCAGCAGATGATGGATGAGGCGCTCTCTTCTATGAACGCCTTCAGGGATGCTCTCGACAAGATCCCGGAGCCGGCACCATTCCCGGAGGAGAATATTTATGCCGAGGGTGAGATGATGGAAGGGGAGACTCCGACAGAGATGGCGGGTGTGGCGGTTGATTTCAGTGCGGTGGAGGGGAAGCTGGATGAGACTCAGCAGCAGATTCTTGCCCTGCATGAGCAGTTGAAGAACAGCGAAGAGCGCTATCCAGAGCTGAAGCGCCACCTGGAGTCACTGGTAGACGGGCAGCAGGCCCTGCGTCAGGAACAGAACAAGATGTTGCTGATCCAGCAGTCGATGACTGCCGAGAAGGAGCGTAAGCAGTCGATCTATAAGTTTCCATAACCGGATAAGAAGATGTCATCGATACTCGACAACTACATCGGCATTCATGCCCAGGCACTGCAGGTACGAACGCGTAAAACTGAGCTCTTGGCGGCCAACCTCGCCAATGCCGACACCCCTGGTTTCAAGGCCAAGGATATCGATTTTCGGGAGGCGCTGAAGATGGCCGCCGGGGATCGTATGCGCACCACCGACAACAGACATTTCGAGACCGGCAGCAGTTTCGCTTCGCGGGAGCAGTTTCGGATCCCGACCCAGCCGGCGGTAGATGGGAATACGGTTGAGTCTCACGTCGAACAGGGGGAGTTTATGGACAACGCCATGCGCTATCAGGCCACGGTGCAGTTTCTCGGGGGTAAGTTCAAGAGCTTGAAGGGGGCACTCAGCAATAATGGCCGATAGCAGGCCCTGACCAAGTTCTGAGTGGTGAGACGGGTGGCCCTATGAAATCGTTGCAAAAGTTTTGGCATGGCTTGAATCGCAACCGTCTGCGGCCATGGAAGGCCGCAGTCGAGCGACACAGGGATGTGCTCGAGCGTGTTGCGATTCAAGGCGTGCCAAAACTTTTGCAACGATTGATCATCGTAATGTAACAGGCTGTTAATGGGAAGGAGTAACTGATGGCACTATTTGATGTATTCGATATCTCGGCCTCCGGGATGCACGTACAGAACGTCCGCCTCAACACGGTGGCCAGTAATCTTGCCAATGCCGAGACCGTAGCGACTCGGGAGGAGGATGCCTACCGTTCCAAGCAACCGGTGTTCGAGGAGATTCTCGATCAGATCAACCGTCCCGCAATCGAGAAGGCGGGGGGGGTTCGGGTCAAGGAGGTTGCGGTGAGCGATGCTCCGGTTACCAAACGTTTCTCTCCCGGCCACCCCATGGCCAATGAAGCGGGGTATATCTTCACCACCAATGTCAATCCAGTGGAGGAGATGGCCAACATGATGTCGGCCTCACGCGGTTACGAGAGTAATGTCGAGGTGATCAATACCACCAAGCAGCTATTGATGCGTACCTTGCGGATGGGGCAGTAGGAGGCAAACTCTCGCTCGCAGGGACGAATTTCAATAGCCTGATAGGGGCTTTTTTGTTGCCTCATCTGGCATAACAGTTGCTTCTTTCGAAGAGAAAGATAACCTCGGTCAGGATAGCAACATGGAACTCAACACCACCTCACAACTTTCGGCCACTTCGACTGCTCCGGCAACGACAACCTCTAGTGGTTCATCGTCACAGAGTGCCGACCTCTCACAGACTTTGGGGCAGAAGGATTTCCTCAAGCTGATGGTGGCACAGATTCAGAACCAGGATCCCTTTGCTCCAATGGAGAACGGGGATTTTATCGGTCAAATGGCACAGTTCAGCTCGGTTGATGGGATCAACAAGATCAGTGCCTCGATGGAGTCGTTGACGACCGCCTTTAGTCATGGTCAGAGTCTGCAGGCAGCGGGGCTGGTTGGACGTGATGTGGTAGCCCCCTCTGAAGTGGCAATATTGGCCGCCGGCAAGCCGGTCTCTGGGGAGGTGGAGCTGACCGAGAGCGTCGCCTCGGTCGTGGTCGATATCAGTGATTCTCAGGGGCGGTTGGTCGACTCCATTGATCTCGGGTCTCACACCAGTGGTACCGTCCCATTTCGATGGGATGGTAGAGATGCAGATGGAAATCAAATGGATAGCGGAATTTATCGGGTTATGGCCAACGCCACTGTCAACGGTGAGGTGAAGAGTTTCGAGACCCGGGTAGCGACTCGGGTGGAGAGTGTCGCCCTCGGTGGAGGAAACCAGACTCCGCAACTCTACCTTGCCGATGGCACGAATATTGGATTGGACAAGGTCAAGCAGATTCACTGATTACGGTTCGTTGCCGTAGTTACTACCAAATTCAGATTACCGTTTTATTGAGGGACAGAGATCATGGGCATTGGACATAGCGGATTGAGTGGCGTCAGAGCGGCAACCTATGAGCTCTCTACCATTGGTAATAATGTCTCCAACGCTGGAACCGTCGGCTTCAAGAAGTCGATGGCCGAGTTTTCCGATGTGATTTCTGTGGTCGTCGGAGGTGGTGTCGAGGTCTCCGATCTGCGTCAGACCTTCAGCCAGGGGAGCATTCAGTCCACCGGTAACACCTGGGATCTGGCCGTCTCCGGGCGCGGCTTCTTCAAGGTCTCCGAGGGGAGCGATGATATTACCGCCGCAGTAAAGGACAACTACTACACCCGTAACGGCTCCTTCGGGGTCGATAAGGATGGGTTCGTGGTCAACTCTCGCGGGATGCGACTGCATATGTTCAAGGCCAAGAACAACTCCGATGGCTCGGTGGAGTTTCCGGTCTCGACCAATACCACCGAGATTCTGATCGAACAGAACGATGCGCAGGCCAAGGCCTCTGAAACCATGTTCGGGACCTTCAACTTTGATGCCCGTACCAATGCTCGGGGGAGTGCCGTAATCGATGGAGCGGTCGATCCGCTCAACACCGAGCGGCTACTGGTTGGGAGCAAGTTCAAGGTCAATGGGATCGAGGTGAGTGCCACCGGTAATGCCATGGTGACCGGTGGTGACAAGAAGGAGATTACTGCCGGGATGATCTTCTCCATCAATGGCACCGCGATCACCATCGCTGCAGCTGCCGGGGGGACCCCGGTAATGAGTGATGTCGAGGATGCCATCAATGCAGTCAAGGCGACTACCGGAGTAAGCGCCAAGCTCAATGCCGCTGAACAGCTGGTGTTGAGTTCCGCCACGACCGATATCATCCTCAAGGATGGCGATACCAACCGTACCCTCTATAACATCGGGTTACACGATGTCGATGAAGAGGTGACAGAGGATGATGTTACTCCGGCAGTGACCCTCGCTACACTCGCCAACGATATCAACAATAGTGGTACCGGGGCCTCGGCCACGGTGGTCGATGGCAATATCAAACTCTACTCCAGTGCCTCCATTACCGTGGAGGCTGCCGGTACCTACAATGGTGCCTCCGGCGGGACGACCGATGACATTCTCACCTATGCCGGACTCACGGCCACTACCGTCAACGCGACACTGGCTACCGACGAGACCGGAGAGGTTCCGACGATCGACCCCAGTGATGATCTCAGCTACGACCACTCGGTTACCTCGATCATCTTCGATCAGCTTGGGGATAAGCAGACCATCAACACCTTTGCTCGCAAGGTGACCGAGGGACAGTGGGAGCTCTTTACCCAACGGGTCGACAGTAAGGGAAACACCTATCCAGCCGATGAGACCATGACCACCAAGGTGGGGGAGGTGGAGTTTGATAGTTCCGGTAATCTGGTAAAGATCACTTCAGGGGAGGATGGTACCAATGTGGTCTACGATCTTACCGTACTGCCGGAGATCAAGACCAGCACCAAGATCACCATTCCAACCGGCAGTGCTACCGTCGGGGATAATGGCATCATTGAGCTGGACATTGCCGGTACCTCACAGTTCGCCAGCAGGTTCCGCATCATCGACATCTCCCAGGATGGTTACGCCAGTGGTTCTCTCACCGGTGTGGTGGTGGATGAGAGTGGGGTGATCAATGCCAGCTATACCAACGGGAATACCCTGCAGCTCGGTAAGGTGGCGCTGTTTGAATTCAACAATCCGCAGGGGTTACGGCAGGAGGGTGGGGTACTTTGGGCCTCTACTCTGGAGTCCGGTGTTCCTCGTCCCGGTGAGCCCGGAGAGTCGATCTTTGGTCGGATCAAGTCCCAGTCACTGGAGAGCTCTGCGGTCGATGTTACCGAGGAGTTGGTCAACCTCATCACTGCCCAGCGTAACTTTCAGGCCAACTCCAAGATGATCAGCGCCAATAAAGAGATGAATCAGGTTGTGTTGAACATCTAGTATATAACTTGCTGTTTTGTAATTATTAAACAGCAAATTTTGGCGGTGAGCTGAATCGTTGAGTTGATGCTTTCTCTGGTTGTGATCGCTTTGCATTTGGAGTGTGGCTGCTCTCACTTGGCCTGTGGCTGCCCTCACCCGGCCTGCGGCCACCCTCTCCCAGGGGGAGAGGGGTTTTAGGTTGGTATGGATGGTGCAAGGATAAGAAAAAGATCCGTAATTTCACGAAAGATCGTCAGAAAAATAGCGGATCACCGTCGATCCCGGAGGATGTGACGGAGAGATAGCAGAGGAATCAGAATGGACCGAATGCTGTATACCGCGATGAGTGGAGCGACCGAGATGGTGCGGGCACAGGGTATCACCGCCAACAATCTGGCCAACGCCTCGACCACCGGCTTCAAAAAGGATCTGGCCGTGATGATGCACCGTCCGGTGCGGGGGGAGAATGACTCCCGTCACTATGTGTTGGCCACCACCGAGCTGCAGAATCTGCAGCCGGGTAAGATGAGCGTCACTCACAATCCACTCGATATCGCCATCGAAGGGGCGGGATGGATCGCCCTGCAGGGGGCGGATGGAGCCACCGGCTATAGTCGGGCGGGGGCACTCCAGGTTGGGGGGGACGGGATCCTCCGCAGTCAGTCGGGAGAGGTGGTGCTGGGGAACAGTGGTCCGATCTCGATTCCACCCGACTCCCGGGTGGAGATTGCCACCGATGGTACGGTCAATATCTTTGGAACCGGGGAGTTTGCCGGTGACCAGGCGCTGATCGATCGCATCCTGCTGGTCAACCCCGATCCCACCGGGATGGTCAAGGGGGAGAATGGACTGTTTCAGAT
Organism: uncultured Piscirickettsiaceae bacterium; assembly: GCA_964344735.1. GTDB lineage: Bacteria > Pseudomonadota > Gammaproteobacteria > Thiopontia. The sequence continues at coordinate 5,632 of CAYFOQ010000023.1, forward strand.
GAAAGATGGCAGTGTGCCTCCACCCGCGGCCGAGGTGCGGGTGCGCAGTGGTGCGCTGGAGCAGAGCAATGTCAATGCGGTGGCGGCGATGACCGAAATGATCGAACGCTCCCGTCAGTATGAGATGCAGGTCAAGATGATGAAAACCGCAAACGATCTGGCACAGCGCTCCAGTGCCATCTTGCGGGTCACAGGATAACGGGAGATGAGTGATGTTTGATGCACTTTGGATTGCCACTACCGGGATGAAGGCGCAGGAGTTTCGCACCCAGACCATCGCCAATAACATGGCCAACGCCTCCACTACCGGATTCAAGCGGGATATGGCCCACTTCAGTGATCTTCACTACCAACTGATTCGGGGTACGGCGGCCAAGGATCAGGGGGGGGACTCCGGTGTGGCCTCGCTCTATGTCGGTGCCGGTGTCGAGGTCGATGGGACCTCGAAGATCTTTACTCAGGGAGATGTACAGTTGACCGGGGAGCCACTCGATGTCGCTATTCGTGGTGCCGGTTTTTTCGGCTTGGTGCGTCCCGATCCCGCAACCGGAACCTACATCACTACCGGGGATCCAACCACCGATCCCAATCTTTACTTCACCCGTGATGGACACTTCAAGACCAAGAGCGTCAATGGAGATGGAACGCCCCCTTTCTATGTGGTCAACTCCAACGGCTGGGCACTGGCCGATGAGACCGGTAATCCGGTGGTACTCGACCCCACCATCAATGGCGGAACCAACGTCTCGATCGGCACCCTGGAGGTATTGAAGAACGGGGTGATTCAGGAGATCGATCCGGCACTCACCGCCAACTCTCCCACCGGTGGTCCCTACGATCTGGTGGCGGAGGGGAACCATGTGGGTAACTTTATGTTTACCAGCCCCAATGGATTGATCCCGATCGGTAGCAGCACCTTCCAGAACGATCTCGACTCCACCGGGGGGTTGTTGGCAGGTCAGCCCGATCTGGAGGGGCATGGTCACCTCAAGGGGGGATCGCTGGAGGCCTCCAACGTCGAGACGATCGATGAGATGGTCAACCTGATCGAGGCTCAGCGCGGTTATGAGATGGGATCGAAGGTAATCGAGAAGGCGGATCAGATGATGAGTACGCTGATTCAGCGGACCTAATGGATTGAGATTATGATGATTCGACAGAACAGAGTAGGGGTACGGATCGCGCTGTTGCTGCTGGTTACGCTGCTATTGAGCGGCTGTTTCAGCAATCCCGAGCGCCACCGTGCAACCTGGGAGCCGGTGGTGGCTCCAGCACAGCCGAAGCGGGTGACGATCAACGGCTCGATCTATCAGGCCAGTCGCGAGGACTCGCTCTTCACCAATGATCAGGCCCGACGGGTTGGTGACATCATCACTGTCAAGGTGAAAGAGAAGATGGATGCCAAGAAAGCGGCCAAGACCAGTGCCAAGAAAGAGGACAAGGTGACCTTGCCGGCGATTCCCGGGGTTGGGGCCAGCAATCTCCTCAACGCCTTTCGTGGTGATAACGATATTGGAGACAGTACCAAGGAGTTCAAAGGGGATGGTTCAGCCGAGCAGAGCAATGAGCTGACCGGTGACATCACCGTGACCGTGGTCGAGGTGCTTGCCAATGGCAATCTCCGGGTTCGGGGAGAGAAGCAGGTGACGATCAATCAGGGGGATGAGTTGATTCGGGTCTCGGGGATCGTTCGGGTGGCCGACATCACCGCTGAGAACACCGTGTTGTCGACCCAGATCGCCGATGCCCAGATCGTCTATGTCGGCAACGGTGGGATTGTCGAGAACTCCAATGCCCAGACACTGCTGGGGAAACTATTCATGAGTGCACTGTGGCCCTTTTGACCAGAGTGATCTATTTCAACGGAGCATGGTTATGAGAATTAAGGATCATCTACCCCCTCTTCACTACCATCATAGTGGGAGACCACAACTCTCGAGTCGGCCGCGACTGGTGGGTGTGGTGATCCTGTTGGTGCTGCTGACACTGGTGGCCCTCTGGATTTTCCCGTCACAGGCTAGAGCCGAACGTATCAAGGATATCGCCTCGGTCTCCGGTGTGCGGGACAATCCGCTGATCGGTTATGGTCTGGTGGTCGGGTTGAATGACGGTAGTGGCGATAGCAAGTCGAAGTACGCCGGTCAGAGTCTGTCCAGTATGTTGAGCCGTTTCGGTATCCAGACTCCTCCAGGGGTTGCGGTCGATACCGGCCATGTCGCTGCGGTGATGGTGAGTGCCGAACTTCCCCCATTCTCCAAACAGGGCCAGAAGCTCGATGTCACGGTCTCGACCATTGGTGATGCCAAGAGTCTGGTCGGGGGGACTCTGCTGATGACACAGCTGCGGGGAGCCGACAGTGAGGTTTACGCCATTGCCCAGGGGAGTCTGGTCGTCAGTGGGTTCGGGGTCAATGGTCAGGATGGCTCCAAGGTTCAGGTCAATACCCTGACCGTTGGTCGGGTGCCGGAGGGGGCGATTGTGGAACGGGAGGTCCCCACCTCTTTTGTGCGCAAGGGGCGGATGACGCTCAATCTGCATCAGAGTGACTTCACTACGGTACAACGGGTGGTAGAGGCGATCGATGAACTCTACGGTGAGAGGACTGCAGAGGCGGTCGATTCGGTCTCGATCGAGGTGATGGCTCCGAAGAATCCCCGTCACCATGTGGAGTTCCTGTCGATGTTGGAGAATCTGGAGGTGGCTCCGGCCAGTGCCCCGGCCAAGGTGATCATCAACTCCCGGACCGGTACCGTGGTGATCAATAATCAGGTCCGGTTGCGGCCGGCAGCGGTGACTCATGGCTCGCTGGTGGTCAGTATTCAGGAGGGACAGCGGGTGACCCAACCCAACATGTTGGCGGATGGGGAGACGGTGGTACAGCCCGACTCCGAGATTGCAGTCGCTGAAGAGGCTCGTCCCATGTTTCTATTCGACGGTGGAGTGACGCTGGATCAGCTGGTGGATGCGGTCAATGCGGTGGGAGCGGCCCCCGGTGATCTGGTGGCGATCCTCGAGGCGCTGAAACGTGCCGGTGCCCTCAAGGCCCAACTGGTCGTACTGTAGCCCCCCTCACCCCAACCCTCTCCCCCAGAGGGAGAGGGGGTTAGAACGCATTGATCGGAGGTCACTTTGTATGCTGCCCCTCCGATTATGCTCCCTCTCCCTCTGGGAGAGGGTTGGGGTGAGGGAGAGGGCTGAATAGTTAACAGGGAAAAGATCGATGAACGTCTCCACTGCAAATCAAGGGGTCTCCTCCTATCGACAGGAGGCCCATTCACTCGACTCGATCCGCAATCTGGCCACCAGAGACCATGACGCGGCCCTCGAGGCGGTGGCTCAGCAGTTCGAAGGGCTCTTTATCCAGATGATGATGAAATCGATGCGACAGACGGTTGGGGAGGGAAGTCTGTTTGACAGCCAGGCGGTCAAGACCTTTCGTGAGATGCAGGATGGAGAGTGGGCCAAGCGGATCGCCGCCTCGGGCGGGTTGGGGTTGGCCGACCAGATTGTTCGTTCCCTAGCCCCAAAAAACGCCGATGGTGAGGAGATCGAGACGGTCAAACGTTCATCCGGAGGGGGTGAAAACGGTCCGGCGATGGATACTCAGGACTATCTGCAGCGGCGGTTGTCACCAGAGGTGGAGAGATGATTCGACTGCGGTTGTTCTCTCTGCTACTGCTGATGCTGTGGTGGCAGGGGAGTCAAGGGGCCTCACTGTTGGAGCCGGTCGACGAGCCGATCGAAGTCTGGTCTGCGATTCCGTTGGTCTTCGCCTCCGATATCGAGGAGTACAAACTGCTGCGGGATATCTTTCGGGGATTGCACAAGGAGGAGCTGGAGCCGGCCAAGGTCAAGGCACTGCTGAAGCAGGTGGACAAGATGAAGGGGCGGGCGACGGAACGGATCTGGCGCAGCTACAATACCGATCTAATTGGTCACTACGATCGTCTGGTGGAGGAGCGGAGGATCGACGATCCCCGTCTCCGTTTCAGTTATGAGGGGGTACGACCCGCCTCGGTTCCAGAGGAGCTCGATCTGCAGTCTCCGGCGCTGGAGCGGTTGGCGACCAAAGCGGGAGTGGCGGGGGCTTTTGCCTATGTCACCTATACCCGAATGAGTCAGAAGCAGGTGCGCTCGACACTGACCCTGGTGCGGCTGCGGGATGGGGTGTCGAAAAGTTTCACGGTGACCGATGAGGCTCATCGGGTGGCGGAACGCCATGCGCAGTTGCTGTTCGACTATCTCCATCGAGCCCCATTCCCCTATTATCGCAATCCGCTGGCAGAACGAGAGTGGGTACTGCCGGCCCCTCGTAACCGTGATCGCCAGGTTTCGCGGCTAGAGGCAGAGTTGGCCTGCCGCTCTCAGGGGGGCGCATTGCCGACGGTAGATGAGTTGATTCTAGGAGAACAGGCTGGTCCCTATCACAACGGTATTAATCTGGTGCTGGGAGAGCTCTATCACGCCAGTGCCGGGATGCGTTATCTCGCCGGAGAGACCCGTGATCCTCGCGGGAAACTGCGACATGATCGCAATGATCGTCATCGTGCCCGTTACTACTGTATTCGTCCGCTCCCATCCACGGCAGCAGAGGAGCCGGTAACCGCTACCGCAGCGCCCACGACCGAAACGAAAACCACGGAGTCACAACCGGCGGCTTCACAATAGTTTTTCTCCCCCTCTCTCCCTCCCCTCACCCCAACCCCCTCCCCCCAAGGGTGGAGAGGGAGCAAAAAGATCGCTCAAGTGAGGCGAGGGAGAGAGGAGTAGTCAATGGTAAAGCACCACCACCCACAGGCAATCTATCAGCGGCACCTTGGTAACGATACCTCTCTGATCTCCAGGCAATTGTTGCCGACTGGCCGATCTCAATCGCCTAGTTGATCCACAAATCGGACCCTTTCCAGGGTAAATCGTCGTTTGGCATGGAACCTGCAGATATTCCTGCAGATATTTCCAACTGAATGGCACGACGAAACCGATGGCAACCCCCTCACTTCTTGGACTTGGTACCTCAGCACTGGCGGCCTATCGCTCGGCACTGACGGTAACCAGTAACAATATCTCCAATGTCGGTGTGGACGGCTATTCCCGTCAGCGGGCTGGGTTGGAGATGGCCGACTCGATGCCAACCAACACCGGTTATATGGGGAATGGTGTCGAGGCGGGGGGAGTATCGCGCTCCTATGATCAGTTTCTGACCCGTAACCTCAACACCTCCACCTCCAG
>CAYFOQ010000023.1:10870-23026 GCA_964344735.1 uncultured Piscirickettsiaceae bacterium
ACAACAACGACAACCACTACAACAGCTACTACGACTACGCCGCCACCATCGATGAGATCGTGGCCGACCCCGATATGGGACTTACCCCGGTTCTGACCTCATTTTTCAACTCACTACAAGACCTCTCCGGGGCTCCCTCGTCGATCCCCTCGCGGCAGGTGGTGCAGGGGGAGGGTGAGGCCTTGGTGGGACGATTCAATACGCTCTACCGTCAGGTCCAGACCGTACGTGAGCAGAGCCTCGATGAGATGGCGGCGATCGTCAAGCGGGTCAATGGGATCAGTGCCTCTCTGGCCGATCTCAACAACCAGATCGTCAATGCCTCCAGCGGCGGAATCGAGACCCCGAATGATCTGCTCGATCGACGTGACCTGTTGGTGAAGGAGCTCTCCGAGTATATCGGAGTGACCACCCAGGAGCAGGAGGGGATACTCAATGTCTACATCGGTAAGGGGCAGGCGCTGGTGAGTGATACCTCCTACAACGAGCTGACCCTCAATAACAGTCAGTTCAAGGATAACGAAAACTTCCAGCTCTACATGCAGATGGGTAACTACAACCTCGATATCACCTCTTCGGTCAAGGGCGGTAAGGTGGGGGGGATTGCCGACTTTACCCGGGAGATTCTCAATACCGCACAGAACTCCCTCGGCCGAATTGCCGTCACCCTCTCTGCGGCCATCAATAGTCAGCATCGGGTCGGTTATGGACTCAACGGAGAGAATGATACCGGCAAGGAGTTTTTCGGCCTGGGCGAGGTGACCACGGTTGATGGGATCAGTGAGATGGAGTTGAGCAACGCCGTGGTGGAGACCAACTCCAATGCAGCGCTCTCCATCTCTATCCCACTCAACAACGGGGTGGTCGAGCGTGGTCCGGTGACTGCCAATGACATTGAGGCCCTCAAGATCAATGGGGTGTTGGTGGGTGATATCACCGCCACCGCTGGGGATGCGGCAGCCACTGCAGTGACGTTGGCCAGTGCCATCAATGCCAAGAGTGGTTCCACTGGGGTGACCGCCGAGGTCTCTGGAGACAATATTCGTCTGATTTCAACCGATGACATCACCATCAGTAGTGCCAGTGGAGGAGACCTCTCCGGTCTCGATGATGGAACCTATCGCATGGTCCGCAGCAGTATGAAGGAGTTGACCACGGACGACTACCTGTTGGCCTATCGCGACACCAACTACACCATCACCAATCAGACCACCCATGAGGTGCGGACACTGACTGGAGACGAGGTGCGGCAGTTGCGGGATACCGGGGTGCGTGGAGGAGTGATTCATGATGGGCTGATCTTCTCCCTCAACACCGCACAGGGAGATATGGCCGAAGGGGATCGTATTCTGGTACAGCCGATGCGTACTGCTGCCAATGACATCACCATGAGTATTACCGCCAATCAGATCTCTTCGATTGCCGCCTCCAGTCAGCCCGATGAGGCCGGCAATAACAGCAATGTGCTGGAGATGGTGGCGCTACAGACCGATCAACTGATGGCCGCCGGGGCCAATGGTCGAGCAACGGCCAGTATGCAAGACAGTTACGGACAGTTGGTCTCCGAGGTTGGGGTCCGCACCCACTACGCCGATGTCAACCGGGTGGCTCAGGATTCGATCTTGAAACATGCCCAGACGGCAAGAGATAACAACGCCTCGGTCAATCTCGATGAGGAGGCGGCCAATCTAATGAAGTATCAGCAGATGTACCAGGCTTCGACTCGGGTGATTTCGATGGCAGATGAACTTTTCAAGGCGGTACTCAACGCCGTATAGGGTCTTGAAGTAACGCAGGCAGAGAGCAGGAGAGAGTAAGATGCGTATCGCAACGGTTACCATGCAGCAACAGGGGGTGAATGCCATCCTCGACCGTCAGGCGGAGATGAGTCAAACCGAGATCCAGTTGGCGACCGGTCGCAAGATCCTGCGGCCCTCGGACGACCCGGTCAACTCTGCGGTGGTACTCAACCTTAAAGACTCCATTGCCACCACCGAGCAGTATCTGCGCAATGCCGATATGGTGACCTCTTCACTCTCTCTGCAAGAGGCGACCCTGGAGGGGGTAACCGAAAATATTCAGCGGGCCCGTGAACTGGCACTGCAGGGGATCTCTGGAACCAACTCCTCTCAGAGTCGCCGGGCGATCGCTATGGAGCTCCGACAGATTCGTGCTGCCGTCTTCAACTTGGCCAATACCCGTGACGAGCAGGGAGAGTACATCTTCGCCGGCTCCAAGACTCCAACCGCACCCGGTCCCTTCAAGAGTGAAGATCCCCGTACTGCAGCGGTCACCTTCGAGGGCAATGACTCCAATCGCCAGGTTCCCATCAGTGTGGGCCAGCAGATCATCTCGCGCGATAGCGGGGTTGATGTGTTTGGCGATTTCTCCAGCGGGGATGAGAGCGATCTCTTCTCTACACTGGGAGATCTGGCCGAGTGGCTGGACCCGGCCGATCCGGACAATCCTCAAGTGGCCTCTTCCAATGGTCTGGTCAATCAGCTCGATCAGGGGATCGAACGGGTGCTGACCGTACAGTCCAAGATCGGTGCCCGGATGAATATGATCGAGCGCCACCGGGAGGTAGAGGAGCGTTTCATCGATAAGCTCAAGGACTCTCTCTCCAATATCAACGACGTCGATTTTGCCGAGGCGATCTCCGATTTCAACATGGAGCAGGTGGGGATGCAGGCGGCACAGCAGGCCTATACCAAGATCCAGGGGCTATCGCTTTTCGATTACCTCCGCTAAAGGTTCGATAGTCTGTTATTGCTCCAACACCTGTTGCACGATGGCGAGGAGTTTTTCCGGACTGAAGGGTTTGTTGATCCAGCCAGTAGCGTTGAGATCACGCCCTCGCTGTTTGGCCGCCGGAGAGTTCTCGGTGGTGAGAAAGAGAATGGGGGTGAAACGGTAGTCGGGCATGGCCCGGATGGTCTCCACCATCTCGAAACCGTCTATGTGGGGCATGTTGATGTCCGCCAGTATCAGATCGAAATGGTCTCCAAGCTCCCGCCACTGATCGATCAGTCCCAGTGCATGTTTCCCATCCTCGGCTGGCACCAGCTCATACCGCCCCTTCTCAACCAGGGCATACTTGATAGCACTACGCATAGAAGCGGAGTCATCGACTGCCAGTATTGTCGTCATCGTCTCAACCTCGCCCTGACCTTTTCCCCATATCGACATCAGAGTCGGATCATAGCATAGCCGGTTTTGTTGTAGAAAGATCTTTGCGGATCGATCATGGCAGTGCACGGTTGTGGTGCTGTAATTGGGCGCGGAGGGTGTCGGCCAATGCTGGATCGAGGCGCTTCTGGGGTAGGCGCCAGCGCCAGTTGCCGTCGCTGACTCCAGGAATGTTCATGCGGGCGGTGGAGTCGAGCCCGAGGATATCCTGGAATGGAATGATGACCCGGTTGGCGTTGGAGGCGAGGAGGGGGGCGAGTAGTTGCCACTGCAGTGGGGGCGGGGTACGCGGTTGAATCGCAAGCGTCTCGACCACTCGCTGTCGGGTTTCGGTATCGAGCTCTTGATACCATCCCAACAGGGTATCATTGTCGTGTGTACCACTATAGGCCACCACCCCGGGGAGGTGGTTGGCGGGAAGATGGGGGTTATCCGGGCTGCCATCGAAGCCGAACTGCATCACCGCCATTCCGGAGAGTCGGTGGCGCTCTCGCAGGGCGATGACGTCGGTGGTGATGAGACCGAGATCCTCGGCGATGATTGGCAGCTCTTCCTGCTCGAGCGTCTGCTGCAGCCGTTGTAGTAGAGCGTCCCCCGGCGCGGATACCCAGCGACCACCACGGGCATCCTCTGCGGTGGCCGGAATCGACCAGTAGCCACTGAGCCCACGAAAGTGGTCGAAGCGAACCTGATCGACCCAGCGCAGTACCGCACGGAACCGCTCGATCCACCAACGAAAGTCACTCTGCTGATGGTTTTCCCAGTGGTAGACCGGGTTGCCCCACCACTGACCGGTTTCAGAAAAATAGTCGGGTGGGACTCCAGCCACCTCGATCGGGAATCCCTCCTCATCCAGCTGAAAGAGGGTACGGTGGGCCCAGACATCAGCGCTATCATGGGCACAAAGATAGGGTAGATCCCCCACTAGCGTGATCCCCCGCTGTTGACACGCCCGGTGGATCTGTTGCCAGTGGCGATCGAATAGCCACTGCCGTTGCTCTACCCACTCGATCTCTTCAGCGAGATCCTTCTGTGCTTGTGATAACGCCTGGGGGTGACGATCCCGCAGTGGCTGCGGCCACTGGTACCACGGTTGGTGGTCATAACGTTGGTGTAGTGCGCTGAACAGGGCGTAGTCAGGAAGCCAGTAGTGGTTTTGTTGACGAAACCGGTTCAGTTCCACCTCCGGGATCGGCTCGGTTATCGCTTCATCCGGTAGTAGGCGATCATTGCCGGCAAAGCCGCAGCTGCTGTTGTAGGGGGAGAGGTCTTCACCCACCGGGTTGAGCGGGAGAATCTGCCAGAGTCCGATTCCGGCCCGCTGCAGAAAATCTAGCCAGGGTAGTACATCATCAAGTGTCGCCGTTGGCCCCGGTCCGGGGAGTGAGGTGGGGTGGAGCAGAATCCCGGCCTGACGAATCTTACTCATGGACAACCTGTTTCATGGTTCCGGTCCCCCCTTCGACACCCCCGCGGGGGTCTATCGGTTGCTGTAGTTCTGCGGGTGGAGGACGATCTCCCATCCGATAGAGATTCTGCAGATGGGTACGAAAGAGTTGGTCGAACTCGCTGGCGGAGAGGCTGGGCGGCTCTTCTCCCAGCCACCAAAACCAGTCTGAACTTTCACAGGTGGCCATCTGCAGGGGAAGGTCGGGGTGGTTGGTGTGGTCCAGTGTTGGCTGTAGATCATATGCGGCCTGGTTGAGGAGTTCCCAGGCCCGATTCTTTTCAGTATTGCCGATCCAGGTCGAAAGCGTGCCATAGACCCAGCTTCCAGCGGTGATTCGCTCCACCTCGATGGCCTCCTCGGCCGTTCCCTGCGTCAGTGCCTCACTGAAGTGAGTAAGCTCGACTCCAGGGTGTTCCAATAGTCGCTGGTAGAGCGTACGCAAGAAATGCCAGCCGTTCTGGGGGTAGTGCTCCCAGGCGTTCTCACCATCCATGATGATGGCAAGCAGGTGGTTAGGGTGCCAGTGATGGCTATGGCCCACTGCGAGGATCTGGTCGATCAGGTCATTGACGGCGTCATCGCTATGCCAGGGGGCGTAGATGAAGCCGATGCGGTCGGAGATGGCATCACTGCGAGCAAAACAGTAGAGTTGGCTTCCCTTGAGTTGTAGTGGGGCCCCAGGGGGGCAATCCGGGGGAGAGATCCGGTTGTCGTCGAGGGTGTTGCGCCACACCTGCTCTCCGGTGGCACACCAGCGAATACCGTGGGCCTCCGCTAGACGTAGCGTGGAGGTGCAGATCGCCCCTTCGGAGGGCCAGAGTCCATCGGGACGGAAGCCGAAGTGGTGTTGGAACCGCTCCAGGGCGTAGCGGAAGTGCCAGTTGGCACGTTTCTCACCCTGAGGGAAGGTGGAGTGGGGGAGTGGGGCATCGGGCTGGCTCTGATGAGCTGCAGTGGTATCCAGTAGTAGAGGAATAATGGGGTGAGCGTAGGGGGAGAGTGTGAGTTCGACCCGACCGTTCTGGTGCAGGGTACGATAGCGTGGAATGAGCTGTTGCAAGGTTTCGGCAATCAGCGCCAGTAGTGTCTGGCGATCCTCCAGGGTGAAGCCACTGCCGATTTGGAAGAGACGATCAGAGACCGGGCTGGTTTGGCGGATACTCTCTCCCAGCCAACTGAGGTGGTGCCAGACTAGCAGATCGATGATGAAGTCGTCACTGAGATAGCGGGGGTTGGTCTCCCCGGCTACCACGGGTCGTGCCAGTTCGGCCAGCGCTTGATAGTGCGGATAAACCGCGATCATCTGCTTTTCGTGGGCCCGTAGACAGTCTGCGATCAGCTGTCGTCGAGGCTGCTCCTGCTGTGGCAGTGGGCGGTCGTTCGCCAGCCAGGAGAGCATGGGGTCGAGTAGTCGGGTCCCTGTGCTCAGATGAGCAGTCACCTCTTCGGCATAGCGTTCAATCTCGTCCAGCAGTACCGGAACGAAGTTGACCGTGGCTCGGGCCCCGGGAACCTGCTCCAGGTGGTAGGCCATGTCGGCATAATCCTTGAGCGCATGGAGGTAGGTCCAGGGTTGAGTGGTTTCTCCGGTGAGGAGGTTGCGGTAGCTCGGCTGGTGCATGTGCCAGTAAAGGGCGACACGTATCGGGGTGTTGGTAGACATGAACTCGATCAGGTAGCAGTAAGGTCGAACGACTCCCGCGTGACCAGAATGATCCCCTTGTCGTCGGTCACGGTGAAGCGCTTGCGATCGGCCACCTCATCATATCCGATGATGGTGTCATCGGGGATGGTGGTGTTCTTGTCGATGATCGCGTTATTGATCTTGCAGCGGCTGCCGATACGGCAGTTGGGGAGCACCACGGAGTTGTGTACCGTACTGTAGTCCTCTACCCGTACCCCGGAGAAGAGTAGCGAGCGGACCACCTCGGCCCCGGAGACGATGCAACCACCCGAGACCAGTGAGTCGATCGCCACCCCGCGGCGGCCATCGTCGTCATTGAAGACGAACTTGGCCGGTGGCAGTTGTGGCTGATAGCTCCAGATCGGCCAGTTGCTGTCGTAAAGGTCGAGCTGAGGTCGGGTATCGACCAGATCCATGTTGGCCTCCCAGTAGGAGTCCAGGGTACCGACATCGCGCCAGAATGATTGTACCCCCTGAGGGTTGCGGAAGGGGTAGGCGTAGACGTCGTGATTGGGAAAGATCCGTGGCAGGATGTTTTTCCCGAAGTCGTGGGAGGAGTCGGGGTTGGCCGCGTCCTGATCCAGTATCTGTAGTAGGAATTGGGTATTGAAGACGTAGATCCCCATCGAGGCCAGCGACATTCCCGGTTGATCCGGTAGTTCGGGGGGGTGAGTCGGTTTCTCGATAAAACCGTTCACCCTCATCTCCTCATCGACCGACATCACGCCGAAGCGAGAGGCCTCGGTAGTGGGGGCCTCGAGACAGACCACCGTCACATCGGCTCCTCGGTCTACATGTTCGGTGATTAGCGGGCCGTAGTCCATTTTGTAGACATGATCCCCCCCGAGGATCAGCACATACTCTGGATTGTGACTGCGGATGATGTCGAGGTTCTGGTAGACCGCATCGGCGGTACCGCTATACCAGCTCTTCTCCAGCCGCTGTTGTGCCGGGACGATCTCGACAAACTCCCCGATCTCGTCACGCATGAAGTTCCAGGCCCGTTTGAGGTGGTGGATCAGGGAGTGGGCCTTGTACTGTGTCAGCACACAGATCCGTTTGATCCCACTGTTGACGCAGTTGGAGAGAGGGAAGTCGATGATGCGGAACTTACCGCCGAAGGGGACTGCCGGTTTGGCCCGCCAGCGGGTCAGCTTTCCCATCCGGCTTCCCTCTCCCCCTGCGAGTACCAGTGCCAGTGTCTGACGAAGCAGCACACTATCGACACGGGCGTGACAGTCTCTACACTCCGGGATTTTTCGTTGTACCATCGAATCCTCCGTCAGTAGTGGGTCGTCGTGATCAGTTTCGGTTCAAGGTCTCGATGTGGGCTTCGACCATCTTCTCTGCAGTGACCCAATCCTCCATCTCATGGCCGGGGGCGAAATCACGCCGCTCTGCCAGATAGTAGGCCGCCTCTTCGATCATGCGATAGCGCTGCTCCGGGGTTACCTGGGGACGGGGAGAGGCGGGGGCATCGCTGCTGGGAGCCGCCTTACGTCGACTCTTTTTGGTCACGCTCTTCTTGGTGGCGACACTCTTCTTGACGGTGCTCTTGGTTGGCGTGCTCTTCTTGGGGGCCGCCTTCTTGGTAACGGTCTTCTTGGTGGCGGCGCGTCGGGCCACGGAACTCTTCTTCTTCACGCTCTTCTTTTTGGTGGCACTCCGACTGCTAGAGGGGGTGTTATTCTCTTCGGGCATATACAATTCCATTGTTGGGCAGTTAACGATACAACCGAGGTAATTATCGGTGGAACGGAGGCGTATGAAAAGGGGGAAATGGTTGCAGTAACAAAATATTCATGGTTACCCTCTGCCTCTTTCGAGTATGATCCGGCGCTGTTCATGCGCAGGGATGAGGACATGGAAATCTGCAGCTACAGGAGTAACCGATGATCGGATTCATTCTGCTGACAGTGATCTGGTTGGCACTGACCGGCCTCAGTGATCCCGCTGAGTGGGGGATGGCGCTACTGGCTGCCGCCGTGGCTCTGGTGTTGGGTCGACGCTCACGTGTGGTGGATGTCGCTGATGGTCGGGATGATGCTCCGGCCGTCATTCTCTCTGTGACGGCCTTGGTTGGCCTGTTGCGTTTTGTGGCACTCTTCTTCGTGGCCCTGGTGCGGGCCAATATCGATATGGCCCGTCGGGTACTGACCCCAGCGCTGCCGATCGATCCGGTGGTGGTCGAAATCGAGAGCGCATTGGTATCACCGCTGGGTCGACTGCTGTTGGCCAATAGCATCACGCTGACCCCGGGGACGCTCACCGTCGATAGTGCCCCGGGACGACTCCAGATTCACTGGATCGATGGCACTTCATTGAACGGCTGTGGCGACACCCAGGAGCGACTGCAGCAGGCTACTGCCGCCATAGCGACCCCTTTCGAGACGGAAATCAGGAAATTTCTGCGATGAGTGGTCTCATCGTGATGGGGGGAATCGCGCTGGCGCTGCTGTTGGTGCTCTATCGCCTGCTTCGTGGTCCCGGGGTGGGGGACCGTATGGTGGCGGCAGATACCCTGACGGTGATCATCACTGCGCTGATACCACTACTGGCATTCTGGCTGGATGCGCCACTGTTGCTCGATCTGACACTGTTGTTTGCACTCCTTGCCTTTGTTGGTGTGGTGGTTCTGGCACGAGTGGTGATGGCTGCCCGGACGGGAGCGCAGCAGTGAGTGGGGTGGGGGATCTGCTGTTACTCCTGGGGATGCTTTTCCTCCTGTTGGGGGCCATTGGTGTGGTCCGAATGCCCGACCCCTATACCCGAATTCAGGCCGGAACCAAGGCGGCTACGTTGGGGACGTTGGCGGTACTGGCCGGGGTTGCCTTCCACCGCCCGGATTGGATCTTGAAACTGGTTGTGGTGGCACTGCTGGTGTTGATCACCAATCCGGTTGGATCCTCGACCCTGGCCCGTGCCCTGCTTCAGTCCGGCGTGGTGCCCTGGGGGCGGGAACAGGAGCGAGGCGAATGATGGATCCGCTACTCTCCTCGATGTTGATCACCGTGCTGGTGGTGATCATGCTGAGTGGGGCCGCTGCAGCACTGTTGTTGCGCAGTCATCTGGCTGCAGTGGTGGCACTCTCGGTGGTATCGCTTGGATTGACGCTGCTGCTGGCGTGGTTGGCTGCACCGGATGTGGCGATGACCGAGGGGGTGGTCGGTCTTGGGCTTGGCAGTCTGATCCTGGCCCTGGCGCTCTGGCGGCTGCAGCTTTTCGGTGGTGACGACGATGCGTAACCGGGAGAGTCGAGGTTTTCACTGGGGACCACTACTGATGAGTGTAGGGGTCGCTTTTTTCCTCTACGCCCTGCTATTGCAGGCGCCGTTGGGTGACCCACCGATGCGAGCCGGAAGTTTGATTCAGCAACAGGGACCGGAATTGGGGGCGGCCAACCTGGTTACGACCGTGGTACTGGCCTATCGGGGGCTTGATACGCTGGGGGAGCTGGCGATCCTCTTTGCTGCGGCCACAGCGGCAGGGCTGTTGCTCTCTGTTGGATCTTCTGCTGCCGAGCGTATGACTACCACCTATCTGGGGGAGGTGCTGGAGAGTGCTACCAGCGTTCTGGTTCCACTGCTGATACTGTTGGGGCTCTACATCGTCGTTCACGGCCATCTCACCCCGGGAGGTGGTTTCCAGGGGGGGGTGATTCTCGCTACCGCACTCTTCCTGTCGCAACTCTCCGGCTCGGGTCGTTCCCGCAATCCGTTGTCAGGAGCACTACTGGGGTGGGTCGAAGGGGCTGCCGGAGCACTCTTTATCCTGATTGGCGGGTTGGCATTGCTCTCCGGTAAAGGGTTTCTGGCCCCTCTACTGCAGCCCGGCACTTTGGGTCATCTGCTCTCTGCCGGTACCCTGCCGCTGCTCTATCTACTGGTAGGGCTCAAGGTTGGGGCGGAGTTGGCGGCGCTGCTGTTCCATTTGGCGCGGGAGTAGGGCGTGATCCTCTCTATCCTCTATTTTGGTGCAGTGGGGCTGATCGGTATCGGAGTGGCTGGTCTGCTGCTCTCCAACCACCTTTTTCGTATGGTGTTGGCACTGGTGATCGCAGAGGCTGGAGCCAATCTATTGCTGGTGCTGGCAGGGTTTCGCTGGAACGGGGAGGCGCCGATCGCACAGGCTGGGCTGTTCCCCTCGCTGATGGTCGATCCTGTTCCGCAGGCGATGGTACTGACCGCAATCGTCATCGGGGTTGGAATCGAAGCCTTGGCGATCGTACTGCTGATCCGGGTGCGACAGCAAGGGGGGAGTCTGTCGCGTAGTCGGGCGCTGGAGCAGTTGCAGTCCGCACTGGATCGAGAGGAGAGGATGAACAGGCGTCGTTCCCTCGATGCCCCAAGGGCTGACCTTGGAGGGCAGGAATGAGTCCGTCGTCGCTGTTGCCTGCGCTGATCGTGCTGCCGCTGTTGGTTGCCTTCCTGTTACGGCCGGTGATGACCGTTGGCTGGATTCGTCGGGGTGGTGCAACGATAGTGGGGCAGCTTCTGCTGCTGTTCCTGCTGCTGCTCTCCCTCTGGGGGGGGCAGGGCCTGGAGCAGCAACCGCTGTCGATTACACTGGGTGGTTTCATCGCTCCGCTGGGGATCAATCTCTATCTGGATCGACTCGCCTGGGTGCTGTTATTGGCACTGCAGACGGGGCTGTTGCTGTTGTGGCCGCGCCAGGGGAAACCACAGGAGCAGATGTTGATGTTGCTCTTTACCGCTGCTGGTAGCGGTATGGTATTGGCGGGGGATCTGTTTAATTTCTATGTCTTCTACGAGCTGATGGCGGTGGCCACTTTTGGTCTGATTGGCGTGGCAGAGAGTCGTGTCGCTCCACTGGTGACCCTGCGTTATCTACTGTTGAGTGGATTGGGATCGGTGTTGGCGCTCTCCGGTATCGCCCTGATCTACAGTCACACCGGCACGCTCAATCTGGCCGATCTGGCGCGTCTGGTTACCACCGCTGAAGTCGAGCTGCCACTCTCCGCCTTCCTGCTGTTGCTGCTCGGGTTCGGGGTCAAGGCCGAACTGTTTGCCGTCAACTATTGGGTGCCGGAGGTCTACAGCGTGGTCTCTCCACGTTTTTCGGCACTGCTGGCAGGGGTGGTCTCGAAGCTGGTGGTGGTGATGGTGGTACGACTGCTGTTGCTGCTCTTTCCGCTCGAAACGGCCGCCGAAGTTCTGTTGGTGTTGGGGATGCTCGGAGCACTGAGTGGCGAGCTGGCAGCCTGGCGGGCGCGGTCGTTGCGACGGATGTTGGCCTACTCCTCCATCGGACAGTTGGGGATGATCTTTATCGCCTTCTCACTCTCACTGGAGTTGGGGTTACTGGTGGGAATCGCGCTCTCTTTACACCATCTGCTGGTGAAGCCAGCTCTGTTTCTGCTGATCGAGCGCCCACTCAATCGCTATTCGGTACTGCTCTTTGCGCTCTTCTCCTTATCGATCGTCGGAGTACCACCGCTGCCGGGGTTCTGGGCCAAGTACACCCTGTTGACGGGGTTGGTGGAGGGGGGTGGCCCCCTGCAGTGGTTGGCGCTGGTGGTCTTTCTGCTGGCGACGGTGGTAGAGGCGGGATATCTCTTTCGAGTGGTGAGTGACCATTACCAAGGAGGGGGGCCGGAGGGGGCTCCGCTCTCCCCCTCGAGGGGACCGTACGAGGGGGTGGTCATGCCGACACTGCTGGCATTCGTGCTGGTCACTTCTGCGGTCATGATCGAGTCGGTAGCGCAGGGGCTGGAGGGGGTGGCTCGAGAGAGTGGTGATGTTGGGCGTTTGATAAGGGCGGTCGCCCCGCTTTCGGGAGAAGATTGATGGCCGCACTCTCCGCACTTGATCTG
>CAYFOQ010000024.1:0-3686 GCA_964344735.1 uncultured Piscirickettsiaceae bacterium
CGCTGGGCATCTCGCACCACACTCCACTTGACACTACCAACATCGGTCACCACCGTCTGTGGTCCGATCACCCCCTTCACCTCCCGCAGCAGCCCCTCCATCGCCCCCAAAGGAGTGGCCAATACCACCAAATCGGCCTCCGCCACCGCCTCAGCCACACTCTCGGCGATCTCGTCGATCACCCCCAGAGCCAATGCCCGCTGCAGGTTCTCGCGACCTCGACCAAAACCGACCACCCTTTCCACCGCCCCAGCTTCACGCAGGGCGCGAACCAGCGAGCCACCGATCAACCCCACCCCCAACAGCGCCAGTTTTGCAATCATTCGATCTCCCCCAGGACCACGGTCAACGCCTCCAGCAGACGCTGGTTCTCTTGTGGCAACCCGACGGTCACCCGTAAATGGTTCGGCATCCCGTAATTGGCAACCGGACGGACAATCACCCCGTGCCGCTCCAGTGTCTGGAATACCGGCAGTGCTGGTCGCTCCAGATCTACCGCGACAAAGTTACCCACCGATGGAATCGACCGCAACCCCAACCCCTTCAGCCCCTCGATCAATCTTCTCATCTCCAGACGATTGAGCTCCACTCCCCGGACCAGATGTTCCCGATCCCCCAGCGCCGCCAGCGCCGCCACCTGAGCCAGGGCATTGACGTTGAAGGGGTGGCGAACCCGATTGAGCAGATTCGCCACCTCCCCACTGGAGAGAGCATAACCGATCCGGTATCCCGCCAGCCCATAGGCTTTGGAGAAAGTACGGGTCACAATCAGATTGGGGTAGTGATCGAGCCAGTGGCTGCTATCTGGATAGCCCTCCGCCTCAACATATTCGAAATAGGCCTCATCCACCACCACCACCACATGGGATGGAACGATATCAAGCAGATGCCTCAGGTGATCGTCCTTGACCCAGGTTCCGGTTGGATTATTGGGGTTGGCCACCCAGACCACGGCAGTATCTGCTCGTACCGCTGCTGCCATCGCCTCGAGATCGTGCCCCCAATCCCGGGCCGGAACCACAATCGCTTCCGCCCCTACCGCCTGTATCGCCAACGGATAGACGGCAAAGGCATACTGGGAGCAGACTGCCGACCGTCCTGGCTGCAGGAAGACTCGGGCTACCAGATCGAGGAGATCATTGGAGCCATTGCCCACGGTGATCCGTTCTGGATCGATCCCATGGTGCTGCCCCAGCCGTTGACGCAGCGCCACAGTTCCTCCATCCGGATATCGCCCTTGCTCCTCCAGAGCACTCTTCACCGCACCATTGACCACCGGCGAAGGACCGAGCGGGTTCTCATTCGAGGCCAGTTTGATGATCTGTTCCGGATCAAGCCCCAGCTCCCGAGCCAGGGTCGAGATCGGTTTTCCCGGCTGGTAGGGGTGTAACCCCTGAACACCGGCCACGGCCTGAGCAGCTAGCGTCATAGTCATTACAGGATCGCCTTGGGGTAGGAGCCCAGCACTCGAAACATCGAGGCGTTAGACTCCAGCAGCGTGAGTGCCCGGTCAACATGGGGGTCCTCGGCATGACCCTCGATATCGACAAAAAAGAGATAGTCCCAGTTTCCCCGGCGTGAGGGACGAGACTCGATACGGGTCATCGACACCCCATTTTCGGAGAAGGGGAAAAGCAGCCCATAGAGCGCTCCAGGACGATTGGCGGTCGAAATCAACAGTGAGGTCTTATCCTTACCACTGGGTTGCGGAGCGTGTCGGCCAATCACCAAAAAGCGGGTGGTGTTATCCGGCTCATCCTCGATCTTCTGCGCCAACAGATCGAGATGATAGATCTCAGCCGCAACCTCTCCAGCGATCGCCGCCGTACCCGGTTCCGCAGCAGCCCGCCGGGCCGCCTCGGCATTACTGGAGACGGCAACCTGCTCCACTCCAGCCATCTGCTCATCGAGCCAGTTACGGCACTGCGCCAGCGCCTGCTGATGTGAGTAGACCCGCACGATACTACCATCACTCATCTCATCACGTCGCCCCAGCAGGCAGTGATGGATACGCAACTCGACCTCACCATTGATCTGCAGCGGTGAATTGATAAACATATCGAGGGTATGGGTAATGACCCCCTCGGTGGAGTTCTCTACCGGAACCACACCGTAATGGCACTCTCCCGACTCCACCTGGTGAAATACTGCCGGGATGGTCGCCATTGACAAGGTCTTGACCGAGTGACCAAACTGTTTCAGCGCCGCCGCCTGGGTGAAGGTTCCCTCAGGACCAAGGTAGGCAATTCGCATCGGCTCTTCCAACGCCAGGCAGGCCGACATGATCTCACGAAATAGCCGCGCCATCTCCTCATCCCCCAACGGGCCATCATTACGTGCCATCACCGCCGAGATCACCGGGGCTTCCCGTTCAGGACGATAGAAGGTCACCTCTCCCCCAGCAGTGGCCGCCAACTTGATCTCCGCCACCTCCTGAGCAAGTCGGGCACGAGCGTTGATCAACCGCTGGATCTCCTGATCCAGCTGGTCAATCTCTTCACGAATCGACCGCAGCCGCTGCTCGGACATCAATGATCGAACTAGAGGATACGGACCGAGAGCACCCCTTCGATCTCTCCGATCCGGGCTACCAGTCCCTCCTCAACGCTCCCCTCAACATCTAGGATGTTGTAGGCGAGATCCCCACGGGAGCGGTTCATCATATCGACGATGTTGATGCTGGCGTCAGCCAGTAACGAGGTGATCTGCCCGACCATATTGGGGACATTGGAGTTGGCCACGGTGATCCGGGTATCCCCGGCGCGCGGCATCACCATCTCGGGAAAATTGACCGAGTTGGTGATATTGCCACTCTCGAGAAACTCTCGGACCTGATCCGCCACCATTACCGCACAGTTATCCTCGGCCTCGACCGTAGAGGCCCCAAGGTGAGGCAACGTCACCACGCGTGGGTGATTCTTATTGAGGTTGGTCGGAAAATCATTGATGTAGGAGTAGATTTTACCCGAGTCGAGTCCTGCCAACACGGCCGTGTCATCCACAATACCACCACGAGCAAAATTGAGGACCACCACATTATCCTTCATCACCTCCAGCCGCTCCCGGTTGATCATATTACGGGTGGCATCGATCAATGGAACGTGGAAGGTAATGAAATCAGACTGGGAGAGCAGATCCTCGATACTGTGAGCCCGCACCGCATCGGCAGAGAGCTTCCAGGCGCTCTGAATCGTCATCGAGGGATCGTACCCCACGACCCGCATCCCCAGGGAGATCGCCGCGTTGGCAATCTGAACCCCGATCGCCCCCAGCCCCACCACCCCCAGCGTACGCCCTGGCAACTCGAAGCCGACATACTTTTTCTTTCCGGCTTCGACATCCTTGGCGATGAGACTATCGTCACCCTCGAGATTTCTGGCGTAGTCCCACGCCTGGGCAATATTACGACTCGCCATCAACATGCTGGCAATCACCAGCTCTTTGACCGCATTGGCATTGGCCCCTGGGGCATTGAAGACCGGAATACCACGGGCACTCATTTTGTCCACTGGGATGTTGTTGACACCGGCACCGGCCCGTCCCACCGCCTGCAGCGTCTCTGGAATCTCCATGTCGTGCATTTTGAAAGAGCGCAACAAAATGGCGTCTGGATGGGTAATTTCGGAGGCCACCTCGTATCGATCACGTGGCAACCGAGCCAGGCCGGCCACCGAGATATTGTTGAG
>CAYFOQ010000024.1:3801-4451 GCA_964344735.1 uncultured Piscirickettsiaceae bacterium
GTTCGGCATTGGCGAGGGTAAAGGGAACATTCATCCATGACCGCCCACGCTTCTCTACCGGGTTGGCGTAGAAGTCAGAGCGGTCGATCAGGTCATAGAGCTTCATCGCCTTGCGACGGTTGATCTCGGCCATCGCCTCCAGCCCCCCCTGCTCCCGCAGCCACTCGAATACCAGGCCGGCCATATACCAACTGTAGGTGGGTGGCGTGTTGTACATCGAGCCATTATCGGCATGGGTCGCATAATTGAACATCGCCGGGGTACTCTCTCCTGCCTGCCCGATCAGATCTTCACGAACGATCACCAGGGTCAGGCCGGCCGGTCCGATATTCTTCTGGGCCCCGGCATAGATGATGCCATAGCGAGAGACATCCACCGGACGCGACAGGATGGTGGAGGAGAAGTCCGCCACCAGCGGAACCGCGCCACTCTCCGGGATATAATCGAACTCCACCCCACCGATGGTCTCGTTAGGGGTGTAGTGGAGGTAGCTCGCATTGGGATTGAGATCAAGCTCCTGCTGCTGCGGTACCGTGCAGAATCCCGCTGCAGAGGTATCTGCCGCCACCCGAACCTCACCGAAACGTCGCCCCTCGGCGATCGCTTTCTTCGACCACATTCCGGTGTTGAGATAGTCAGCCCCCTGCCCC
>CAYFOQ010000024.1:4493-8181 GCA_964344735.1 uncultured Piscirickettsiaceae bacterium
TGCAGGAAGAGCACCTTATAGTGATCGGGAATGGCCATCAACGCCCTTAAATCGGCCTCAGCCTTCTCCGCAATCGACATAAAATCTTTGCCGCGGTGACTCATCTCCATCACCGACATCCCGGCTTCACCCCACTCCAACAGCTCCTGCTGCGCCCGCTCGATTACGGCAGCCGGCAACATTGCCGGTCCCGCACTAAAGTTATAGCTTCTTGCCATTCTGTTGCTCTCCCTCGACACAGATCAAAAAATCTAACTGTTCAACTCACCTCTGAAACCGGCTAGGCCTCCTCTTCCTCCTGCTGGCTCTCTTCCACCCGCTCGATCCCGATCAACTTCTCTTCCTGAGAGAGCCGGATCAATGTCACCCCCTGGGTGTTTCGCCCTTGCACCGAGACCTCGTCAACCCGGGTACGGACCAGCGTCCCTCCATCGGTAATCATCATAATCTCCTCCCCCTCATCCACCTGTACCGCTCCAATCACCGCACCATTACGCTCCGAGGTCTGGATTGAGATCACCCCCTTGGTTCCCCGCCCCTTGCAGGGATACTCCTGTAACGAAGTACGCTTGCCGTAGCCGTTCTCGGTTGCGGTCAGAATCGAATCCTTACGGGGCACCAACAGAGAGATGATGCGCTCGCCAGTGGCAAGCTCCATCCCTTTGACCCCACGAGCGGTACGTCCCATCGCCCGCACGTTCGACTCGTTGAAGCGCACCGCCTTGCCACCGCTGGCGAAGAGCATGATATCGCAATCCCCACTGGTCAACTCCACCCCGACCAACTGATCATCATCCCGTAACTCAACGGCGATGATCCCGGCCGCACGTGGGCGAGAGAAATCGGTCAACACGGTCTTCTTGACGGTACCACTAGCGGTAGCCATGAAGACGTACTGATCATCGCTGTACTCCCGTACCGCCAGGAAGGCCGTGATGCGTTCCCCCGGTTCCAGCGGCAACAAATTATTGATCGGACGCCCACGGGCACTACGGCCGGCCTGAGGGAACTGATAAACCTTGAGCCAGTAGAGCCGTCCTCGGGTGGAGAAACAGAGAACCGTATCGTGACTATTGGCCACCACCAGGCGCTCGATAAAATCCTCATCCTTGGTCGTTGCCGCACTACGCCCCCGTCCACCCCGGCGCTGGGCGCTATAGTCAGCCACCGGTTGGGACTTGACATACCCCCCGTTGGAGAGGGTAACCACCCGCTCCTCCTCATTGATCAGATCTTCCAGGGTGAGATCGGCTTCGGTCTGGGTAATTTCGGTTCGACGCGGGTCACCGTAACGATCCCGCATCTCCTCCAGCTCTTCCCGAATCACCGCCATCAACCGTACCGCATCCCGAAGAATCTCCAATAGTTCAGAGATTCGCTGCAGCAACAGTCGATACTCCTCGAGGATCTTATCCTTCTCCAACCCGGTGAGACGATGAAGCTTGAGGTCGAGTATCGCCTGTGCCTGCACCAGCGAGAGATGATAGACGCCATCGATCAACCCGAGCCCCGGCTCCAGATCTTCCGGTCGAGTATCGGCCACATCACCACGTTGCAACATCTCCAGGACGATTCCGGGCGGCCACCCCTGGGACATCAATTTGATCCGGGCCTCGGCTGGATTGGCGGATCCCTTGATCAGGGCAATGATGGGATCGATATTGGTCAGTGCGATCGCCAACCCCTCCAGCACATGGACCCGCTCACGAGACTTGCGCAGTTCATAACGGGTGCGGCGGGTCACCACCTCGCGACGATGACGAACAAATACCTCGAGTGACTGTTTGAGATTGAGCAACCGCGGTTGCCCATCCACCAGCGCCACCATGTTGATACCGAAGACATGCTGCAGGGTGGTCTGCTTGAACAGGTTGTTGCGTACCACCTCCGCTACCTCGCCCCGTTTGAGCTCGATAACCATCCGCATACCATCCTTATCGGACTCGTCACGCAGCCCCGAGATCCCGGTCAACTTCTTTTCCCGCACCAGTTCACCGATACGCTCCAGCAAACGGGCCTTATTGACCTGAAACGGTAACTCATCGACGATGATCGCCTGCCTCTTCCCCTCCTCTCCCTCCACATGGGTCCGGGCTCGGACCTGGATCCGTCCCCGACCGGTGTGGTAGGCCTCATGAATTCCCTTCACCCCATTGATCGTGGCCCCGGTCGGGAAATCAGGCCCTGGCAAATGGGCCATCAGCCCTGCGATGTCGATCGTGGGGTCATCGATCAGCGCGATGGTGGCCTCGATCACCTCAGTCAGATTATGGGGGGGAATCTTGGTCGCCATCCCGACCGCAATCCCCTCCGAGCCATTGACCAGCAAATTGGGGATACGAGTCGGCAGAATCGAGGGCTCATGCTCACTCTCATCGTAATTGGGCGTAAAGTCGACCGTCTCCTTATCGAGATCAGCCAGCAGGTCGTGCGCCATCCGCGACATTCGGATCTCGGTGTAACGCATTGCCGCAGCCGAGTCCCCATCGACCGAACCGAAATTACCCTGACCATCGACCAACAGATAACGCATCGAGAACGGCTGCGCCATCCGCACGATGGTGTCATAGACCGCCGTATCTCCATGGGGATGGTACTTACCGATGACATCACCGACAATGCGAGCCGACTTCTTGTAGGGACGATTCCACTCGTTCCCTAGTTCGCTCATGGCGTAGAGTACGCGACGGTGAACCGGTTTCAGCCCATCCCGGGCATCGGGGAGCGCGCGCCCGACAATCACGCTCATGGCGTAGTCGAGGTACGACTGCCGCATCTCCTCCTCAATATTGATCGGGAGAATCTCCCTGGCGAAATCTGTCATCGGTGGCTCTATACAATCGCACGGTCCGTAGTGGCCCGTGCCGGCGTTCTCAAGGGGACAATTGTATCAGAAAAGTGGGGGATCACCGCAGAGAGATGGGGGCTAATCACCAGGACCATTCTGCTCCAGCCACTGCAGTAGGGCGTGATAATCCCGCTCGATCTCCGCCTCGACTCCAGCGGAGGCACTCTGTTGCAGTGCAGCGGCCAGTCGCGAGAGTCTGTGCTGACCGAAATTGGAGCCGATCCCCTTGACGACATGGGCGAGCTCTCGCAGCTGTTGCCACTGCGCCCCCCTCTGGGCCTGCTGCAACTCCGCTCGCACTGAAACCAGATAATCCCAGAACTCCTGCCACATCTCGTCACTGAGAAGATCCCGCATATCCATCTCGGCCTCATCCTCCTCGACTGCCCCCTCTACTATCGCCCCCCTCTCCCGATTCTCATTACGACCATCAGTAGGATCAAAGTAGCGCTGTAGCTCCGCCGTCAGCAAATTACGCTGAATCGGCTTGGTAAGAAAACCATCACACCCAGCCTGCTGAAACTGCTGGCGGTGCTCCGCCATGACATTGGCGCTGAGCGCGACGATCGGCGTAGTGCAACCACCCGCCCGGAGTTGGTGGGTCGCTTCGACCCCCCCCATGACCGGCATCTGCATTTCCATCAAAATCAAGCCAAAGGTACCACTACGCCCCTTCTCCACCGCCTCGGCCCCGTTATTGGCCACCTCCACCTCCAACCCATACTTCTGCAACAGCATCGTCTCCAACCGCTGCAACTGTACCGTGTCCTCTGCCAGCAGCACCCGTCCATGCAACTGCGGAAAGGTGTAGCGCTGCTCTTGCTGTTGCGACACCGGCTC
>CAYFOQ010000024.1:8191-8851 GCA_964344735.1 uncultured Piscirickettsiaceae bacterium
TCGACCCAACCCCCTCCTCACTCTCGACCGCAATCTCCCCCTTCATCATCCGCGCCAGACTGCGAGCGATAAAGAGCCCTAGACCGGTACCACCAAAACGGGCCGAGGTGGAGTGTCCCGCCTGCTCAAAGGGGGCAAAGAGCCGTGATTGCACCTCGGGTGAGATCCCGACGCCGTAGTCCCGTACCTGAATACGGTACCACTGACGCCCACTTTCTCCTCTTCGAGCCGTGCGAGAGAGCGCCACCCGCATCACCACCCGCCCCTCCGGGTGGCTGAACTTGATCGCATTACTCAGCAGGTTGAAGAGAATCTGTGAGATTCGCATCGGATCCCCATGCCACTGCTGCAACAATAGAGGTTCGACCCCTGGCCCCAGCTTCAGCACCACCTCCACCCCACGCTCACTACCGTAGACCCGCATCAGAGCAACCAGGTCATGGAGCGTCTTGCCTAGATCGAAATGGGAGGGGGAAAGCTCGAACTTGCCGGCCCGAATCTTTGACATATCGAGAATATCGTTGACCAGCTGTAACAGGGTTCGTCCCGCCAGCGAACTGTTGGTCATCATCTCCGCCACCATTGGTGACAATTCGGGTTCGGTCAACACCATCTCACTATAGCCGAGGATGGTGGTCAAGGGGGTCCGGAGCTCATGAC
>CAYFOQ010000024.1:8864-10453 GCA_964344735.1 uncultured Piscirickettsiaceae bacterium
AGAGAAACTCATCCTTGGCTTGACTGGCCGCTTCCAACTGCTGCTCCACCTCGATTCGGCGTCGAATCTCCTCCTGCATATCTTCCGCCAGACTGAGCAGAGCCCGATGGGAGGCTCGGACACGATAGTTGCGATTCCACTTACTACAACCCTCGACGATCCGCTGATGAACATCGATGGGAGAGAACGGCTTGGTCATGAAAGAGAAGTTCTCCCCCAGCACCTCACGGATCTGTTCCAGCGAGTAGTGCGTGTAGGCCGTAACGATGATGATCTCGATCTCCTCCGAGATTTGACGGATTCGTCGTGCCGTCTCCAGCCCGTCGATCCCCGGTGGCAGATGGACATCGACCAGTGCCACGGCATAGGGGGTCCCCTCCAGCTCTGCCCGCAACACCTCTTCGACCCCATCCACCCCTTGATTGAAGGAGGCAATTTCAAATTCGACCCGCTCTCCCCCAGGCTCCTCCGTCCCTCCCTCCAGTTGGCGGAACCAGGACTCCTCGGTATAACTGGAAGAGTGCCCCAGAATCACCCGCAGCGAATCGATATTCTCCTGAAAGTCATCCACCAGCAGCACCCGACGATTCTGCTTCGGCTCATCCGCCGACAGCCGCTCCGCCACCAGACTCTCTCCCGCACGTTGCCCGCTACGGGAGTCCAGAAGATAGTCTCGAATCAACCCCATCTTCCACAACACCTGCTCCGTACCCTCGTCTTTCTGCAGTAGATAAACCGCACCGGCCTGAATCGCGCTCACCTCGTCACCACTATTGGTGAAGAGAATCGGCAACACCAGTTCGGTGGTCGTGTGTTCACGCAACCGAGCAATCAGGCGGTCGCCACACTCCTCCGGCATGTTGTAATCGATCAGTGCCAGGTCTGGAGGGGCCAGCAACGCCTTACTCATCCCCTCATCGACACTTCCAGCGATCTCGACCTGATAGCCAATCTCCTGCAGATGAGCCCGATAGCTCTCCCGAATCGAACGAGAGTCATCCACCAGTAACAGCGTCAATTTGCTCCCGGTCTCGCACGCTCTGGATGGGTCGACCTCCTGATACGGTTGCGGAGAGGGAAGAGAGGCCTTCGACAGCAGCAGACGCAGATCCTGATAGGCCTGGAGAAAGTGGTTGCGACGACTGACCTCATGAATACGCTGCTCCCGTGAAACCGCGTTACGGTGCAGCAACTCGGTGGTACGCACCCGCTCCCGTAAGCGGCGAGTCTGCAGCTCGACCTGGTGCTCCAGCCCCTGTTTCAACATCCGCAGTTCATCCCCCTGATTCCAGCTCCAGCAGAGACTACGCACGGTCTGCAGCAACTCTTCCAACCGCAGTGGCTTGTGGTAGTAGAGCACCCGCTCTCCAACTTCAGCACTGATCGTTTCGGTAGTGTGGTCGCTATGGGCAGAGACGAAGATCAGGTAGGCGAACTCATCCAGCGCCCGGATCCGCCGTGCCGTCTCTAGCCCATCGATACCGGGCGGCATACGCATATCGAGAATAATGACTGCGTAGGGGACCATCGTCTCCACCGCCGTCCGCACCGCCTCCACCGCCTCCTCCCCCTGGGTGCAGACCGTCAAT
>CAYFOQ010000024.1:10481-15469 GCA_964344735.1 uncultured Piscirickettsiaceae bacterium
GATGCTCTCCCTGAACCGGGGGAGCTGGCTGCTGCGCTCGATTGCCAGGAGTGGCTAGATCAAGTAAGGCCTCCATCTCCGCCACCCCTTTCTGCAGTGCAGCACTCCCCTCCGCGAACAGACGACGATAGAGCTCAAGGACCACGTCATCATCGTCGGCCACCAATATCCGTCTATTCTCTACCCTCACACACGCTCCTCCTCGCCCTCGTCACCCGGGGAAGTGCCAGCAACGGAGGCAGACCGCCTCTGGATTGTCAGCGGCAGCCCAATTCTCACCACCATACCATGTCCCCGACCCGGACTCTCTAGCGCAATGGTGCCACCGATGGAGGAGAGGAAATTCCCTGCAGCGTGGAGCCCCTGCCCCCGATGCTCGCCCCGACTGCGGGCATGAAACAGCCCTTTCAACCGCTCTGGCTCCACCCCACAGCCGTTATCCCGTAACTGTAGTTCGACCTTTCCGTCCTCTGGCATGACAGCAAAAAACTCGATCCGCCCTAGCTGTTCTGGGGCGCTCCGACGCTGATTCAAGATCGCCTCCATACTATTACTGGTCAGATTCAAAAGCAACTGGATCAATGGGTTCCGTGGCAATTCCAATCGCGGCAGCTCTCCTTCCAGCGAAATGACCAGTTCGATATTGGAGTGTCGCAGGGTGTCCTCGATCATGCCGGCGACACTATCCAGAAGCTCACGCAGAGAGAACCGACTGAGGTCTCGGGTAGGTCGGGCAACCCGCTGTTGCAGCGAGATCACCTCCTCGATGTGCTCGATCGCACCCTCGAGCTGCTGCAACGCTCTCGGAATCCCCTTCTCCTCCCCCCCCAGCATCCGCAACATGACGGCACTCTGGCGTACCACCTCGCCGCGGCTAATGGGCTCCACCCTCTCTCCGGCAGTCTCCTCGGTCACCAAAGAGCGGTTCTCCAGCACCTCCACTAGCTGATCCAGCATACCGGTTTGATTACGGATGGCCCGGATATCTCCCTGCATACCGGTTAGTGCATTGCCGATATTGTGCAACACGGTCCCGGCCATCTCGGCAATACCGGCCTGAAAGGCCCCATACTGCTCCTGCTGCTCCGCCCGCAATCGTTCACGCAGATCGTGCAATAGATAGATACGATGACGACTATCCTCCAGCAAGGAGCTGGAACTGTGAACCGGCACGACCTCACCGGCAGCAGTGGTGACACTACCATCTTGATCCTCCTCGAGCTGGAGCAACTCATCCACCGAACGCCCGGTCAACCATTCACTCTCTCGCTGCAATAGCCGAATAGCCGCCGGGTTCACCTCCACGACCTGACCACCTTCGTCGGTCACCACCAACGCATCCGCCATGGCGTCGAACACTTGATGACTCAACATGTACTGGGCCCGCAGCGCCTGATTGAGATCATCATTGGCATGCTGCAACTGATTGTGTGCCCGCACCAGCCGATCCACCTCCTCTACTCCCACAACAGAGAGCAGCACCTGCTCCCCCGGTCGTCGCTCCCGACTCTCCAGCTCACGAGTGATGGTATAGATCGGCGCCGCCACCAGCCGCCCTGCCAATACCACTCCGGCAATCAACGCCAGCAGAGCAATTCCCAGCACCCCCAACAGGGTCTGATGCAGACCATCGAGCAACGCAAAGGCCTCGGAGCGCTCTTCAGCGTAACGCAACTTGATCACCGGAAAGGTCCGCAGCCCCACCTCGTGTTCGATCACTGCCGGATCTACCCCCACCTCTTCGACTCGACCAAGCTCCTCCTCCACCCCCAGATCGCGGAATAGAGAACCGCATGATCATGACGGCGCAGCAACATCGCCCCAAATGGCAGTGGAGCCCCGAGATACTCCATCAACACCCCACGTTCCACCTCCAGCAGCAGCCCCCCCTTCACCCTCTCTTGACGTTCGATCGGAGTGACAAAGAGCATCCGTTTACGGGCACTGTCAATGTAGAGAAACTCCTGTCCTGACACCACCCGTTGTCGTAACTCCGTGGGATAGTGGCTCGCCCCCCCCTCTTCCAGGGTGACAACCTGAAGCTCGGCCCGAGCCAGACCGGCGATACGCAGTGTCTGCAAAAATGTCTCGATAGAACCAGTCTGTTCCACGGTACGGCCATTCAAGAGAGGGTCGAGCAGTGAACTGGCCGCGAGGTTTCGTACTACCGCCAAAACCCCGGTCAAGCGCACATCGGTAGCTGTCGCCAGCGACTCACTGTGCTGCTTGATCCGCTCCTGGGTCTCCTGCTCAAACGATACCCGGGTGCGATCCACGACCACCCCCCAGACCACCACCATCACCGCCATGGAAAGTGGCAATACTCGCCACAGTACCGCACCCAGCAGACCTCGGTTACGACTACGGAACAAGGTCTGACCGCCCTTAACCCAGAAGGGCCGCTAGCTTGTCACGGTTCGGCTGCTCCACGACACCTCGCTCGGTGACGATCACATCGACCAGTTCCGCCGGGGTCACATCAAAAACCGGATTCCACCCCTCGGCTCGCTCGGCGGCAAAGCGCTCCCCTTGCAAACAGTGGTAGAGCTCTGCGCTGTCCCGAACCTCGATCGGGATCTCCGCTCCACACGACACCTCGCGATCGATCGTGGAGGTCGGAGCCACCACCATGAAACGGAGACCGTGATGGCGGGCGGCAATTGCGGCCGAGTAGGTCCCGATCTTATTGGCCACATCACCATTGGCGGCGATGCGATCCGACCCCACCACAACCCACTGTACCCGTCCCTGACTCATCAACCAGGGGGCAGCCCCATCGGCCAACAACGTAACCGGGATCTCATCCTGCAACAGTTCCCAGGCAGTGAGACGAGCCCCTTGCAGCCAAGGCCGAGTCTCATCCGCATAAACCGCCTGTAGCCGCCCCTGTCTCCAGGCCGTGCGCACCACCCCGAGCGCAGTACCATATCCTCCCGTAGCCAGAGCCCCGGCATTGCAGTGAGTCAGAACTCCACTACCGGGGTCGATCAGTGCCGCCCCGAGCCGCCCCATCTCTCGGCAGGCATCGATATCCTCCTGGTGGATTGCCACCGCCTCCTGTTCCAGCCGCTGCAGCAATGTCGTTTCATCCCCATCCAGCAACCGCCGCATCCGCTCGATCGCCCAACGCAGATTGATGGCGGTGGGGCGAGCCTGAGCCAACTCATCGAGATCATCCTCCAGTGCTGCCTGCCAGGCCAGACAACGGGCTCCTCCCTCCGCAACGGCAAGTCGATTACGAGCTGCCAGCACCACCCCGTAAGCGGCGGTAATTCCGATCGCCGGTGCCCCCCGCACCACCATGTCACGAATCGCCGCCGCCACACCATCGACCTCCCGATAGTGGAGATCGACGCGCTGCAGTGGCAGACGACGCTGATCCAGCAGCGTAAGGCACTCCCCATCCCAGTAAATGGCGGGTGATTCGGTACGGTCCATGGTCGCAATCCCTCCCTTGCCCGGTTCCCACACGACCCAAGAGAAATGACCTCCACCTCTTCCTGTGGTCCCGCGCTTGTATTTTGTCGATCAGGCGGTAATCTTACCGGATGCAGGCAGTAAATACACTGATTGAGGCACGCTGGGTGGTTCCGATCGAACCCACCGGGGTGGTACTGGAAAACCACTCGGTGGTCATCGATGACGGCCATATCGTGGCACTTCAACCCACCGCCACGGCCCGCGAACGCTACGTCCCCCACCATCACTACACTTTTCCTCATCATGCCCTGTTACCGGGGCTGGTCAACGGCCACACCCATGCGGCAATGAGTCTGTTACGAGGAGTGGCCGACGACCTGCCACTGATGGAGTGGCTACAACACCATATCTGGCCGGCTGAACAGCGCTGGGTCGACGCCACTTTCGTTCGCGACGGAACCGCCCTCGCCATCGCCGAGATGATCCGTGGCGGAACCACCTGCTTCAACGATATGTACTTCTTTCCCGAAGAGAGCGCCAAGGTGGCCGCCGAGAGTGGTATCCGTGCCGTTGTCGGACTGTTGATGATCGACTTCCCCACCGCCTGGGGTGAGGGGCCTGATCACTACCTGGAAAAGGGGTTGGCCCTCCATAGCCAGCTTCAAGGTCAACCTCGACTGCACACCACCCTGGCCCCTCACGCCCCCTATACCGTCTCCGATGAACCTCTACAGCGGCTTCAACGTCTCTCCGAACAACTGGAACTGCCCGTGCATATGCATATTCACGAGACCGCCGATGAGGTCGAAAGTGGCCAACGTGACCACGGCTGCCGACCGCTGCAGCGACTCCAGCAACTGGGACTGATCAACTCCCGGTTGGCAGCGGTCCACATGACCCAGCTGACGTCACCAGAAATCGAACTGCTGGCATCAACCGGAGCCAGTGTCATCCACTGTCCTGAGTCCAATCTCAAGCTTGCCAGCGGATTCTGTCCGGTACACGCACTACACCAGGCTGGAGTCAATATTGCCCTAGGTACCGACGGTGCCGCCAGTAACAACGATCTCGACCTGCTGGGTGAAATGCGCACGGCAGCACTCCTGGCCAAGGGCAGCAGTGGCGATGCCAGCGCCGTCCCGGCCCATCAGGCTCTTCGGATGGCCACACTCAATGGTGCCCGAGCGCTGGGATTGGAGCGGCAGATCGGCTCTCTGAAGGTGGGCAAGGCGGCCGACCTGATTGCGGTCGATCTGGGGAGATTGGAGAACCAGCCACTCTACGATGTCGCCTCCCAGCTGGTCTACGCCAGCAGTCGCCATCAGGTCGATTCGGTCTGGGTCGAGGGCAGACAACTGCTACACCAAGGAGAACTGACCACGCTGGACGGAGTCGAAGTTGTGCAACGAGCACAGGAGTGGCGGAGTAAAATAGCACCATGAGTAACATCGACCCAACCCCCACAGAGACCAATGTCGATCCTGCCGAGGTCGCCAAGTTTGAGGCGCTGGCCCACCGCTGGTGGGACCCCCAGAGTGAGTTCAAGCCACTACACGACATGACTCCAC
>CAYFOQ010000024.1:15546-23000 GCA_964344735.1 uncultured Piscirickettsiaceae bacterium
GCCCGAGCAGGTGCCGAAGTGACCGGCATCGATCTCGGAGAGACTCCACTGGCAGTAGCCCGGCTTCACCTGCTGGAGTCCGGAGTCGATGTCGAGTATCGCCGAGTTGCGGTTGAGGCTCTGGCGGCAGAGCAGCCCGGGAGCTTCGACCTCATTACCTGTATGGAGATGTTAGAGCATGTACCGGCCCCGGAGTCGGTCGTTCAGGCCTGCGCCACCCTGGTGAAACCGGAGGGCCATCTCTTCTTTTCTACCATCAACCGCAACCTCAAATCCTATCTACTGGCGATCATCGGCGCCGAATACGTTCTCCGGATGCTCCCCAAAGGGACCCACGAACACGACCGCTTCATCAAACCATCTGAACTGGAACGCTGGTGTCGCCATGCCGGATTACGACTCCAGGATCTGACCGGGATGCACTACAACCCCCTCACCATGGTCTTCTCTCTCGGAGATGGGGTCGATGTCAACTATCTCGCCCATGCGACTATCGTCGGGGAGTGACCGGCGTCACCCCCTGCAACCGGAGCCGAACCGCGTGATTCAGGCCGTTCTCTTCGACCTCGATGGCACCCTGGCCGATACCGCCCCCGACCTCGGTTACGCACTCAACCAGACGCTGCTCGAGGCGGGACGCCGGCCACTACCACCAGAACCGATCCGTGCAGCCGCATCACACGGCAGTGGCCCACTGATCGACCTTGGATTCAGCGACTGCTCATCAACCGAGCAAGAAGAGCGACGCCAGCGTCTGCTCTACCACTACAGCAACAATTTGACACGCCATACCACCTTGATGAATGGCATCGACACCTTGCTACAGGAGTTGGAGCAACGACGACTACCTTGGGGGGTCGTCACCAACAAGCCAGCACGCTTCACCGAGCCGCTGATGAAACAGCTGGCACTACAAACTCGTAGCCATTGCATCATCAGCGGAGATACTACACCCCACGCCAAACCCCATCCTCAGCCTCTTCTCTTCGCCGCCGAACAGCTACAGCTACCGCCTCACCACTGCCTCTACGTCGGTGATGCCGCCCGTGACATCGAGGCCGGACGTCGTGCCAGCATGACCACACTGGCCTGTCGTTTCGGTTATCTGGCGCCGGATGATGTCATTGAAAACTGGGGAGCCGACGGCATCATCGACCACCCGCAGGAGGTGTGGCAGTGGATCTAACACTGATTACACTGATTGCAGCACTACTGCTACTCCCTCTGCTCTGGTGGCGGCTAGAGCGACAGCGCCGTAACAATGCCGCACTGCGAGAGGAGAATGCTCGTCTGCAGGCGCTACTGGAGAGTGAACGTCGCCACGTCGAGATCCAGCTCCAGCAGGCCCGGGGGGAGAACCGCGAGCAGATTCAGCAGCTGGTTCAAGAGCTCTCCCACAGTGCATTGAAACACAACAGCGAGGCCTTTCTGAAGTTGGCGCAGGCATCTCTGGGACGACAACAGGAAGAGTCGGCCAGCACTTTGCGGCATCGGCAGCACTCCATCGAAAACCTACTGGAGCCGATTCGCACCCTACTACAACAGACCGGAAAACAGCTACAGGAGTCAGAAAAAGAGCGGAAAGAGCAGTATGGCGCCCTCCACCAGCACCTACAGAACATCACCCGTGACCAACAACAGCTACAGCGAGAGACCCGCAATCTGGTACAGGCACTGCGCCGCCCCGAGGTTCGGGGACAGTGGGGAGAACTGACGCTACGACGACTGACCGAACTGGCCGGCATGGTAGAGCATGCCGACTTTGTCGAGCAGGAGTCACTGGATACCGCCGAGGGGCGACTTCGACCCGATATGGTGATCCACCTACCGGATCAACGCGCACTGATCGTCGACGCCAAGACCCCACTCGATGCCTACCTGACTGCGATCGATGCCGACAGCGATGAGTTGCGCAAACAGGCTCTGGAACAGCATGCCCGCAACGTCCGCAAAAGAGTGCGAGAGCTGGCGGCCAAAAGCTACTGGTCTCAATTCAAGGAGAGCCCCGACTTTGTCATTCTCTTCATCCCCGGGGAGCAGTTTCTCAGCAGCGCCCTGGAACGTGACCCTGAACTGCTGGAGAACGCACTCAGTGAACGGGTAGTACTGGCCACGCCCACCAGCCTGGTGGCACTGCTACGAGCGATCGCCTATGGCTGGAATCAGCAAGAGGCCAACAGAAACAGTGAGACCATTCGGACACTGGGGGTACAGCTCTACGAGCGCCTTGCCACCCTGGGAGAACACCTGAGCCGTATCGGCAAAGGCCTCAACAGTAGCGTCGAGGCCTACAACCGTACGGTCGGTTCACTCGAGCGCAACCTCTACCCCAGTGCCCGTCGCTTCACCGAGCTCGGCCTCCAGCCAAAAAAGGAGTTGGAGGAACCGGCCCCCATCGACCGTATTCCCCGTGCTCCGCGCGATGATATCCTACCTCCCCAGCCACAGGAGACTGACCAAGATGGAGAGTGATTATATCCCCCGTCCCGACCTGCTGCTCGGCCGCACCATCCTGGTGACCGGTGCTGGTGACGGCATTGGTCGAGCCGCCGCTGAAGCGTATGCCGCCCATGGTGCCACCGTGGTACTGGTAGGACGAACCCAGTACCGATTGGAGGAGAGCTACGACGCCATCGTTACCGCCGGTCACCCCCAACCCTACCTGTTCCCCCTCGATTTCGCCAAGGCCGATGAGGAGGCGTTCCAGGGGCTGAGGGATCGCCCAGGAGATTGGTCATCTCGATGGCCTACTCCACAATGCCGCCCATCTTGGAGACCTCAGCCCTTTTGAACACTACAGCACCACGCAGTGGGAACGGGTGTTCCGGGTCAATGTACTGGCGGAGTTTCTTCTCACCAAACACACCATTCCACTCCTACGCCAATCGAAGGATGGCGCCATCATTTTCACCAGTTCCGGGGTGGGACGAGTGGGGCGGGCCTACTGGGGCGCCTACTCCGCCTCCAAATTCGCCAACGAGGGGATGGCGCAGACGCTGGCCGATGAGCTGGAGAGTGACAATATCCGGGTCAACATCATCGACCCCGGTGTTGCTCGTACCGTAATGCGGGCCCGCGCCTTTCCGGCAGAGAACCCCAACATCCATCCGCTACCGAAACAGTTGATGGGAGCCTATCTCTATCTCATCGGTCCAGACAGCCAGGGGATGACGGGAGAACGGATTCGAGCCTGGACCGATTCCGAGTGACGGCGCTCCTCAACCCGGTCCCCCTACTCATTTACTCATTCCTCTCCATCCCCCGAAGGGTGGCGGAGACGGTTCCATAGCCACCATACCAGTGCCACCAGCAGCCCGATCAGCAGCCATATTCGCCACATTCTGCGTTACCGGGGAGTCAGTTCACTACGTATCATCCGTCCCACGGCGAGGTCGATCGGGAGATGATCATCATCATTGGCGACATCGATTTGGGCTCCAGCCTGTACCAACATCCGCACCATCGCCTGGTTTCCCCGGCGTACCGCGGTGTGGAGCACCGTATCCCCATTACGCCCCGGCCAATTGAGATCAGCACCAGCCTCGACCAGCATGGTAGCCATGACGATCAGGTCGCGATTGACCGCCTCCTGCAGTGGAGTATCACCAAAACGGTTGCGATGATCCAATCGTGCCCCGCTATTGATCAGCAGATTGACCAGGTCGTGGTTTCCACGATAGACCGCCTGCAGCAACGGGGAGTCCCCAAAGTGGTTCTCGATATTGACGTCAGCCCCCTTCTTGATGAGTAACTCGATCATCTCCACCGTCCGCGCCAGATGAAGTGCGGTCTCACCATAGCGATTGGTAGCATTGATCTCCCCCCCTTGATCGAGACGACGCTCCACCCCGGCCAGGTCATTGCGCTCAACCAACATCTGCAGTGAACTCCCGGCCGCACAGACCGTGGCGGTCACCGCCCATAGTAACGCAACCCCTACAGCAATTTGTCTCATTTCGCCTGGTTTCCCTTCTCAATGCACTCCGGCACAATAGCCACCTCACCTTCCCGGAGATCAATCTTTATGAGGATAATAAATCAAACAAAAACTTACTGTCCACTAAGAGTAATGCTACTACTGCCGGCGCTGGCAGGCTGCGCCAGTCCGTGGCACGGGGATACCCCTCCTGAACAGGTGATTGAACGGCTCAAGCAGTGTGAACAGGAGGCCGATGAGCGGATTAAAGCGGAGCGGGATCTGTTCGAACAACTGGAGCGACTCCCCCTGCGACCTCGGGACTTTTTTGACCACGAGGATGACTCTTTTCAACGACAACGACACCATGTCGACCGCTGCATGGAGCGACAGGGATTCCAGAAATAGAGAGGGAACGGCCAATATGCTAAAAGGCACCTCTAAAAATGTCCTTTTCCGGCAATCATCAATCGTTGCAAAAGTTTTGGCACTCCTGAATGGCAACCGTCTGCGGCCAGGGAAGGCCGCAGCCGAGCGACACAGGGATGTGCTTGAGCGTGTTGCGATTCAGGAGTGCCAAAACTTTTGCAACGATTGATACTTCGTCAGCTCCGTACTCGAATCCTCATGTACTCGCATGTACACTGCGGTTCTCCGTGCGGTGCTTCCTCGTACTTACCGAAAAATATCTATTTTTAGAGGTGCCTTAAAGTAAGACATGTCCTTTCGCCTGCGTCTACTACTTCTACTGACCACCCTCATTGCACTGGTTGAAGGGCTCTTTTTCTACGCCGAAACCGATCACATTCTACAAGAACGGCAACAACTGCTGGCCTATCGTGCCGAGACGCTGACCAGCCTCAACGCCAACGCGCTATCCACCCCACTCTGGGACATCAATCACCAGGCGATCTCCAGAGTGATGGAGGGAATGCGAGGGCAGGATGACTTCCTGGGCGCCCACCTCGAGGAACAAGATATTGTCATTGGAACCTCCCCACTATTGACCATCGGGGATTACGCCCCCGAAAAAACAGATGACCGAGTGACCGCAACCCAATCGGTCTTTGCGCCAGACCAGACGGGTCAGGAACCGTTGGGTCTACTCCACATTCAGCTCTCCAACCACTCCCTGCAACAGTACACCGATCAACTGATTCGAAAGCAGATTCTATACTTTGTCGCCATGCTGATAGCGACCACCGGTGTCATCCTGCTAGGCTTGAAATATCTTCTGGGGCCACTACACACCATTGTTCAATGCATCGTTCGTTATGCCGGGGGAGCGTTCGACCACCCCCCGGGCTTCCTGTACAAGCAGGATGAGATTGGTGAGATCGCCCGTTCATTGGAGGTCCTCAGACAAAATTCGCTGGAGCGGGAGCAGATCCGAACCGAACTGATCACATCCAACCAACGGTTGGAGGAGCGCGTGCAACAACGAACCCAGACGCTGGCGGATGAAATCGAGATCCGAAAGAGAGCGGAAGAGCGGGCGCTTGGAGCAGATCAGGCCAAAAGTGAGTTCCTGGCCAACATGAGCCATGAGATCCGCACCCCGATGAACGGCATCATCGGGCTCTCCCATCTGGCACTTCAACGGCCACTCACTGAAGAGTTGAAAGCGTATATCGGCAACATCCACGACTCCGCCCAAACCTTGTTACAGATCATCAATGACATCCTCGATTTCTCCAAGATCGAGGCTGGAAAGATGCGTGTAGAACAGGTCAACTTCGACCTCAGCACCATACTGGAACAACTGAGCAACCTCATGACCATCAAGGCGATGGAAAAGGGGGTCGAACTACTGTTCGATATCGACACCGAGGTCCCCTGCCAGCTAGTGGGAGACCCCACTCGGCTTCAACAAGTATTGACCAACCTGGTCAACAATGCCGTCAAGTTCACCGAACACGGGGAGATCATTGTCGAGGCACGACCACAACAGCGGCCCAATGGAGAGCCCCAAATTCTATTCAAGGTGAGAGACAGCGGAATTGGCATGACCCCGGAGCAGCTTGGAGGACTGTTTCAATCCTTCTCTCAGGCCGACAGCTCGACTACACGAAAGTATGGTGGCTCCGGACTGGGGTTGGCCATCTCCAAGCAACTTGTAGCGCTGATGGGGGGGAAGATCACCGTGGAGAGCAAAGCCGGAGTGGGTTCCACATTCTCCTTTACCATCCCTATGGTCGTCCGTAATGACCCCCATTCCTCCCCGTTTCCGATTGATTTTCACGCCCTCAGGGGCAGTCGAATTCTGGTCGTCGATGACAACAAGAGCGCTCGCCAAATCCTGAAACATACCCTCGATCAACGCACCTTCACAACCCATACGGCGGCATCCGGTGCCGAGGCACTGGAGAAGATCTGGCAAGCCCAACAGCACGGATCCCCCTACCAGGCGGTATTGATGGACTGGAAAATGTCGGGGATGGATGGGCTGGAGACCACCCGTAACCTCCAGTCCGACAACCGACTGCAGCCAGTCCCCATGGTAATCATGGTCTCTGCCTATCACCGGGGAGAGCTTGAAGCCGGTCTGGAGGGGCTAGAGATCGCCAACTGGATCAGCAAACCAACCTCACCCTCCATGCTATTCAATGCCCTGGCCGAGGCGTTATCGACACCACAACCGGGAAAGAGTGAAGTAACTCCACCATCGGAACCTCCTGACGGACACTCCACGGACCATGATCAAATTTCTCACACATCCCTATCCTCTGCTGAAGCTACTGCTACTCTTTCCGCTCTGGAGTATCTCTCATGCCGAAACAGTCACGGTAGCCAGCGACGACTGGTGTCCGTATACCTGTCTCTCCCCCGACCGTCCCGGCTATATGGTTGAAGTGAGCAGAGCCATTCTGGAGCGTGCT
This sequence comes from uncultured Piscirickettsiaceae bacterium, assembly GCA_964344735.1. GTDB lineage: Bacteria > Pseudomonadota > Gammaproteobacteria > Thiopontia. The sequence goes on from CAYFOQ010000024.1 coordinate 22,342, forward strand.
GGCCACCAATTGAATTATCAGGTTATTCCCTGGTCCAGAGCGACCAGGATGGCAGAGTCGGGAGAAATCGATGGGGTTGTCGGAAGCTCTGTCGATGAGACCCCCGGCCTGATCTTTCCTGCCCGCCCACTAGGAAAGGTCAACTACATCTTCATTACTCGCAAGGGGAGCGGATGGCGCTTTCAAGGGTCTGAATCGCTCCGCTCGCTACGTCTGGGACTCATTCTCGACTATACCTATGGTCAGGAGATCACCCACTACGCGAAAGAGAATCAGGGGACAGGGCAAGTTCAGTTCGTTGGTGGAGAACATCCTCTCCAGCTCAACCTCAGAAAGCTGCTGAAGAGACGGATCGATGTCGTCCTGGAGGACGAGAATGTGATCCGCAATACGACCCGGCAGATGGGACATGAATTTGATGCGCAGTTTGAGGTGGCAGGCCAGGAAAAGGTCGCCTCCGAGAGTATGGATCTGATCCATATCGCCTTCACACCGACAACAAAACGATCCGCCGACTATGCCGCACTGATCACTGAAGGGATCGAACGGATGCGACAGTCCGGAGAGCTCGAGGAAATTCTATCGAAATATGGTGTTCACGACTGGGTGTTGACGCCGGAGGAAAAGCGCTGCTATTCGCCGCAGGCCTGTAGCAAACA
>CAYFOQ010000025.1:0-11209 GCA_964344735.1 uncultured Piscirickettsiaceae bacterium
CGCCGCCCCTGCGGGATGCGGCGAATAAGTGCGGGTTTACTCCGGTGTCAACACGGTTCTCTCGCTGGCTTCCAGAGAGCTGTGCCTACCGCCGACTCTATCTGGGACAGCGACTGCCGTTGTGGCACCCATTGATCAGCGGAACCCCCGATACGGTACATACGGCCGGGGTATCGATCCGTAGTTTTGCGATGGTGGAAGAGGGGGATGAGGATCTGGAAGAGTATCTGTTGCCACCGTGGGAGGGAGGGGAAACGATCACTGAATAGTGACCTCATATCTTCAGCATCCGATGTCGGGAGAATTACGACGAGCGAGCGGTATCGGCCATAAGCTTCAACCCGGCTGCATCGCCATCAGAATACCTCCTCTATCACTACTCCACTGTCACCGACTTGGCCAGATTGCGTGGTTGATCGACATCGGTCCCCTTGATCAGTGCGGCGTGGTAGGCCAGTAGCTGTAGTGGTACGGTGAAGAGAATGGGGGCGGTGTAGGGGTTGAGCGGATCGGTTATGGTGAGGGTGTGAATCTGTTCGCTCTCCGGAAAGTTGGATTCGGAGTCGGTGAAGACGAAGAGCTGGCCGTGACGACTGCGCACCTCCTCGAGATTGGACTGCAGCTTGTGCATCAGTTCGTCACTGGGTGCGACCGCAACGATTGGCATCCGCTGATCCACCAGCGCCAGTGGGCCATGCTTTAACTCTCCGGCCGGGTAAGCTTCGGCATGGATGTAGGAGACCTCCTTCAGCTTCAGGCTCCCCTCCATCGCAATCGGGTACATCCGGTTACGACCGAGAAAGAGGGCGTGCTCCTTGTCGGCGAAATGTGTGGCGATATCACGAATCTGCCGATCGTTCTGTAGCACCTGCTCGATCTGGCGTGGCAGTTGTCGCAGGGCGCGGACGATCCTCTGTTCATCCTCCTGTGCCAAGGCCCCCTGGGCCTTGCCGATTGAAAGAATCAGCAGCAGCAGGGCTACCAGTTGGGTGGTGAATGCCTTGGTCGATGCCACTCCGATCTCGGGGCCGGCGTGGGTCATCAGCACCAGTCGGGATTCACGAACCAGCGAGCTCTCCGGAACGTTGCAGATTGCCACCGTGTCACTGCAACCACGGCGCTTGACCTCGGCCAGTGCGGCCAGGGTGTCGGCGGTTTCACCCGACTGTGAAAGCGTGACGGTGAGGGTATCGGGGAGAAGTACCGGGTTGCGGTAGCGGAACTCACTGGCGACATCGACGAAACAGGGGAGCTGCAGTAGCTGTTCGAACCAGTAACGTGCCACCATCCCGGCGTGATAGCTGGTGCCGCAGGCAATGATCTGGATCTGGCGACAACGTTGCAGGATGGTCTCACTGCCGTGTCCCAGGATGCCCGGCATTACCGTTAGATCGGCGATCCGTCCCTCCAGGGTTTCGGCAATCGCATTGGGTTGCTCATAGATCTCTTTCAGCATGTAGTGGGCATAGGGGCCGAGATCGGTGGCTGCAGCACTGATCTGGGAGTGGTGCCTTTTTCTCTCTACCTCATGCCCCTCACGGTCGAAAATTCGTAGGGAGTCTGGACCAAGCTCGGCTAGATCCCCATCTTCGAGAAAGACAAAGTGGTGGGTATACGGGAGTAGGGCGGTGGTGTCGGAGGCGATGTAGTGACCTTGCTGACCGAGGCCGATCACCAGAGGGCTACCGCGGCGGGTGGCCACCAACCGATCCGGTGCACTGGGACTGATCACCCCGAGTGCATAGGCTCCCTGTAGATCGGAGCAGCTGTTCTGGACCGCCTGTAGTAGAGAGTCGCAACGGTTGAGATGGTGTTCGATCTGGTGGACGATGGTCTCGGTGTCGGTCTCCGAACTGAAGCGAAACCCCTGCTGAGTCTGTACGGCCCGCAGTTCTTGATGGTTCTCGATGATACCGTTATGGACCACCGCTACCCGGTTGTTGGAGACATGAGGATGGGCATTCCGGGTGGCTGGTGCGCCATGGGTAGCCCAGCGGGTATGGGCGATGCCGACTGTTCCGTCGACACCACTCTGTTGCAGTTGCTGGCGCAGGTTATCGACCTTACCAACCGAACGAATCCGCTCGATGACACCATCCTGGTTCAGTACGGCAACGCCGGCCGAGTCGTAGCCACGGTACTCCAGTCGCTTGAGCCCTTCAAGTAGCGTTGGTATGACCCTATCTTCCCTGGTGACAACGCCTACAATGCCGCACATCGTGATCCCCTGATCAAGCCGGACTGAATCGTTACAATGATACTGCAATTATGGCTGGTATACTTCGCTACTCATGGTTGGATTGGGTGATGAGTTTGAACTCTCTCCTTCCCTCGATTATCGGTGAGGACCACGGTGTGGTCACACCCCGTTCTGGAGCGTTCTATCATGTATATCTTTTCTACCTCTCTCTCTTGCGATATGGATGAAGCGGTTGGCAAGGTGACCGCTGCGTTACAAGGGGAGGGGTTTGGGGTGTTGACCGAGATCGATGTTGCCACTACGCTGAAGAAGAAGATTGACCGCGACATGCCCCCCTATCGTATCCTCGGGGCTTGCAATCCACCGCTGGCAGCACGGGCCCTCGACGCCGATATCCATGTCGGGGCACTGTTGCCCTGCAATGTGGTTGTCCGGCAGGGGGATGAAGGACGGGTCGAGGTGGAATTTCTCGATCCCAATGCCTTTATGACCCTCTCTGATCTAGCCGAAGTAAAACCGGTTGCGGCCGAGGCCCGGGAGCGGTTGTTGCGGGTGGTGCAGGCGTTACAGCAGGAGGGTTGAGGGGGGGCGATTGTGATCACCTCTGACCCCGGGACGATTCCCGGGGCCGGTTGAGTCTCTCTACAGGAGGGATGCCAGAGTGACCACGATCATCAGCAGGATCACCAGCAGCCCCTCGCCCAGCGGGTCAAGTAGAAATGCCCGCATGCGTTCACCGAACTTGTACATGGCGCGCTCCTTGCGTTTCCATTGGTTCGAATTTCCGTATATAGGCATGGACAGACACCAGGGGAAGGTGAGGAGGAAGGAATTTCTCCCGGCGCCCGTCCATGCCCACTAGGATAGTCTGCAGCTGTTGCAATAGAATGTCTGTAATGTTTCTGTACTGTTTCATGGGGGGGTAATGAACTCAATCAACCGATTACAGCGTATTCTGGTGGTGGATGATGACGATAAGTTACGACAGTTGCTCTGTCGCTACCTGAGTGAGCAGGGGTTTGAGGTGGTCTCCGCCGAAAGTGGGCGTGAGATGGATCGAGCACTGCGGCAGCAGGGGGTCGACCTGGTGATTCTCGATCTGATGTTGCCGGGGGAGGATGGGCTGTCGATTGCTCGAAGGTTGCGGGGGGAGAGTACCGTTCCCATCATTATTCTCAGTGCTCGTGGAGATGAGGTTGATCGTATCGTCGGGCTGGAGGTGGGGGCGGATGACTATCTGCCCAAGCCGTTCAATCCACGTGAACTGCTGGCTCGAATCAATTCGGTGTTGCGGCGTAGTGACTGTATCGAAGGGGGGGGAGGATCCGGGGCTGAGTCAGTGGCGGCGTTTGGTCCCTACCGGATGAATCTCGACAACTACACCCTGGAGCGGGAGGGAGAACCGGTCGAACTCACTACGGGAGAGTTTGAGTTACTGCGTCAGCTCGTTACCCGTCCCAATCGGGTGCTAAGTCGAGATCAGTTGCTCGACCTGCTGGGAGATGGCACGGAGGGGGCGTTTGATCGTAGCATCGACGTACGGATTACTCGTCTGCGAAAAAAGATCGAGGATGACCCTCACCAGCCCCGTTATATCCGCACGGTTCGTGGGGTCGGCTACCGCTTTTCCGATCATCAGGATTGAATCGAGGTGGCCCGGTTGCCTGACACCATTCGTGGACGGACACTGGTACTGGTCGGGGCGGGGGTGTTGCTGCTACAGCTCGCCACCTTTGTGATTTTCTTTATTCATCTGGTGGCCCCCAATCTCGATCGAGAGGCAGATGGTTTTGTCGATGAGCTTTACCACTTCGTTGAAGAGGGGGGGTGGGGAGAGCACCCGGCCCATCGAAGTTTTTATTATCCTCCCGAGGGGCCTCAGCAGTTACGACCGGCCAGTTGGAAGATTCCCTTCTGGTATCTGGTCGAGAGCCGTCTGCAGCGGCGTAGTGATTATCCCGTGGTGATTCAGGAGCCGGTAGTCGCGGAAGAGCTACACCGTTACTGGGTTGACCTACCGGTGGCTAGCTCTGGGGGGGTGGTGCGGGTCGGGTTTTCAGCAGAACGTCGTGGATGTATCGATCCGGTGGTGTTGTTGCTGGTGCTATTGCTGGTAGCAGGGTTGACCCTATTGACGGTCTATCTTCTCTCCAGTTGGCTCGTGCGACCCATCGATGAGCTGCAGTTGGCGGTGGATGAGTTGGAGGTGGGCGGCTATCCCCAGCCACTTCCGGAACAGGGACCACGTGAACTAGTGGTGTTGGCGCAGCGTTTCAACCATATGGTAGCCAGTATCGAGCGCTTGATAGATAACCGATCCACCCTGCTGGCAGGGATCTCTCATGACCTCAAGACCCCACTGGCACGGATTCGTCTCGGGATCGAGTTGATGGGGGATGAGCGAGAGCCTGAGCTGGTAGCCGGGATCGTCGAGGATCTCGACGAGATGGATGGGATGATTACCGAGGTGTTGGAGTACGTCCGGGCGGAGAATCACCCCTCTCCAGTGCCGGTCGAGTTGGGAGGCGAAGTGGTGGATCGTCATTTGCGAGGCGGCGAGGGGGCAATCTCCTGGACCCCCCCATCGACTCCTTGCTACCGTACGGTAGATCCTGCCGCAGTAAGCCGGATTCTCGGCAACTATCTTCACAACGGTTTGCGCTATGGTGGGGGGACTGTAGTGGTTGAGCTTCGGTGTGCCGGAAAGAGCGTACGGTTGGAGGTGCTCGATCGTGGTGAAGGGGTTCCGGAAGAGGATATGGAACGGGTGTTCGAGCCTTTTTACCGGGGAGATGGCTCACGCTCTATCGTCAAGGGGAGTGGGTTGGGGCTAGCGATCGTTCAAAACCTGGCTACACTCCACCGCTGGCGAGTGGGGTTGAGAAACCGTCCAGGCGGGGGGGTGGTGGCCTGGTTGGAGATCGAACCGGCAGCTATTTCAATGGGGAGTGATGGCTGAGTTGCCACTTGAGGATAGGCGGGCCGATCAGTGTGGTTGCGATTGCCATCATCACTACCGCAGCGAAGAGGGTAGAGTCGAGTACCCCCAAGGTCTTCCCGACCGAAGCCAGGATGAGTGCTACCTCTCCACGAGGGACCATTCCGGCGCCGATGGCGAGTCGAGGGTGGCTACGATTGACCCCGAGACCGCTGATCAGTTTGCCGATGACCGCAACTACCGTGAGTGCGGCGGCAAGCAGAATGATCTCCTGTTGCTGGAAGGTCTCCAGTTTGACCTGGGTTCCCATCAGCACGAAGAAGATGGGGGCGAGGATCGCCTCGAAGGGGCGGATCTGATCCTTCACCTGCTCATCGAGGTTGCATACTCCACCGAGCTCCTGGCAGTGCTCTTTCCAGTAGGTGAACTCCTGATTGCTCAAAATCAATCCTGCGGCGAAGGCGCCGACAATGGCAGATAGTCCTACCAGGTGAGAGAGCCAGGAGAGCAGACACAACAACAGTACCGAGATGAAGAGTTCCGCCTCCCACAGTGCGAAGCGATGAAATAGCAGGATGGCGAATTCGATCAGTCGGGGCACCAGCAGGTAGATGCCGAAAATGAAGAGGGTGGAGGATAGAACGGCGTAGATCAGGGTGGAGGCATCGAGGGAGCCACTGAGGATAATATCGATACCGACCGCCATCAGGATCAGCCCCAGAATATCATCGATTACGGCGGCATTGAGGACGATGTGAGCGGTTCGGCTATTCTCGATCCCCATTTCGTGAAAGACATGGGCGGTGATGCCGATACTGGTGGCGCAGAGTGCGATTGCCACCATCAGGGCAGAGGACCATGCAGCCTCCGGGGCCAGTAGTGCCATCACGCCATAACCCAGTAGAAATGGGGCGATGATTCCGATGGCGGCAACCCGGATACCGGGGCGGATGGCCGCCTTGAGTTCAAGAATCGAAGACTCCAGGCCGACGATAAAGAGCAGGAAGAGCAGTCCGATACGGGAGAAGATGTCGACCACCTGGATCACATCGAACATCTCTGCCCCCTGGGAGCTCGATAGGATCGGTAACAGTTGCGCCGCCTGCTGCGGAGAGATCAGCTGTCGTAGCGCCTCCTCCAGGGTGATTCCCTGTTCTACAGCGATGGTGGTGGCGTTGAAAATCGAGGTCGATTCCCGCAACACCGCAACCCAGTCGGAGCCGAGCCAGTAGCCGACGTTGCCGAGCAGGATGCCGATGATCAGTTCCCCCAATACCGAGGGTTGGTTGATGCGTTGGGCCGCCTCTCTTCCCAGTAGTGCTACCACGGTGATCACCAACAGGGCCAGCAGGATGGGGATGACCGGATCGTTATGGCCGATCGCATCGACGTTTCCCCACGCACTCACCGGGGCCAGAGCGAGCAGTGCAACCAGCCCGTTACGACCATCCATGGGGGTTCGCTTGTGTTGCGGAGAAGGGGGGATTAGAGCCCTCCGAGTAGTTGCAGAGCGTCCTGACGTGAAGCGTTGCTATGACTCTGCATTGCGATTCCGGCGCTCTCCAGGATCTGTTGTCGAGCGCGGTCTGCAGTGGCCTGCGCGTAGTCGGTGTCGCTGATCCGGCTGCGAGCTTCCGCCGTGTTCAGGTTCTGCACCTCTACGCTCCGCAGACGGGCCTCTAGACGATTCTGGGTAGAGCCAAACTGGGTGCGAGCCTCATCAACCAGCTGCAGTGATTCGTCCAGTGCTCCCAGTGCGGCACTCGCTCCCGCCTGGGTCGAGAGATCGAGGGAGAAAAAGTTGATGCCGTTGAGTTGGGCGTTGAGGTCGGTGGTTTCGATACCGATGGTATCCCCCTCTCCCGAGCCGGACTGAATATCGATGGTGCCGTTCTGGTTCAGCAGCGAGATGCCATTGAACTGGCTGTTACTGGCAAGGTCGCTGAACTGCTCCTGAAGCTGACCGAACTCCTGCTGCAATGCCGCGCGGTTGTCGTCGTTATAGATGCCGTTGGTGGCCTGGGTGGCCAATTCGCGCATCCGTTGAATCAGTTCGGTGCCCCCCTCCAGTGAGGCATCGGCAACCTGGGCCAGGGAGATGCCATCATTGATATTGCGAGATCCCTGGTCATTCCCCTGAATGCGGCTCAACATCTCGGTGGCGATCGCCAGTGCCGCCGGATCATCACTGGCATGGTTGACCCGGGTTCCGGTAGAGAGCGCCTCGTGAGTTTGGCGACTGCCGTCAACCGAATGGATCGTCGGGCTGTAACTGGTACTGATCAGGGACATGGCGGGGCTCCTGGTGGCATGAAAGATGTACGACTCTACACGGTAGACTGTAGTCAATAGCAGGCGGGAGTCAATAGTAGAGTCTGTTTTATCCACTTCAACAGCCTGTTAAACAGTCGGTTAGGTTCTGGCGTGAAGCACCCCGCGAATCTTCTGTGGGCTCAGAATTCGGATATCGTTGCCACGAACCTCGATCAGTTGTTGCTGCTTCAGTTTACAGAGGATGCGCGACAGGGTTTCACGCTGGATCGAGAGGTGGGAGGCGATGGTGCTCTTCTGGGTCGGCAGGCGAACGAAGATCGTCTCGTTATGGTCATCAGGAATGAAGGAGAGCAGGTATTTCAACAGCCGGTCGGTGGCGCTGCATACTGAGAGGTCCGCAATCTCCATGGTGCGATGCTCCAGTTGACGGCTGAGGTCGGTGACGATCCAGAACAGTGTCTGCGGATAGTGTTGTAGCAGATCCATATAGCAGCGACTGTTGAAGGCGAAGATTTCGCTATCCTCCAGCAGTTGACAGTTGACCTGGTGGTGGGAGTCCTGGGTAAACATCGAGCACTCGGCAAAGTGATGGCTCGGTTGCAGGATACTGTAGGTCTTCTCGGCACCGTCCGCAGCAAGCAGAAAGAGGCGGACGGAACCGGTGCGCACCAGATAAAAGTGGCCAGCCGGATCACCGCAGGAGAAGAGCAGCTCATGCTGCCGCATCCGGATCAACTCGGCCGAGGCGAAGAGTTTGTTGAAGGCGCTGCTATCAAAACCACTGAAGAGTGGAGAACGACAGACCTCACGCTGAAATACGGCAGAGAGTGCCATCGTTATTGTATTTTTCTCGCCATTGAAACCTCCTCCGTCCCTCCCCAAGAAACCGGCAAGATGATCCGGCAGAATGGGCGGTGTGTAAATACCTAGTTGGGGTAATGGAGGGGCGGCCTCGATTGCTCCCACTCCACCACTGTGCCACCTCGGCTTGTGAGCAGGGGAACCTTTCCGGTATAGTCACCCCACTCCGATTTTGGTGAGTAACTGTTCAGCTCACCCCTGAATAGTGACCTTGATGCCGGATGGAGGGGAATGGGTGGTTCGGAGTGTAGCGAGATCGCTCGATCGACGGGACCGGGTGGCGATAATCAGAGGATTCTCGGGAGGTGTCTGCCGCTGGGTGGATGGCCGACCTTTCAAACAGGATGGAGAGTGGAGTTATGTTGAAGCGATGGATAGGCGTTGCGCTGTTGTTGGGGAGTAGTGCCGCGGTTGCAGAGGTCAAGCTGAGCTGCGATATCGATGAACTGATTCGGGGGGAGGGGGAGCCCGTTCACACCGATGATGTCAAAGTGGTTGTGCCGGATGAGAACACCCGCAAGAAGAACAAGCGAGAGATCGATGGGGAGGAGTATCTCACCTATGAAGAGTGGGTGATCACCCCTCGGGCTTCGATCTACCGTTTTCGCGGCAAGCTCGATGACAAGCTGGTGACGTTGGAGAAGAGCATGATCGAGGCTGGAACTGGCAAGGTTCGTGGAGAGATCAAACACAAGGAGATGGGGGATCGTCCCGCCAAGATGAGCGTCTATCGCGGACACTGCTATCTCGACCAGTAGGGTTGGGTTTTGGTCACCCCGAGATCGGGGTGGTGTTGGCCGGGATAACAGTAGGAAGTGAGCGGATGAAAAGATCGGGATGGCGTCGTAGTGTGGTTGTCTGGGGGTTGCTGCTTTGGGGAGTGGCGGCGGTCGGCTGGGCAAACGCTTCAGGGCTGGAGATGACCACCCTGCAGGAGGGAAGTGGTGAGGCGGCGAAGAGAGGGGATCTCGTCGTTGTGCACTACACGGGTACCCTGCTCGATGGTACCCCGTTTGATTCCAGCCGGGATCGAGGCCAACCTTTCCGTTTTACCCTGGGAGCGGGAGAGGTGATCCAGGGGTGGGATCAGGGGGTGGCAGGGATGCGCCCGGGGGAGCGTCGTAAGCTGGTGGTGCCCCCGGATCTGGGTTACGGTAGTCGTGCGGTCTCGGTGATTCCTGCCAACTCCACACTGCAGTTCGATGTCGAACTGTTGAAAATTCTCAATTTTACCGAGTTGGACAATGCCGCTTTGAAGCGGGTGATGAAACAGGGGGGGGTGACGCTGGTCGATATCCGCCGACCGGAGGAGTGGAAACAGACCGGTGTGGTGGAGGGATCCGAGCTGATTACTGCCTTTACTCGTCGTGGGGCACTTCACCCCGATTTTCCCGAGAAGTTTCTGAAACGTTTCACCCCGGAGGATCGGGTGGTGATCATCTGTCGTACCGGGAATCGTACTGCGCGACTGGCGCAGGCACTGGTCAAGGAGCTGGAGTGGGCAGGCGTTTATAATGTGACCAGGGGGATCACCCACTGGATCAAAGAGGGGAATCCGGTTGTTCCTGTGGATGGTGGTTGAGAGATGAGTAGTTGTAGAAGCTTTGGCTTCTCTTGAATCACAACACGCTTGAGCACATCCCTAGGTCGCTCGGCTGCGGCCCTCCCTGGCCGCAGACGGTTGTGGTTCAAGAGGAGCCAAAGCTTCTGCAACGATTGCACTCAGTACTTGGTAAGGAGAAGGACGATGAAGAGAGTGGCAGTGGGGTTGATGATGGTCTCCATGATGACTGGAGGGGTGGTTGAGGCCAGTGGTGCCAATAATGAAGAGCAGCTGGTTCAGGAGAGTCGGGCAGCGGTGAAGAAGCTGTTCAAATCGCTCAGTGGTACGCTGATTGGGGCGATGAAGGCGGGTGGGCCTACGCAGGCGATTCCTGCCTGTAATATCAATGCGCAGCCGTTGACAGAGGCCATATCACATGAGATTGGTTACGAGATTGGTCGTACCAGCCTGCGCTTGCGTAATCCGGCCAACGCTCCAGATGCCTGGGAGATGAAGGTGCTGGATCAGTTCGAGGCTCGTAAGGCGGCCGGTGAAGATCTGATGAAGATGGAGTACCATGAGGTGGTAGAAGAGGGTGGCAACCGTCAGTTTCGCTACATGAAAGCGATTCCGGCTGGCAAGCCCTGTATGACCTGTCATGGTGACAAGGTTGCCCCGGAGGTGCTCAAGACGATTCGTCACCTCTATCCGTTGGACCAGGCCACAGGCTTTCGACCTGGAGACCTACGCGGCGCCTTTACCATTACCCGCGACCTCTAAATTCTGTCCGGGAGGGCCAGAATATAAGATAGCATCCGATCAAACCGCGCTAACTCCCTCTCCCTCTAGGAGAGGGCTGGGGTGAGGGGAGGCAATCTGAATTACAGCCAATGTCGACGACCGGCACAATCTGCTTGATTAAAAGGAGCTGATTGCGTAAAATTCAAAAAGTTTATTGAATATTTCTGGGGTGTGAGCCATGTCAGAGTGGAACGAGCGTGTACCGCTGGCGGCGCTGTTGCTGCTATCAACGGTGTTTTCGGCCAGTGCATCGGCCTTCTGGAACCCGAAGGATTGGGATATGAAGGATGGCTGGAGTGACTGGGGGAGTAGTGGTGGTGATCATCCGTTGGCCCCGTTTGGTTGGGGCAGTGATGATCGTAGAGGACCATTTGGTGGAGAGAATGGTTGGGGGGCGATCGACTCGATGATGGATAACATGGGGATGGGGGATGCGATGAGCGACCTCAATACCGATGTGGAGTGGGATCTCAATCTCGATACCCAGCTCAAAGGGCAGGCCCATGGAGAGGGGAAGGGGAGTGGCGAAGGGAAAAATCGCAGCCGCAGTCGAGGGCGTGGGGATGTTCGCAGTAACGGCAATCGCTATTAC
>CAYFOQ010000025.1:11326-17931 GCA_964344735.1 uncultured Piscirickettsiaceae bacterium
ACTATGGCCCTCCTCCGGCACTCTATGGTCCGGGCCCCCAAGGGCCAGGCGGGATGATGCCACCGATGATGATGGCTCCCCCTCCCTATTGGCGGTAGGTCGTCTCGATTGGTAACTACCGCAGGGTAGCGTGAGCCGCCGCCAGCCGGGCAATGGGAATGCGGGGAGGGGAGCAGGAGACATAGTCCAGTCCGATCTTGCTGCAGAAGTCGATCGAGGCGGGGTGTCCACCATGCTCACCACAGATCCCCACCTTGAGATTGGGGTTTCCCTCCCGTCCCCACTGTAGCGCTAGCTTCATCAGCTGACCAACCCCCTGGGTATCAAGCACCTCAAAGGGGTTGTCCTGCAAGATATTGTTGTCGTTGTACATGGGCAGAAACTTGTTCTCGGCATCCTCACGGGAGAAGGAGAAGGTCCCCTGGGTCAGATCGTTGGTGCCGAAGGAGAAAAACTCTGCAGTTCCGGCCAGAGAGTGGGCTCGCATACAGGCGCGAACCACTTCGATCATGGTGCCGAACTTGAATTTCAGCGTGACCCTGCTCTCCCTCTCTACTTCGTTCTGAACCCGATCGACGATCTCCCGGATGCGATTGAGCTCCTGTACCGTACTCACCTGTGGCACCATGATCTCCGGCTCGATCTCGATACCATCCTGCAGGCAGCTCGCTGCTGCTTCGAGGATTGCACGGATCTGCATGGTGTAGATCTCTGGATAGCTGATCCCGAGTCGCACGCCGCGGTGTCCCAGCATCGGGTTGACCTCGTGGAGGTTGTTCACCTTCTGTAGCATCGACTCCTTTTGATGGATGAAACTATCGACCTGCTCTGGGTCGGCCAACTCACGAATATTGGGGAGCTGTTCCGAAAGGATGTGCATTCCGGTGATGGTGCTGCGGAGTTGATAGAGCTGGTCGAGCTCGTAGTGGAGCTGTTCCTGAGTAGGAAGAAATTCGTGAATCGGGGGGTCTAACAGCCGAATGGTGACCGGGCGTGGGGCCATGGCCCGAAAGAGGGCGGTGAAGTCTCCTCGCTGAATGGGCAATAGTCGATCCAGCGCTCGTTGACGTGAGGCTGGATCCTCGGCCACGATCATCTCCACCACGATCGGCAACCGATCGACCGCATTGAACATTCGCTCGGTACGGCAGAGGCCGATCCCCATCCCTCCAAACTTGAGGGCCCGTTCACTATCCTCCGGGGTATCGGCGTTGGCCATTACCTTGAGCCGGGCGTGGTGATCGGCCCACTCCAGCAAAGTCTGCAGCTCGGTACTGAACTCCGCCTCCACCATCGGCACCTCCCCGAGGTAGACCCCTCCGGTGCTGCCATTGAGCGTGATGATATCCCCCTCTTCGATGGTGACGCTGCCAATGGTGGCGCGACGAGCGGCGACATCGACTTCGATCGATTCGGCACCGGCGACACAGGGCTTGCCCATTCCTCGGGCCACTACAGCGGCATGCGAGGTTTTGCCTCCTCGGCTGGTCAGAATTCCGCGTGAAGCGAAGAACCCGTGAATATCTTCCGGTTTGGTCTCCTCTCGCACCAGAATTACCGGGTCCCCCTGACGGCCGATCCGTTCGGCCCGGTCGGCATCGAAGACCGCCTTACCCGATGCGGCGCCGGGGGAGGCGGGGAGGCCATGGGCCACCGGCTGATCGGTGGCGGTCGGGTCGATACGGGGAAAGAGCATCTGCTCCAGTGACTCCGGGGCGATGCGCAGTAGGGCCTGCTCTCGACTGATCAGCCCCTCGGCGACCATCTCTACCGAGGTGCGAACCATCGCCTGAGTATTCATTTTACCATTACGGGTCTGTAGGCAGTAGAGTACCCCCTGTTCGATGGTAAATTCGAAATCCTGCACCTCATGATAGTGCTGTTCAAGACGGTTACGCAGCGCGACCAACTGTTGATGAAGTTCTGGCATCTCAGCTTCCAGCTCGGCAATCGGCTTCGGGGTACGAATACCGGCGACCACATCCTCCCCCTGGGCATTGGTCAGGTATTCGCCGTAGAGGCTGTTCTCTCCGGTTCCAGGGTTACGGGTGAACCCGACGCCGGTTGCACTATCGTTGCCGCGGTTGCCGAAGACCATGGTGACCACATTGACCGCAGTGCCGTTGGCCATTGCTGAGGTGATATTGAACTCACGACGGTAGTCGACTGCCCGTTTCCCCATCCACGATCCGAAGACCGCCTGAATGGCGATTCTGAGCTGCTCTAGTGGCTCCTCAGGGAAGGGGGAACCACTCTCACGATCGACGATCTCCAGAAAGTGGTCGCATACCTCCTGTAGCCCCTCCGCCGGGAGTGCGGTGTCATCCTCCACCTGGTAGCGGCGTTTGACTCGACTGAAGGCCTGATCAAAAGGTTCATCGGCGATCTTCAAGGCGACGTGGCCGAAGAGTTGGATGAAGCGACGGTAGGCATCGTAGCAGAAGCGGGTGTCTCCAGTCTGCTCAATCAATCCTTGAAGAGTCTCTCGGTTGAGCCCCAGGTTCAGGATGGTGTCCATCATCCCCGGCATGGAGAGTGCGGAGCCAGAGCGAACCGAGACCAGCAGTGGGTTGGCGGCAACGCCGAACCCTTTGCCACTCGCCTCTTCGATTCGGGCGATCTCCTGCTCCACCTGCGCCATCAACTGCTCGGGGAGAGTGCGGCGGTGTTGGTTCTCGGTAGCAGAATCGAGATAGGCGAGGCAGGCCTCCGTCGTGATGACAAAGCCGGGAGGGACGTTGAGTCCGATCTGCGTCATTTCGCAGAGGTTGGCGCCTTTGCCCCCCAGGAGTTGTTTGTTCTTGCCGTCACCATCGTGATAGGAGTAGACGTAGCGTGGAGTCGATGTGGAGGGGGTGACCATGGTGGCTATCCTTTTCAGGTTGGGGGAGGGAGGTTGCGTTGCAGGTAGGTGGATAGGAGTCCGGAGGTGGAGGGGTCGTGGGTGGTGTGGTCGACGGTTTCCTGCTCCAGTTCGTGCTGAATCTTTTTCGCCAGCGCCTTGCCCAACTCGACCCCCATCTGGTCGAAGGAGTTGAGATCCCAGATCACCCCTTGGACAAAGACCTTGTGTTCATAGAGAGCGAGGAGTGATCCGAGTGTGTGAGGATCAAGCTGGTCCAGTAACAGCAGATTGGATGGGGTGTTGCCGGGGAAGTGCTTATAGGGGGCGAGCCGCTCCGCCTCCTCGGGGGAGCGTGTGGCCAGGAGCTCTTCTCGAGCCTCAGCGGTGGTACGGCCTCGCATCAGTGCCTCGGCCTGAGCCAGCATATTGGCGGTGAGGCGGTCGTGGTGGTGTGGTAGGGTGTGGCCAGGGCGGATCGTACCGATAAAATCGAGAGGAACCGTCACTCTGCTCTGATGTAGAAACTGGAAGAAGGAGTGTTGGCCGTTGGATCCGGGCTCTCCCCAGAGTAGTGGAGAGGTCTGATGGTCGATCTCGTTGCCGCTACGATCCACCTGCTTGCCATTGCTCTCCATATCGAGCTGTTGCAGGTAGGCGGGGAAGAGCGCCAGGGCGGAGTCGTAGGGGATCACCGCCTGACTCTGATGTCCCAGAAAGTTGATGTTCCAGATCCCGATCAGGGCCAGGATCACCGGCATGTTCTGTGGTAGTGGTGCTGTGGCGAAGTGTTGATCCATCGCCCGTGCCCCCCCCTGTAGCGCTCGAAAGGTCTCCATCCCGAGTGCCAATGCAATCGAGAGGCCGATGGCAGACCAGAGCGAGTACCGTCCTCCAACCCAGTCCCAGAAGGGGAAGACATTATCCGGAGCAATGCCGAAGGCGGTGGTGGCCTCGATATCGGTGGAGAGGGCGACGAAGTGACGAGCAATGGCTGGCTCACTGCCACCGTTCTGCAGAAACCAGCTGCGGGCACTGTTGGCGTTGGTCATCGTCTCCAGTGTGGTGAAGGTCTTGGATGCGATGATAAAGAGGGTGGTCTCCGGGGTGACCTGTTGCAGTACCGACTGTAGTTCACGACCATCGAGGTTGGATACAAAGTGGGAGCGGAGTGCCGGGTGGTGCCAATGCTGCAGAGCGTGGACCACCATTCGCGGTCCCAGATCGGAGCCTCCGATACCGATGTTGACGATATCGGTGATGGCCTGGTCGGTATGGCCGCGCCACTCTTGTGTATGAATCTGGTCGACAAAACGTTCCATCTGTTGCAGCACTCGGTGAACGGCCGGAACCACACTCTCGCCGTCTACCTCGATCTTCTCTTCTGCACTGCTGCGCAGAGCGGTGTGAAGTACGGCACGCCCCTCGGTGTGGTTGATCCGCTCTCCGCTCAACAACCTGTTGCGCCACCCCACCAGGTCAGCACTCTCGGCCAGCGCCTGGAGAAGTGGGATGGTTTCAGTGGTGATCAAGTTTTTGGAGTAGTCCAGCAGAATCCCTTCAAATCGCAGCGAAAAGTGGGAGAAGCGGTCCGGGTCAACGGCCATCAGCGTGGCAATCTGTTGTGACGAGAGCTGCTGATAGTGGTTAGCCAAAGCCTGCCACTGGGGCGAGTGTGAGCGACTCATGTATGCTCCCCTTTGAGCCAGGTCATCAGCCCGGTTTCGAAGCGGTGGGCCAGTCCATGGTGGAAGGGGTAGATCCGTATCCGGTAGTTCTGTAGGCCCGAGAGATCGATGGTGCCGATATGGCTAAATCGTTGCACCCCCTGCTCCGGTTCACCCTCGGGGTGAAGTTGAATGGTAACCGGGGGGTGGTTGCCGCTGAACTCTCCGGCTTCCCGCCCCTTCTCAAAGACACACTCCACCATCACATCGGTTGGGGCCAGGCCATTGAGGTCAGCATTTACTTTGATCACGAAGGTTTCGTTGCTGAGCAGTACTTCGGCCGGGTGGTGCAGCAGCGAGAGGTTGACCTCGTGCCAACGCTCCCGCACCCGGCTCTTCCAGGTCGCGAGTTCGTGACCGAGTTGGCCACCATTGGTGAGTAGATTGTGTCCGTGGTTACTGGCAGGGGCATAGTAGTCACGTAGATAGTCGATCACCATGCGGGCCGAGTTGAAATGGGGCAGAATGGTGCTGATCGAACGCTTCGCCATCCGGACCCACATCTTCGGGATGCCGGAGTTGTCGCGGGTAAAATATTTGGGGATGACCGACTTCTCGAGGATGTCCATCAGTTCAGCGGCCTCATCCCGATCACGGCGCTCGGGGTCGTAACCGGGGTCGTGCGGGTTGATGATCCAGCCATTGGCGACATCATCCTGTTTGGAGTAGGCCTCGGCCCACCAGCCATCCCCCACGCTGAGGTTGAGTACCCCATTGATTGCCGCCTTCTCTCCCGAGGTACCACTGGCCTCGAGCGGATACTCCGGGTTGTTGAGCCAGACGTCGACTCCGGAGACCAGTTTCCGAGAGAGGGAGAGGTTGTAGCCCTCGATGATCAGCACCTTGCTCTCAAATTCCGGTGAGGCGGCAATTTCGTGAATCTCCCGAATCAGTGCCTGTCCCGGACCATCATGGGGGTGAGCCTTGCCGGCGAACAGGATGAGTACAGGGCGGTTACTGTCGGAGAGGATTCGTGCCAGACGCTGGCGATCCTTGAAGATCAGCGTAGCCCGCTTGTAGGTGGCGAAGCGGCGGGCAAAGCCGATCACCATCGGCGGGGTGTTACGATCCTTGAGCATACTGAGGTGACGTTTGATCTGCATGTGACCCATGCCATTCCGACAGTACTGTTCAGTGAGTCTTCGGTGAATATCGTCGAAGAGCTGCTCTTTCAGGGTTTGGCAGATACTCCAGAAGGTATGATCGGGAATATCATCGATCTGGTTCCAGTAGTTGGCGTTACAGAGTTGATTGCGCCAGCCACTACCGAAGGTCATGTCAAAGGTGTTACTCCAGGCACGGTCAAGAAAGGTGGGGACATGAACTCCGTTGGTAACGTGACGAATCGGATTTTCGTGCGGTGGAATCTGAGGCCAGATATAGGACTCCATCTTTGAGGCGATTCCACCATGAATCGCACTGACCCCGTTGTGAAAGCGAGAACAGCGTAGTGCCAGTGCCGTCATGTTGAACTCGGTATCGCTACCGCTATGGTTCCCCAGCGACAAAATCTTCATGGTCTCCTGATCGACCTCGTGGAGGTAGTTCCCCAGTACCTCGAGCAGCAGGTGGTGAGTGAAGATATCGTGGCCGGCGGGAACCGGAGTGTGGGTGGTGAAGACGGTAGAGCCGGCGACAATCTCCTGGGCCTGCTCGAAAGAGTGTCCATCGACCCGCAGTTCGCGGATACGCTCCAGGGTGAGGAAGGCGGCGTGGCCTTCGTTGATATGCCAGACCGTGGGCTTCAGCCCCAGTGCCCGTAGTACCCGAACACCGCCGATGCCGAGTACCGACTCCTGTCGTAGTCGCATCCCCTTGTCTCCACCATAGAGGGTGCTCGTAATGACGCGATCCTCCGGTCGGTTCTCTTCGAGATCGGTATCGAGCAGGTAGAGGGTGAGATGGCCGACCAGTACCGACCAGACCCGTGCCTTGACATGGTGGTGGTTGAGGGGGATGGTGACGACCAGTGGGCGGTTGCGTTCATCCTGTACCTCGGTGATCGGGAGTTGGCAGCTAATATTGTCGTGGTTGGT
>CAYFOQ010000025.1:17941-21060 GCA_964344735.1 uncultured Piscirickettsiaceae bacterium
GATCTGCTCCCCGTTGGGGCCGATCTCTTGACGAAAGTAACCTTGACGATAGAACAGTCCGACAGCGACGAACGGTAGAGAGAGGTCCATCGCCGTTTTGAAGTGGTCCCCCGCCAGAATGCCGAGGCCACCGGAATAGATCGGCAGGCTCTCGTGAAAGCCGTACTCGGCGCAGAAGTAGGCGATCAGATCATCCTCGGGATCGAGCTCTTCCGGTAGGATGCGATGCTCTCCCTCCTCGAGGTAGGTGTTGACCGAGGAGACGACACGCTCGTACTCCTGCAAGAAGATGCGATCCTGGGCGGCCTCGTCGAGTCGACTCTGGGAGATCCGCTGCAGAAAGACCTTGGGGTTGTGTTCGCTCTCCAGCCAGAGGTCGTGGTCGAGTCGGTAGAAGAGGTCGTGGACATCACGATCCCAACTGTAAAGCAGGTTTTCAGAGAGGGTTTGAAGCTGAGAGATGCGTTCAGGAATCCGGGGTTGTAGCGTAATAGAGAGCGTGGTGATGGTCATGTCGGAGCCAGATAGGAGTTACGGTGTTTATTCCATTGAAAGTCGCGCAGTAGGATAGCGGTTTTCGGGCCAATTACAACCGACAGAGCTGCGCAGGATCGTGGACAGGAGGCGGTTGTCAAACGGTGGTCGTGGTAAGGCACAACAGGATTGGACTCTACTGTTACAGGCTGGCATGATGGCTTCCCGTAACGACCCTCTACTTTGCGTCCCGGGTCGGGTCGGGGTGACCGTAGAAAAATTCTGTAAGGCACCTCTAAAAATAGACGTTTTGCGGTAAGTACGAGGAAGCACCGCACGGAGAACCGCAGTGTACATGCGAGTACATGAGGATTCGAGTACGGAGCTGACGAAGTATCAATCGTTGCAAAAGTTTTGGCACTCCTGAATGGCAACCGTCTGCGGCCAGGGAAGGCCGCAGCCGAGCGACACAGGGATGTGCTTGAGCGTGTTGCGATTCAGGAGTGCCAAAACTTTTGCAACGATTGATGGTTGCCGGAAAAGGGCATTTTTAGAGGTGCCTTGTAGTAGAACTAGTGGAGAGTACGCATGGATGCCTATATCGAGGGTTTGGCGGCGCGGCTGGCAGAGGGAAGGTTGCATGATCCTGCCACGCTGTTGGGGGGGCATGAGCTGCCACAGTCTGGGTGGCAGCGGTTACGGGTCTGGGTCCCGGGGGCGACCACGGTACGGCTGGTCGAGAGTGATCTGCTGTTTCAGCAGGGTGCGGTTGCCGGGTTGTTTGAGGTCGACCTGGATCATCCGCCCCGGCACCATCTGCTCGACTGCATCGACGAGGAGGGTAACCGTTGGCAGGAGTGGAGCCCCTACACCTTTGCTGCCACCATCACCGAATATGATCTTCATCTCTTTGCCGAAGGCAACCACCAGCGTGCCTGGGAGTTTCTCGGGGCCGAGGTGATGCGGCTGGACCGGGTCGAGGGGGTGCGATTCTCGGTCTGGGCCCCGGCCGCCGAGCGGGTCAGTGTGGTGGGGGATTTCAACCACTGGAATGGCGTCCGCCACCCGATGCGAGTTCACGGCTCCAGTGGGGTGTGGGAACTCTTTGTGCCCGGGGTGGCGGCGGGTAACCACTACAAATTCGAGATTCGTAATCGTGACAGTGGGGAACTACTGCTCAAGGCCGACCCTTACGCCCGTCAGGCCGAACTTCGCCCGGGGACGGCCTCGGTGGTGGCGGCCCCTCCCACCCATGAGTGGCGGGATGAGGGCTGGTTGCAGCAGCGAGCAGCAGACCCCTGGCAGCACCAGCCGATCTCGATCTACGAGGTTCATCTCGGCTCCTGGCAGCGGGATGAGGCGGACAACTTCCTCAACTATCGAGAGCTGGCTCACCGCTTGGTGGACCATGTGACCGACCTCGGCTTTACCCATATCGAACTGTTGCCATTGATGGAGCACCCATTCGATCAATCCTGGGGCTATCAGGTGACCGGCTATTACGCCCCGACCGCTCGCTACGGGAGTCCGGATGATCTGCGTTATCTGGTGGATCACTGTCATCGCCACGGGATCGGAGTGCTGATCGACTGGGTCCCGGCCCATTTCCCTCGAGATCGGTTCGCCTTGGCCCGATTCGACGGGACCGCGCTTTACGAACATGAGGACCCTCGTCAGGGCGAGCATCCCGATTGGGATACCCTGATCTTCAACTATGGTCGCAACGAGGTGAGCAATTTTCTCTTCTCCAACGCCATCTACTGGTTCGATCAGTTTCACATCGATGGCCTACGGGTCGATGCGGTGGCCTCGATGCTCTATCTTGACTACTCCCGCTCGGAGGGGGAGTGGGTCCCCAATCGCTACGGTGGACGGGAGAATCTCGAGGCAATCGCATTCTTGCGTCAGCTCAACGAGATCGTCCACCAGAGCTTTCCCGGGGGGTGGGTGGTTGCCGAGGAGTCGACGGCGTGGCCGATGGTCTCCCGCCCGGTCTATCTCGGTGGTCTCGGTTTCACCATGAAGTGGAATATGGGGTGGATGAACGACACCCTGGACTATTTCCACATCGACCCGATCTATCGTCGCTTCCATCAGGATCGCCTCACCTTTGCCCAGCTCTACGCCTATAGCGAAAACTTTGTTCAGCCGCTCTCCCATGATGAGGTGGTTCATGGCAAAGGGTCGCTGCTGGGAAAGATGCCGGGGGATGAGTGGCAGCGTTTCGCCAATCTGCGGCTACTCTATTGCTGGCAATTTCTTCACCCTGGCAAACCGTTGCTTTTCATGGGAGGGGAATTTGCTCAGCCGATGGAGTGGAACAGTAATGGGACGCTGCAGTGGGAGCTGTTGCAGTACGGCCTGCACCGGGGTGTCCAATCTCTGGTGCGTGATCTCAATCGGATCTACCGCAATGAAACTGGACTTCACCACCAGGAGTTCGAGGCTCAGGGTTTCGAGTGGATCGATTGTCATGATGTCGAGCAGTCGATCTTCTCTTTTGTCCGTTACGGTCAGGGGCGGCCGGTGGTGGTGGTCTTCAACATGACGCCGGTGCCGCGATACGGCTATCGTATCGGAGTGCCGCAGCGGGGGCGTTGGTGTGAACTGCTCAATAGTGATGCCAATCACTATGGTGGCAGCGA
>CAYFOQ010000025.1:21070-22719 GCA_964344735.1 uncultured Piscirickettsiaceae bacterium
CACTGGCGGCGCTGGTGCTGGTGCCGGAGGAGGGGGTATGAAGGTTCTGTTCGCCGTCAGTGAGGCTCATCCCCTGATCAAGACCGGGGGGCTGGCCGATGTGGCCGGGGCGTTGCCCCCGGCGCTGCAGCAGCAGGGGGTCGATCTGCGTCTCATCCTGCCGGCCTATGGTGGGGTCACTCAGGGGCTGGAACCGATTGTGGTCCACCCGGCCCTGGAGATCGAGGTCGGTCTGAAACGGTTTACCGTGCGACTGCTACAGACCACGCTGCCGGGTAGTGAGGTGCCGTTGCTGTTGGTGGAGTCTCCGCCACTGTTCGATCGCCCCGGAGGTCCCTATGGCCCCAGCCCGGGGGAGGAGTGGCCCGACAACGCCCTGCGCTTTACCCTCTTTTCCCATGTGGTGGTCGCCGTGGCGCGAGACTGGTGCGGGCTCGATTGGCATGCCGATCTGGTCCACTGTAACGATTGGCAAACCGGACTGATTCCAGGCCTGTTGGCCAGTCAGACCCCTCGTCTGCCGACCCTGTTGACCATTCACAATATCGCCTACCAGGGGGATTTTTCACGCCAGGAGTTCGATCCGTTGGGGTTGCCGGAGGAGTTCTGGAGTCCCGATCGTTACGAGTTTCATGGTCGCCTTTCGCTGCTCAAGGGGGGGATACTCCAGGCCGACTGGATCAATACCGTCAGCCCCACCTATGCCGAGGAGATCAAAACCCCTGCGTTCGGTCATGGCCTCGATGCGGTGTTACGTTACCGTAGTGATCGACTCGATGGTATTGTCAATGGAATCGATGAGCAGTTTTGGAATCCACAACACGATCCACTGATCACCCACCACTACGACGAGGAGACACTGGCGCGAAAAGGGGGGTGTCGGGACCACCTCTGGCACCGTTTCAATCTCTGGGGTTGGGATCGTAGTGAGCCGCTGTTCGGCTTTGTCGGTCGCCTGGTGGAGCAGAAGGGGGTCGATCTGATTCTGCACGCGATCCCTCAGATCCTGGCCCACAGCCAGGCTGCATTCGTCATTCTGGGGAGTGGGGAGTGGCGATTCGAGGAGTGGCTGCGGGAGTTGTCGCAGCGCTACCCTGGGAGGGTTGGAATCTGGATCGGTTACGAGGAGGAGGTGGCCCACCAGATCGAGGCCGGAGCCGACCTCTTTCTCATGCCCTCCCGGTTCGAGCCTTGTGGCCTCAATCAACTCTACAGCCTACGCTACGCTACGCCACCGATCGCCCATGCCACCGGTGGACTGGCCGATACCATCGTCCCCTACAACTCCGCGGAGGAGGATGACCGTATGGCCAACGGTTTCCTCTTCCACGCTCCGACGGTAGAGGCGTTGGTCGATACGATTCATCATGCCCGGGAGCTCTTCCTGCATCAACCGAACCGGTTCCAGCAGCTGCAGCGTAACGGTATGCGGCGGGATTCCGGGTGGAGTGAGAGTGCCCGGCGTTATGTGGAGCGTTATCGGCAGTTGCTGTAGTGGCGGAATCTGACTCGTGATCGGGACGATCTGAGGTATAATTGCGAGGTTCGACTCTTTCTTAATCCTGTGATCAACCCATAAGGCACCGCTAAAAAGGTTTTGGCACTCCTGAATCGCAACCGTCTGCGGCCAGGGAAGGCCGCAGCCGAGC
>CAYFOQ010000026.1:0-10859 GCA_964344735.1 uncultured Piscirickettsiaceae bacterium
GCGTAATTGACGAGCCACCGCCGAAGAAAGTGCGAAACAATCTTTACACTACCCCATCATCATCCATCCTCTCGACAGAGACGATATGGAGTCCAATGACAGCGGTTCCATGACGAGAATGGCGGTTGAGTTGCAGCAACTGTTCCACTCGATCCATGAAGATCATCTCGGAAGGCAGACCGGTTTGAGGGTCGGTGGTGCCGAGATACTCCATTCGTTCCTCGATCCGCTTGCGTTCGTTTACTTCACGTTGCAATTGGCGAGTGCGGCGCTCAACGATCTCCTCCAATGAGCGGTTGTTACGCTCCAGGGCGTTATGGAGCATACGAACCTGCAACATGTTGCGAATTCGGGAAGTGACCTCGACCACATCAAACGGCTTGGTGAGAAAATCGAGCGCACCGAGTGCCAGCGCCTGATGTCTGGAGCCGACATCCTCTGCCGCCGTCAACATCATCACCGGCGGCTGCCGTTCCGCCGGTAGATGACTGAGCTCCTCCAACAGTTCGAAGCCGCTCATCTCCGGCATATTCTGATCCAGTAACAGCAGATCAAACGACTCGTTACGTAGTCTCTCCAATGCCTGAACCGGGTTGGCCTCAAACTCCGGTTGGCGATAGCCATCCTCCTGTAATATTCGTCTCAGATAGGCGTGAAAGAGCAGT
Organism: uncultured Piscirickettsiaceae bacterium; assembly: GCA_964344735.1. GTDB lineage: Bacteria > Pseudomonadota > Gammaproteobacteria > Thiopontia. The sequence continues at coordinate 666 of CAYFOQ010000026.1, forward strand.
TCATCATCCACCACCAGGATACGAGCATCCGGATAAAACCGGGCAATGGGTGAATGCGGTGTGGTCTCTTGCTGCTCGATCACGCTCTGATTACCCCCTCTGCACCACGCTAGCCGTTGGTTCAGGTGGCACTTCGGCGTCTGGCCGACTCCACCGCTTGTTGAATACGCTGTTCATCCAGCGGCTTCACCACATACTGATCCGCCTTCAACTGGATGATCTGTTGTACCGTTTCGACGCGAACATGTCCAGTAACGACCACAATATAGACCCGACTATCCTGCTCCCGAATTTTTTTCAAGACATCGAGTCCCCCCATATCGGGAAGCTGAATATCGAGAAAGATCAGATCGGGTCGATCAACCTTCCACCGCTCGATCCCACTGTTTCCACTCTGAGCTTAGGTTGTCAAAGCGACCCCACTGGGGGCAATCATCCGTTTCAGCAGATCACGAATAATGGGGTCATCATCTATAATCATGGCATTCATGGGATCACACCTATGTAATAAAACAATTGAATGCTAAAATTCTACCCGAACTCCCCCGAACTTTCCATACTTAGTTCACCTCTCCCTCCCCTCTTTCAGTGTGATCAACCGGTAACTCATCGCCACCAGGCTCCGGTTCCTCCGCTCCCACGGTCGAGACCGACGCTCGCCCTTCTTCATTCTGCGCCTCTCCCGAAGGGTCGGTGAAGCGATCATTGAGCTGCAAAATGGCGCGATCGGCCTCGGCCCGTATCTGACGCAATTTTTCCCGTGTCCAGAAATTCCAACCTACAGGGAAGGGGTGAAAGAGTGAGATCCAGGGGCGGGTTCCCTTCCGAAAAGCGGCCATCAAACCCGCCAAATCATGCTGGTTCTCTCCCTCCGCTTCACGCTGCATCAGCGTCAGCAGACGTTTGGCACTCAGTCGACGCACCCCGAAGTGGATCAGCAGTGCCACCACAGCGGCCATAATCCCCATGGTTCGTGTCCACTCAAACGGTAACTGTAGCGTGAACCCATCCCACCACTGCTGCTGAATCGACACCCCCAGTAGCAGTGCCAGCATAGTAACCAGCAGAGCCAACTCAGTCAGCAATACCCGCCGCCGCCAACGCAATCCGAGTCCCCGCAGTTTCGGAACCCACTGCTCCTGCAGAACACGTGCGGTATGGGAGAGGTGACCAACGATACGGTAGGCACGCTCCACCTCAAGCTGGTCGATACGCGTTTCAATCTCACTCATATCCTGCTGGCGCTTGCGCTCAAATCGCTCTCGTACCGCCTCCTCTTCGATCGGAACCGCCGCATCGGGATTATAAATTCGATAGAACCGTCCGGCCGTCAACCCTTGCTGAGAGAGTGCGCGCTGCCAGGCCGCCACCACCTCTTCCGGATTGTCTTCCCGTGCAGTGACATCGATCTGATTCAGGATATAGATAAATTTATTGGAGTCATGTCGAGACATGGCGTCGGCCACGAGGTGCTGCAGCGTATCACGCATCGCCCCAGGCTCGGGGTGACGGGCATCGAAGAAGACCAACACCAGGTCGGAGAGATCGATCATACGATCGGTGATACGCAGGGTGGCCGTACGCTGCTGGTCGGCATCGAATCCAGGGGAGTCGATGATAATCTTTCCCCGTACCGCACGACTATGGATCGTCTTGAGCTGCAGGTAGGCATCGATCCGCTCACCTTCCCCGTCAGCAGCTGCCTCGATATCGTGGCTGATCCGAAAGAGGGGAAAACGAGGGTCACTGTCGAGTGCCCGCCCGGGAATCGTGCGCGACTGCTCTTCCCGAGTGTAGGTGATCACCGTGAATTTGTCATCGACCGCCTGATTTCCGGTCTGCTGCAGTGGAGTACCAAGATAGTGGTTGATAAAGCTCGATTTACCGGCAGAAAAGGTGCCAAGGATCGAGATCAGCGGCCACCAAGTGACATGGGTGGCGTAGGAGCCCCCCTGGTCGACCAGACCGATGGCATGCCCCACCTGATCAAGCTTACGATAGCTCTTGACCACCTCCAGCAGTAGCGAGTTCTCCTGCTGCAGATGCTCCTCCAGCAGCCGCAGCCGCTCCCCCATCTGTTGTGAATAACTCATACTCGCGAGTATACTGTGCAACTCTCTCACGGAAAAGTGGTATTGCCCTCCTAATTTATACCAGCATGTCGATCAGAGAACAGCTCATTCAGCGCTATCGAGAGTACTTTCTGCGCCAGGTCGACCGTGAAATCGAACGCTACCGCCAGAGCCACCCCGAGACCCGTGAGTCCCGTTTTCGACTGTGGATGGAGGCCTCGGATCGGGTCGACCGTCGCTTCCGTAAAGTTCGCTACCTGCTGCTATCACTGCTGCTACTACTCCCTCCCCTGCTCTGGCTGGGTGTGGCAATGGTGGAGTCTCCCCTGCCCCAATCTCCCTCCCCTCACTTCGAGGTGGTGTTCCGTTTCGACCATCCCACCCTGGAACAACTGGAGATGATTCAACAGGTGTTGGCACAACGTTCGGGGGTTCAATTCAGCTCACAGCAAGGGGGGGCCATTCAGTTTGTTGATCCACTGGCGGCTACCGCGGATGAGGCGGAGAAACTATTGCTGCTCTACGGTGAGTTATTCCAATCAAAGGGCGAAATCCGAGGTAACGATTCAGCTCACCCCTGAAACCCGCCATCTCTACGTTCGAAAATGGTCATTTACATATGTAAACTCACATTTTCTGCCTTGAGCTGACGAATTTCAGGAGCAATCTGAATCGTTACCTTGCCCCCACAGCTCACCCCTGAAACCCGCTATCTCGGTGTAAACCTCAAATCGAGGGGGAGTTCTGCTGTAGAGACGTCTCGACCTCAGCAGCGGTCAGTGGGCCTCCAAGGTAATACCCGGCCCCTGCATTACACCCCAACCGTTGCAGCCGATCGATCTGATCCTGGCTCTCCAGCCCTTCGGCGATCGCCGTATGACCCAGGGCATGGACCAGCGCCAAGGTAGCGCGCATGGTCTGCTCCATCCCTTTTTCGGCATCCACCTCCACCAGCGTCCGATCGAGCTTGACGGCAGCGAGCGGCATCTGCTCCAAGTGGCGGATAGAACTACAGCCCGAACCAAAATTATCCAGCATGACCTGAATTCCGGTCTCCCGTAAACGCTGCAATTGGACCACAGCAGTATCCGGGTGCTTCATCACCACCGACTCGCTGATATCGAGCACCAGATAGTGCAGTAGCTCGGATGCAAGACCGGTATCGAGGGCAATCTGCCCAATATATTGATCGAGATCATGCTGATTGAAACGATCTTCAGCCAAATTGAGATTGATGGGTAGCAATCGCTCCAAACGAGCGTGCCACTGCAAGATATGGCTGCAAGCGCTCTTCAACGACCAGTGTTCGGCCATTTCACCCAGGCGCCCCTCCATGAGCACATCGATGAAGTGGTCAGCAGAGAGCACCCCACGCTGGGGGTGGTTCCAGCGTAGCAGGGCATCAAAGCCGATCACCTCACGATGAATCAGGTCGACTCGTGGCTGAAACAACAGTTCCAGTTGATCCTCCTCGATCGCCACCCGCAGTTCCGCAGCAAGCTGTTCACGCTGACTATGGATCTCTTCGAACTCTTTGGCAAAGGTGACATGACAACTCCGCCCCTCGGCCTTGGCCTCATACATAGCAATGTCGGCGTTCCGTAACAACTCCTCGCCTGTGGTGGCATCATCGGGATACCGGGCACTACCGATGCTGGCTCCGATCTGCACCACATGCCGGTCGATATGAAAAGGCTGACAGAGAAGGCTGACCATCTTGTCGGCAATCAAGGCCACCTGCTCCTGGTTCTGTTTACCCCCAAGCATCAGCACAAACTCATCGCCACCGATACGGGCCAACAGATCCACCTCGCGAACATTTTTTCGCAACCGCTCCGCAACCGCCTGCAGCAGCTGATCCCCGACCTCATGCCCCAACTCATCGTTGACCGGTTTGAAATGGTCGAGGTCGATAAAAAGCAGCGCAAATCCCCCCCCCTCCTCCTGCAGTTCATCCTCACGCCGACGATAACTGTTTCCACCACTCTGCACATCCCGCAAACGCATCTCGAGATAGGTCTGAAAGGCGGCACGATTGGGGAGATCGGTCAGCATATCGGTATTGGATAGCATCTTCAGCCGCCGACTGTTGCGGTAGAGGTTGAGATGGGTCGATACCCGAGCCACCAAAATATGTCGGGAGAAGGGTTTGGAGATGTAGTCCACAGCCCCGGCATTGAAGCCTTCGATCACATGCTCATCACCACTCTGGGCGGTGACGAACATTACCGGAATATCTCGAGTATCCTCGGTCGCCTTGAGTGCACGACAGACGGTAAAGCCATCCATACCACTCATCCGCACATCGAGTAGAATCAGGTCGGGATTGAGAGTATGGGCCAGTTGCAACGCCTCCTGACCGGTCGAGGCCGTGATCACCTTCACCTGCAGATACTGCAGCAGAATGGCCTCCGCCAGCTTCAGCATCATCGGCTCATCATCCACCACCAACACCTGCTGACGGGTGGCATGGTCGAGATAGAGCGGTGGTGCCAGTTCACGCTTGATCGCATTCCGCATGGTGGACTGATAGGAGTTGGCAGCATTACTCACGATCTGGTGCAACTCATCGGCAACCACCGGCTTCTTCAAGAAGATAAAGTCGTGCTGCAGCGCCAGCTGAATGGTGCGGCTCTCAACATCACTGTAGGCGGTGATAATGATGATATGGATCGCTGAATCCTGCTGGCGCAGGCGGATGGCGGTCTCGAGCCCATTGATCCCGGGGGGCATCCGCATATCGACCAGGGCAACATAGGGGGGGCTTCCAGCCGCGATCGCCTGGCGTTGTAGCTCCAGCGCCTCCTCCCCTTGATGCGCCTCGATCAGCCGAAACCGTTCTCGTTCCTCCTCCTGCTCTTCCTCCTCATCCGCCTCCATTCCGACGATCGACGCCAGCTCATCCAGGTCAGCATCCCGGTCATCCCCTCCCAGAACGGTCCGGTAGGTATCAAGAATGGCCTGTTCATCATCGACCAGCAGTACGGTTCGCAAATTCATTACGCTAGAATATCAGCCATTTGCTGATTGACCAAGTCCAGGAGATCTTCCAGTCCCTCATTTTTTCCCTGGTCCAGCATCGACTGTGCTTCGGCTGCGCTGTCATAAATATCCATGAAGCCGAAGGAGCTGATACTCCCCTTGATATTGTGCACCAGCGCCCGAATCTCCTGACGATCCCCCCCCTCACGGGCCTTGATCAACTCCTGCTGCAGCACCGCTACCCGTTCGAAAAAGAAGGCCTTGAGATCATCATCCAGCTCATCCAGCCGCCCCCGGTCGACCCGATACGGAGGGGCAAACAGATTCGACTCCTCCTCTGTCCCCTCCTGTTTCTGGGGGGTAGCACCCGCTTCGAGATGACGTGATAACTCAGCCAGCAGTTCTGCCTGTCGTACCGGTTTGGCAAGAAAACCGTTACACCCGGCCGTCTCGAAGGAGTCACGTTCATGTTTCATGGCGTTGGCAGTCAAAGCGACAATCGGGGTACGGTTCATACAACTGCGCAACATTTCGGTCGCCTCGATACCGTTCATCACCGGCATCTGCATATCCATCAGGACCAGGTCATAGTTACTGGCCATCGCCTTCTCAAAGGCCTGCTGTCCGTTATCAGCGATATCCACCGTTACGCCAACCGGTTCAATCAGTCGTCGTATCAGCATCTGCAACTCAGGGGTATCCTCCGCCAGTAGCACCCGTCCCTGGAGCCAGATTTCAGCCTCACTCTCCGACTCTTTTCTCTCCACCCTATGGAGTGGTCCGGTAGTCTGTAGCGGAATCACCAGGGTGAAACAGGAGCCCTTACCCTCCTCACTCACTACGGTGATCTCTCCCCCCATCAGAGTGGCCAGGGTTCGAGAGATGTGAAGCCCCAGTCCAGTTCCACCGAAACGGCCCGAAATCGAGTTATCGGCCTGCTCAAAGGGGGTAAAGAGGCGCTTGATCGCCTCAGCACCGATACCGATGCCACTATCCTCAACCTTGAAGTGGAGTTGCCCCTGATCACTGAAGACCGACAACCGGACAAACCCCTCATGGGTAAATTTCACCGCATTGCCCACCAGGTTGATCAACACCTGGGATATCCGCTTGCCATCTCCAAGCAAAAGATGGCTGAACTCAGCCGTTCGTTCATCATGGATCAGTTCAAACCGAAGCCCCTGATTCTCGGCACGGACGGCAAAGATTGACTCCACCTCCTCCAACAGTGGCGCCAGTTCGAACTCCACCTGGTCGATCTCAAACTTACCGGCAGCGATCTTGGAAATATCGAGAATATCGTTGAGCAGATAGAGCAGGTTACTACCGGAGACCAGCATGGTCTTCAACAGCTGTTGCTGATCCGTGCTCAGTGGGGAACCGGAGAGCAGCTCTCCGTACCCCAGCAGCGCCGTGAGCGGAGTGCGGAGTTCGTGACTCATCGCCGCCAGAAACTGATCCTTGGCACGATTGGCCCGAATCGCCTCCTCGGAGGCGCTCTGCAACTGAATCTGCATCTCGTGCAGATCCTGCTCATAGCCCCAGTCACTCACTAACAACCGAGTCAACTGCTTGAGTTCATCATCATCCCAAGGCTTGGTGTGAAAGACAAAGCGGGGCCCGATTTCGCTGCGTATCTCCTCCAGACTGTAGTCGGTGTAGGCCGAAACCAGCACAATCCGCACTCGGGTATCCAGTTTTCGCAGTTCGATGGCGGTCTCTAACCCACTCCAGCCATTCGGCATGCGCATATCCAGAAAGACGACTGCATAGGGTTGATTTTCTGCGAGAGATTGGCGAATTCGCTCTACCCCCTCCTGACCGTTATCACAACACTCCAGACTGAATGCGAGTTCATCACTCCCCTCCGCCTCTTCCATGCTCTCCTGGGTCAGCGCCAGCAAGAATGAGATCACGTTGGTCGGCTGACGAAAAAGTGCAACATAGGCGTCCAGCACCTTGAGATCATCATCAACCGCCAACAGACGATATTCTCTATTCTCCATGGGAACCTCGTACTTCCTTTACCCTTCGACCGGAAAGAGGATGCGAACCGTGGCACCACGATTCACCCCGGCACTCACCAACTCGATACTCCCACCGAGAGAACGGATGAAGTTGGCGGTGAAATGGAGCCCAAATCCTCCTCCATGACGCTTGGTGGTATGTCCAAAGGTAAAAAGCCGTGGATGCTCTTCCGATTCCACGCCAACGCCATTGTCACTCACCTCGATCAATAGTTGTGGTGATCGCTCTGACTCCGGTTCCGATTCCAGCACGGAGCGGATGGAGACGATCCCCCCATTACCATCGGGAAAGCGCTCCCCGACCGCATCGATCGCATTGGTCAACAATGTGGTGATAGCCTGTAACATCTGATTACGCGGAAAGGTGTAGCTGCTCTGTTGCAGTTCGATCTGACGATTGAGGGTGATATTGTACTCCCCCAGTCGCTCTCCCGTCAGCATCACGGCCTGCTCGATCAGCTGTACCAGACTATTTTTCGTCTGCTGTCGATCAATCATCCCCCCCTTGCGATGGAGCTGAATGATCTCAGAGATGTGGCCTACCCCCTCAGCAACCAGATTCACGGAACTCATGTCACTGTAGGGGTTGTTCTTATCCTCCAGGATCGACCGTAGCGCAGTCGGTATCCGTTGGAGCATCTCGTACAGCCGGGCACTCGCTCCCGGTTCATCCACCCGCTCCATCTCAGTACGATTGAACTGCTCCAACAGCTCGATGAGACGGTCGATCTGCTGCTGCTGGAATCGAAGTTGTTTCACCCCCGCACTCACCCCCTGCAGTGAGTTGCCGATATTGTGAAGAATGCTGCTCGACATCTCTGCCACCCCGGCCTGGAATGCCTCATAGATGTGCATCGACTCACTCTCCTTGTGGTCACGCAGATCGGTCAGCGTCAACACCCCACCATCGACATAGTGGGACTCATCGCGAAACACGCCACCATGAACCAGCACTGGAGAGTCACCATCGGCAGTGCGTAACTCCCGTTCACTGCCTGCGTCAGCGGGATCCAGTAGCTGGCCGAAGCTGGTCATTCGAATCAACTCCCACTCCAGCTGATCACGGGGATGGCGACAGAGCACCAGCAGCTGTCCGACCGACCCCTTTAACGTCACCGGTGGATCGAGACTCAACATCCCGACCAGTATCCGCAAGGGGTCTTCGACCCCCATTTGACCATGGCGCAGCACCATCTCCTCACCCGGTCTGACCCCCTCTCGACCAATAGATAACTTCAAATCAGGAAACAGTTTCGTCAACGGCTCGCCGATCAGCCGCTGTCGATCCAATCCCAACAGTTGCTGGGCACAGGTGTTGAGGGCGGTAATTCGAAGCTCATCCAACCCCACCTGGATCAGGCTGAGCGGAGCACCCTCGATCAACTGTTCAAAGTAGTGTGGCCGTTGCAACAAGGTCAGCTGTAGCCGCTGCCGCAAAAACTCCAATTGGGAGGGAGAAAAATCGATCCCGGAGTATGACTGACCCTCATCGACAAAGAGACTGGATAGCCGTTGCCCAAGGATTCTTTCACGAGGCTGGAGCAGCAACCGTTCGGTGATCCGGTTGGTCTCGACGATGCGTCCATGACGGTCGGTAATCATTACCCCCTTGTTGAGCGAACTCATCACCTGGAGCAATCGTTGCCGAGACCGCTTCTCCCCCTTGCGCAGAGAGAGGTAACTGGCCAAGTGTGCCTTTACCCGAGCTGCAATCACCTCACTGGAGAAGGGTTTGGCAATGTAATCGGCACCTCCGACGAGAAAACCGGTGACCACATCTTCATCATCACTCCGCCTTGTCAAGAAGATCACCGGGATATCGCGAACATGTGGAACCCGCTTCAACTGCCGACACACCTCGAAACCGTCAACCTCTCCCATCACCACATCCATCAGGATCAGGTCGGGATCAACATCGAGCACCCGCTCCATCACCTCCTCCCCACGCTGGATGGTCTCGATCCGATAGTCTCCCAACTTCCTGAGTATGGCCACCACGGTCTGCAGGGTGAGTGGATCATCGTCCACAACCAGCAAGGTTTCTGCACTGTTCTCATCATCAGAGGAGTGAATCAGCGACCGACTGCGCAACTGCTCATAACGGTGATAGGAGACCACCCCATTCTGAATGATCTGAAAAAACTCCTCAGCCTTGAATGGCTTGGAAATCTGGATAAAGTCGTGTTGCAGCTCTTGCTGAATCGTACTAAGAGAGTGGTCAGAGTAGGCGGTAACGATAACGATGATGATATCGGGATCCTGCTGTCGTAACCGAATTGCAGTCAACAGTCCATCGATCCCGGGAGGCATCCGCATATCCACCACGGCCAGCGGAACACACTCTCTTCGTAGCAGCGCTTCGGCGTGCAGTTCGATCGCCTGTTCACCACTATGGGCCATCAGCAGTCGATAGTGCTCTGACTCCTCGTTTGGGGAGGTGGGCAGATCGACCAACGAGGCCAGCCGGTGCAACGGACTATCCGGTTTGCACATCGGTTTACCCAATAGTCCTTGGTAAAGACTGAGAATGGTCGGATCATCATCGACCAACAGCAACGTATCCCGTTGCTGTTGGGGCGCTGTACTGACCTCCCCCGTTGAACCGCTCATCCAATCCCCCCAGCCGAAACCTTGTAACTGACCAATTTCAGAGGTGAGCTGAATCAGTTACCGGCCCCCCCAGGATACCACAACAGTGAGGAGATAGTGCCATAAAAACAGCCGTGACGCAGTAAGCTCCAAGCTCACGGAGTGCGACGGGATCATCTACACCACCGAATCGGGCTGATCGGCCGCCTCCTTTTCTGGCAGCATCAGATCCTCCCGACTGATCCCCATCGCCAAAATGGTATTACTGGCGACATAGATGGAAGAGTAGGTCCCCACGACCACACCGACAATGAGCGCCAGGGCAAAACCGTGGATAATTTCACCCCCCAGGAAGAACAGTGCCAACAACACGATCAGTGTGGTCACCGAGGTCATCAAGGTACGGGCCAGGGTCTGATTGAGCGAGTTGTTGATGATCTCAACCGCCCCCCCTTTGCGCATCTTACGAAAGTTCTCCCGAATACGATCATAGACCACAATGGTATCGTTCAGAGAGTAGCCGA
>CAYFOQ010000026.1:10869-22584 GCA_964344735.1 uncultured Piscirickettsiaceae bacterium
CACTGCCGCCAGCACGGTGAGATCGAACTCCACCTGCAGCAAGGAGAAGACTCCCAGAGTCAGCACGACATCGTGGACCAGTGCCGCCACTGCTCCGATAGAGAAGCGATATTCGAACCGTAGCGCCACATAGATCAGAATGGCAATCAGAGAGATCAGTACGGCCAATCCCCCGTCCTCGGTCAACTCATCGCCCACCTGAGGGCCAACAAACTCCACTCGGCGCATCGACACCTCCCCCAGCCCCTCCAGTGAGCGCAACACCAGACCACTCAGCTCAGCCGAGTTCATTCCCTGGCGCGGGGCGATTCGAATCAACACATCCTGCACAGTACCAAAGTGCTGCACTACCGCCCCCTGGAGCCCGGCCTGCTCCAGGGCAGACCGCACCGGATTGAGATCGGCTGGCGCAGAAAAGCCGACCTCGATCAGGGTACCCCCCGTAAAGTCGATCCCAGGGTTCAGCCGCAGGGTAGCCAACGACCCGACCGCAATCAGCAACAGTACGCCGGAGAAGATCGCTGCCAGACGGCGCTTGGACATAAAGTCGATTCCCAACCCTTCGTTGATAATCTGCATCGGTATGACTCCTCAGATCGACAGCTGTTGTAGTCGTCGACCACCATGAATGAGATTGATCACCGCCCGTGTCCCCAAAATGGCGGTAAACATCGAGGTAACGATCCCAATCGAAAGGGTGACGGCAAACCCCTTGATCGGTCCAGTACCCAGTGCGAACAGCACCACGGCCGCAATCAATGTGGTCACATTGGCATCGAGAATGGTGGAGAAGGCCTTGTCGTAGCCGGCATGAATACTCGCCTGTGGGGTATTACCATTACGCAACTCCTCACGAATACGTTCGAAAATCAAAACATTGGCATCCACTGCCATCCCCACCGTAAGGACGATACCGGCAATTCCCGGCAACGTCAGGGTGGCCTGAATCAGGGAGAGCACCGCAACGATCAGCACCAGATTGAGGGCAAGTGCGAGATTGGCGACCAGGCCGAACAGGCGATAGTAGATCCCCATAAAGAGCAGTACCAGCATAAAGCCGATGGCCACCGAGGCGAACCCCTTATTGATATTATCCTGTCCCAGGCTGGGTCCCACAGTACGCTCCTCAACGATCTCCATCGGCACCGCCAGGGCGCCGGCCCGCAATAGCAGCGCTAGATCCCGAGCCTCGGTGGTGCTATCAAGACCGGTCACCTGGAACCGTTTGGAGAGCTGGTCACGAATCACCGCCACGTTGATCACCTCCTGGGTGGTCTTGCGGCTACGGATTCGTTCGCCATTTTCGATCCGAGTCTCACTCTTGGTCTCGATGAAGACAACCGCCATGCGCTTACCGATGTTATCTCGGGTCCCGTTGGACATCCGCCGGGCCCCCTTACCATCGAGGGTGATAAATACTGCGGGACTCCCACTCTGCTGCTCAATACCGGAGGAGGCATCAATCACCGACTCACCGGTCAGCATCACTCGTCTTTTCAGCAGTACCGGACTACCGTCACGCTCCCGATAGAGCAGTGCCGCAGGTGGGATACGACCACTCTGAGCCGCATCGTAGGGATCATGCCCCTCGGCCACCAACCGGAACTCCAGAGTGGCGGTCGCCCCCAGAATCTCCTTGGCGCGTGCGGTATCCTGTACCCCAGGGAGTTGTACTACGATGCGGTTCTTCCCCTGTTGCTGAATCACCGGCTCAGCCACCCCCAACTCATTGACCCGGTTACGCAGCGTAGTGATGTTCTGCTGCAGGGCGAAGCGCCGAGTCTCATCGCGCTCCTGCTGATCGATCTCGAGCAGCAACTGGATCTCTCCCCCCTCCTCAAGCGTTGTGAGCAACAGCCGGGGATACTCCTGATGGACTCGATCAGTGACCGCCTGGCGCTGCTGCAACTCATCGAAACGGAGCACGACCCCACCGTCACCACTGCGGGTGATCGCCTTGTAGCGTAGCTTCTCCTTACGCAGCAGCACCCGCAGATCACTGACATAACGCTCTTCCGCCTTACGAATGGCGGCCTCCATATCCACCTCCATCAAAAAGTGGACTCCACCACGAAGATCGAGACCGAGATACATCGGCTCCCCTCCCAGTGAACGCAACCACTGTGGTGTGGTCTGAGCCAGATTAAGTGCGGTGGTATAACGGTCTCCCAGGGTATGGCGAATCAGATCAAGTGCACGCAACTGGCTGTCGGTATCATCAAACCGTACCAACAGTCGTCCCTGCTCCTGCTCGAGCTCCTTGAAGGCAAGCCGGCGTTGCTGGAGCAGCGTTCGAACCTCCTCCATACTGCTCGCGGGCATCTCACCACGGGCGGTATAGGTAATCTGAACGGCCGGGTCCTCACCGTAGAGGTTCGGCAAGGCGTAGAGTGTCGCCACCAGAACAACCAGCAGCAGCACGACCCCTTTCCAGGGGGGGGTATGGTTAAAGGGTACGGAACGGCTGTTCACGACCGCTCCTGACGCATCGTCCCCTTGGGCATCAGTTGCAACACCTGCTGCTTCTGTACCGTCACCGTGACCCCCTCTGCCAGTTCGAGGTCGATAAAATTCTCTCCGACACGCCGGATCTTGCCCAGCAACCCGCCACTGGTAACCACCTCGTCTCCCTTGGCCAGCTCATCGACCATCCGTCCATGCTCTTTCGCCTTCTTCTGTTGCGGACGGATCAGCAAAAAATAGAAGACAACGAAGAGGATGACCATCGGTAATAGTCCGGCCCAGGCCGAGGGTTGTTCAGCTGCCGGGGCAGCGGCGATGGCATCAGAGATCAGAAAACTCATCAGTAGAGACTCCGCAGTAGAGAAGGGTGAGAAACGGGGCGGATTCTACCCTATCCGGAGGTTGAAATACTATCGATGTTGCCGGCACGAGCCTGGAAAAAGGTCCGGACATACGACAGCAACGCTCCCTGTTGAATAGCACTACGGAGTTCACTCATCAACTCCTGATAGTAGTAGAGGTTGTGGAGCGTGTTGAGTCGAGCGCCCAGAATCTCATTGCTGCGCTGCAGATGGTGAAGATAAGCCCGGCTATAGTGACGACAGGTGTCGCAGCCACACTGGGGGTCAAGTGGTTGCGGGTCATTGCGATGACAGGCATTACGGATGCGAATATCCCCATTGCGGGTAAAGAGGTGACCATTACGGGCATTGCGGGTGGGCATGACACAGTCGAACAGATCGACACCACGCACCACCGCCTCGACGATATCCTCCGGTCGCCCCACCCCCATGAGATAACGGGGGCGGGTCGCCGGCATCTGATCGACCAGATGGTCGAGTATCCGGATCCGTTCCGAATGGGGCTCCCCTACGGAGAGACCACCAATGGCGTAACCGTCGAATCCGATGGCCTCCAACCGTTGCAACGACTCACTCCGAAGCTCAGGGTACATTCCCCCCTGAACGATTCCGAATAGAGCATGGTTGGCGTCACCATGGGCCTGCTTGCAACGTTCGGCCCAACGCATCGACAGCTCCATCGAGCTGCGGGCGGTCCTCTCATCTGCCGGATAGGGGGTGCACTCATCAAATACCATCACGATATCGGAACCGAGTTGATGCTGTACCGCAATCGCCTCCTCTGGCCCCAGAAAGACCGGACTGCCGTCGATTGGAGAGCGAAACGAGACCCCCTCTTCACGAATCTTCCGCATCGCCCCGAGACTGAAGACCTGAAATCCGCCGGAGTCGGTCAAAATCGGCCGAGACCACTGCATGAAATCGTGCAGATCACCGTGGGCCGCAATCACCTCGGTCCCGGGCCGTAACATCAGATGAAAGGTGTTGCCGAGTATGATTTCGGCGCCAATCCCCTCCAACTCCTGAGGGGTCATCGCCTTCACCGTGCCGTAGGTTCCAACCGGCATGAAGGCGGGGGTTTCAATCGTTCCCCGGGGAAAACGCAACTGCCCACGCCGGGCACTACCATCGTGGTGGCTGATCTCAAACTCCATCACTCCCCTCCAACTCCGGGCTCAACAACATGGCATCACCATAACTGAAGAAGCGATAACGTTGAGCAACGGCATGACGATAGGCCGCCATCACCCGTCCATACCCCCCGAGTGCGGTCACCAGCATCATCAGCGTCGATTCCGGTAGATGAAAGTTGGTCAACAACCGCTCCACCACCCGAAAACGGTAGCCCGGGGTAATAAAAATATCGGTTTCACCACGATAGGGACGCAGTGTGCCATCAGCCGCGGCACTCTCCAGTGCTCGGGCTACCGTAGTGCCCACTGCCACCACTCGCCCTCCCCGAGTTCGGCAACGTTCCACCTGAATACAGAGCGCCGAGCTCACCTGACACCACTCCTGATGCATCTGGTGGTCGGCAATCACCTCGCTCCGTAGTGGTTGAAAGGTTCCGGCGCCAACGTGGAGGGTCAGCGTGCCCACATCGACCGGCGGTGGGCGCGGCCACTGCCCCCTGATGTCTGGCGTAGACGGTCTGATAACGCGCCTCATCCTGCTGTTGTGGCAGACGATCGATATAGGGAGGCAACGGGATCTCACCAACCCGTTCGAGCCACTCCAGCGGAGTATGATTTGAATCGAACTGGAGATGGAAAAGGGCCCCCTCTCGTCCGACCACCTCCGCCTCCCGCCCCCCACCCAACCGCAATCGAACCCCGTTACGGGGCGCTTTACTGGCGCGGATATGGGCAACGACCCGCCCCTCTGCCATGATTCTCTCCACCAGCACCTCAACCTTTCCACCACTCGCCTTCTCCCCCCGTAGTCGCGCCGGAATCACCCGGGTATCGTTGAGGATCAATAGATCTCCAGGCTGGAGTAGCTCTACCAGTTCGGAGAAGTGGCGATCGACCGGTGTTGCCACAGTCAGATCGAGCAGCCGACTCTCTCCACGCACTGACGGAGGATGTTGCGCAATCAACTCCGGTGGCAGCTCGAAGTGAAAGTCGCTACGCCGGTAAGGAGGGGACCGCATCATCCTCGCTCCTGTCGGGTTGTGAGATAGACATCGTAGCGAGTGCTCTTGCCTTCGATCTGGTGGTGCGGGGGGGTAGCAGTGAGTGTGGCGGCCTTGCGTGGGCGCTTCACCACCACCCGCCGAGTCGCAACCGCTCGCGCCGGTTCCAGCAGCTCTCCACTATCTTCATCGTCGCCGAGCAGCGCTCGAAAAAGCTGCATCTCCCGTCCCGGCAGTGCTCGCCGCCCGTGGTCCGGATACATCGGATCGAGATAGCAGACCTCCGGCAAGTCGACGTCAGCGACCTGTTCGAGGAAGGTGCGTCCCTCCTGCTCGACCACCTCCATTCGGGCAACCACATCAGCACAGCGGGCATCGCTCGCCCCCCGTTGCAGACCATCCCGCAACAGTGCAGCCACCACCGCTGAACGCTCCACCAGAGTGACTCGACACCCCAGTGTAGCCAGCACATAGGCGTCTTGGCCCAGACCTGCGGTAAGATCGACCACGACCGGACGATGGCCGGAGCGGATCCCCACCGCACGCGCAATCAACTGGTTGCGCCCCCCTCCAGCGTACTGACGATAGCCGTTTTTACCACGATCAAAATCGACCCGAATCGCTCGGATCCGGCGCCCCGGCTGTTCCAGACAGAGTCCCTCCGCCGTTGCGAAAAGCCGAAAGCGGCTGGTGGCAACCTCTCCTCCGGACTCCTCCAGCGGCAGAGCGAGCCGTCGCGCCAAGCGTTCCGCCTGCGGACGCTCCGATGCGGTCTCGTAACTCACCACCAGCCAATCCTGGTCACAAAGAGGGGCCACACCATCGACGGTCAAAGACTACTCCGGCCGATGGATCTCATCATGGGTACTGAACTGATAATCCCGAAAGACATGCTCTGCTGAGGGTTGCCGATAGTGACCCTCCTCGCTCTGACAGGCGGTATCTTTCAGTCGGTAGGTGTAGTGACCACAGGTCCAGACCTTATATTTGCGCATGTGGGTACAGAGACAGATTTTCTCATCAACCGAGAGCTTGCCGTTTTCTCTCTCTCCATGGTTCTCCAGAGCGGTGTTATAGGCATCGATATAGCTGCAGTGGCCCTTGTTATCGAGCACATAACCGTAGGACTCACAGTTGGGACGGATCCCGGAACCGATGGCCGGACTCCCCTTCAACATCCGCATGGGGTAACCCGTAGGGGAAAGCGTATTGACCTCGATATCCTCTTCACGGGCGGCAAAGTAGGCCTGCTTGGCCTCATCCGGCAACCCACACTCCTGGGTAATGGTGAAGCGGGTAGAGACCTGTACCGCGGCCGCCCCCTGGTCGAGGAAACGGACGCCATCACTACCGCTGAATATCCCCCCAGCCGGAATGACCGGAATGGTGAGGTCGGCCTCGCGCAAAAACTGCAACACTTCAGCGGTAATCGTGGCGAGGTCATACTTCGCCCAATCCATGCCAAAGCCCAGATGTCCCCCTGCCAATGGTCCCTCTACGACGACGAAATCGGGCAGACGATCAAGACGTTGAGCACGTTTCAGAAAGAGTTTGAGTGCTCGAACCGAGGAGACGATGATGCCGATCGGCACCACCCGGAAACGGGGATTCTCCTGGATCAACTCCAGTGATCCAAGATGTAGCCCGGCACTGAGGGTGATCCCGTCGATACCGGCATCGAGCGCCGCGTTGAGACGAACTCGCAAGGTTTCCCGCGAGTTGTTCATCGTCAACTTCTCCATACAGTTGATGAAGATTCCCCCCTCGCCCCGCTTGGCCGACATCGCCTCGTCGACATGGCGCGACTGTGCCTCCTTCAGCTCGTCGAGATCGAACTGCGCGATCGACTTGTCGACATTGTCGACATTGGCCTTGTAGCGCTTGAGACGATTGCCAACATATCGGGTTTTGAACTGCTTGTCGATCACGGTCGGAACCATGGCATCCGAGAGGTGGCCAATCCCCCCCTCGGCGGCAAAAACCAGTGCCAGTTCACGGGTGGAGATATCCACCCCCATCCCGCCCAGCATCAACGGAACATAGTCACGACCTGCCAACTGCAGGCGATAATCATCTATTCTTTTCGAGAGCAGGTGGTCAGACATGGCTACGGTCCAATTAGAGGCTCCAGTGGTACGAACGGGGATCATACCCCATTCTCGTGCTCCCTGTTGCAACCATTCAGCAGAGATAACGGTTTCCGCTCACGACTGAGCCGCTCTCTCGTCATCCCTCTTTTCCACAACCTGAGACACGATCAACAGCACCGCACCGACAAAGATCGCACTATCGGCAATATTGAAAGCGGGCCAGTGCCACCCCTGATAATGCAGGTCAATAAAATCGATGACGTAACCGTACTGAATACGATCGATCAGATTACCAAGGGCACCACCAACGATCATCGCCAATGCCGCGGCCAGCAGCCACGACCCAGACTCCAACCTTCGCAACCACTGCAGTAGCAGCACCGTGATGATCGTCGACAGGATCACCAGAAACCAGCGCTGCCAGCCTCCGGCATCCGCCAGGAAACTGAAGGCCATCCCTCGATTGTGGAGGAGTGTGAGGTCGAAATGGGGGAGCAGCGGAACCGATTGATAGCGGGTCAAATAGTGTTCTGCCAGAATTTTGCTCCCCTGATCGAGGAACAACACCAGTGCCGAGAGCCGTAGCCAACGCAGGGCCGTTGCTGCGGTCTCGTTTTCACCACTCCCCTCTACCGTTACCTCTTTTCTGCCTCGCACTTCCTCAGGCATAGTGGCGCTGCTCTCCGGCAGCCGTGACATTCACCACACAGCGTCCACAGAGCTCAGGGTGATTGGGGTCACTTCCGACATCTTCCCGGTGGTGCCAACAGCGAACACACTTGGGGTGGTTGGAGGGATTGACCACCACCTGCAGCCCCTCCACACCAACCGTAATGGCCTCTGCCGGGGCCTCGGCAGAGGGGGCAACCCCGGCATAGGAGGTGATGAGAACGAAACGAAGCTCATCCTCCAGCTTCTCCAGTATCGTCAGAAGATCAGGGCTACAGTAGAGCCCCACCTCGGCATCGAGACCAGAGCCAATCTCTCCCGCCTTACGTAACGGTTCCAGTGCCTTCACCACGCCGGCACGAACCGCGATGATCTGTTGCCACTCCGCCGCGCTGATCCGCTCCGACCCGGCCATCCGCTCCAGACCGGTGTAATGGCCTTCAAGGAAGACACTCTCCCCACGCTCTCCCGGGATATGAGCCCAGATCTCATCTGCAGTAAAACTGGTCATCGGGGCCAGCCAGCGCACCATCGCCTCGATGACCCGGAACATGGCGCTCTGGGCAGAGCGTCGAGCCCGACTCTCGGTCTGGGTGGTGTACTGTCGATCCTTGACGATATCGAGATAAAAGCTACCCATCTCTACTGAACAGAAGTTGTGGATCTTCTGGAATACCAGGTGAAAATTGTACTCTTCGTAGGCGGTGATGATCTCCTGTTGCAGTCGTGCCGCCAGGTCGACTGCCCAACGGTCCAGTAGCACCATCTCCTCTACCGGCAATAGATCCCGGGCAGGGTCGAAACCGTTGAGATTGGCGAGCAGAAAGCGGGCCGTGTTGCGAATACGGCGGTAGGCATCCGCCATTCGACGGAGAATTTCGTTGGAGACCGTCATCTCACCACGATAGTCGGTGGAAGCGACCCAGAGCCGAATGATGTCTGCCCCCAACTGCTTGATCACCTGCTGCGGCGAAACCACATTGCCGAGAGACTTCGACATCTTCCGGCCATTCTGGTCGACCGTGAAGCCGTGGGTCAATACCGCCCGATAGGGGGACTCTCCCCGCATCGCCACCGCGGTCAACAGTGAGGATTGAAACCACCCCCGGTGCTGATCAGAACCTTCA
The DNA here is from genome assembly GCA_964344735.1 of uncultured Piscirickettsiaceae bacterium. GTDB lineage: Bacteria > Pseudomonadota > Gammaproteobacteria > Thiopontia. Next base: position 19,715 of record CAYFOQ010000026.1, read on the forward strand.
AGATAGAGATCGGCCGGGGCGCTCAGCTCGGCACGCTGCTCCAACACGGCATGGTGGGTCACCCCGGAATCGAACCAGACATCGAGGGTATCGGTGATTTTGATATACTCCTCCGCCTCCTCCCCCAACAGTTCGGCCGGATCGAGATCGAACCAGGCATCGATTCCTGACTGCTCCACCCGTTGCGCGACGGCTTCAATCAGCCGATCGGTCTCAGGGTGCAGCTCCCCACTATTACGCTCAACCAGGAGAGGAATCGGCACTCCCCAGACCCGTTGCCGAGAGACGCACCAATCGGGACGATTCTTGATCATGCCCTCGATTCTGGCCTCACCCCACTCCGGCATCCACTCCACCTCGGTGATTGCCCGCAGTGCCTGCGACCGCAATCCGGCCTGTTCCATGCTAATAAACCACTGCGGGGTGGCACGAAAGATGATCGGGGTCTTATGACGCCAACAGTGGGGATAGCTGTGTTCAATGGTCTCGAGACAGAACAGTGCTCCATGCTGACGCAACACCTCAACCACGTGATCATTGGCCTGCAGTACCGGTTCTCCGGCAAATAGCGGGGTCCCTTCGAGGAAACGACCATCCGGGCCCACTGGATTGTCCACTTCCAACCCATACTGCTGACCCACCACAAAATCCTCCTGACCATGCCCCGGTGCGGTATGAACGGCACCGGTACCCGCCTCTAGGGTGACATGATCACCGAGAATGGTGGGAACCTGACGATCATAAAAGGGGTGCTGAAGCGCAACCCCCTCAAGCCGGGCCCCAACACTCCGCCCCAACACCGTTGACTCTTCTCGTTGAGCCCGCCGCAATACCGCTTCGTAGAGTCCGGCAGCCAGTAGCAGCCGCTCCTCTCCCACCTGTAGTAACAGATAGTCAAAGTCGGGGTGGAGCGCTACCGCCTGATTGGCCGGCAGTGTCCACGGGGTGGTGGTCCAGATCACCACCGACAGTGGGCCACTGCCACTATGGTCAAGATCGAACCGTTGCAGGAACGCCTCCTCATCAACCACCCGAAAACGGACATCGATTGCGGGAGAACGTTTCTCCTCATACTCCACCTCTGCCTCCGCCAACGCTGAACCGCAAGCACTACACCAGTGAACCGGTTTCTCCCCTTTGTGCAGATGACCGTTGGCGATGATCTTTCCCAGGGCACGGATAATCTCCGCTTCGACCGTGAAATCCATCGTCAAATAGGGGGTATCCCACGCCCCCAATACCCCCAGACGCTGAAAATCCCGACTCTGCCCCTCAACCTGACGGCGAGCAAACTCTCGTGCCTTCTGCCGAAATTGGTCGGCATCGATCTTCTGCCCCGGCTTCCCCCACTTCTTCTCGACATTAAGCTCAATCGGCAGTCCATGGCAGTCCCAACCCGGGACATAGGGGGTGTCAAACCCCATTTGAGCCCGAGACTTGAGAATCATGTCTTTGAGAATTTTGTTGACCGCATGGCCGATATGGATCTCACCATTGGCATAGGGGGGACCATCATGCAGGATAAAACGGGGACGCCCGGCCGCCTGTTCCCGCATCTTGCGATAGAGATCAATGTTCTCCCAGTGTTGGAGCAGGTTGGGTTCACGCTGGGCCAGATTGGCCTTCATCGGGAATCCGGTGTAGGGAAGGTTGAGGGTCTCTTTGTAGTTGTTGGTCACGGCAGTTTGTCCTCCGCAGGGTCGCTACGGCACGGGAAGGTTTATCATTTAGCGGGATTCTAACAGTAAATGGTTCTGTGATTGTCTGATTGGCCGACTATCGTTGCCCTCACCCCGACCCTCTCCCAGAGGGAGAGGGGGAAAAGCGATTACATTCGCTCATGGAAAAACTGACGTGCTGCCACGACATCCTGTTCAATCTGCTGCCGCAACTGTTCAAAGGTGTCGAAACGGCGCTCATCACGAATCTTGTGCAGGAAGTCGACCATGACATGGCGCCCGTAAATCTCTTCACTGAAGTCGAAGAGGTGGACCTCCAGCAGGGAACGGGTACCGTTGATGGTGGGACGGGTACCGACATTGGCGACACCACTCACCGGCTCCCCGGTGATACCGAACATCTCCACCGCGAATACCCCCTCCAGGGGGGAGACCTTGCGGTGGAGATGAATATTGGCCGTGGGAAAGCCGATCTGTCGCCCCCGCTTGTGACCATGCGCAACCCGACCACACATACGGTAGGGCCGCCCCAACAGCGACTCGGCCTGAGCCAGGGCCCCCTGCTGCAGCGCTGCCCGAATTCGGGTGCTGCTAACCCGCTCCCCCCCCAAGTGAAAGGTGTGCATGTTGACCACATCAAAATGGTGTCTCCGCCCTGCCTGCTGCAACATTTCAAAGTCACCCCCACGATTATGTCCAAAACGGAAGTCATCCCCTACTACCAGATAACGGACCCCCAATCCCGCCACCAGGATCTCCTCGATGAATGCCTGAGGGGGGATTGCGGCTAGCCGCGCGGTAAACGGCAGAGTAAAGACCCGATCGACCGCCAGCCTTCGTAACGCCTTGATCTTTTCCCGAAAACGGGTGAGACGTCCGGGGCAGCGTTGCGGCAGGAAAAACTCCTGTGGTTGCGGCTCAAAGGTGATGACCACCGCTGGCAACTGCATCTCCTCGGCCTTCTCGGCCAACTCACCAAGGAGATATTGGTGTCCAAGATGAACCCCATCGAAGTTACCGATCGTGGCGACGCACCCCTGGTGCCGAGCCTTGAGATTGTGAATTCCGCGAATCAGTTCCATCCGTTCTCTGCCTTAACAGGCTGTTATCAATCGTTGCAAAAGTTTCGGCACTCTTGAATGGCAACCGTCTGCGGCCAGGGAAGGCCGCAGCCGAGCGACACAGGGATGT
>CAYFOQ010000027.1:0-661 GCA_964344735.1 uncultured Piscirickettsiaceae bacterium
AATAAGTGCGGGTTTACTCCGGTGTCAACAGTGGGGGGATCGAATCAACCTTCGCTTTCACCTGATGATCTGCTCCGGGTGTCATCAATATGATCGCCAGATGACATTGATCCGTCGAGCCTGTCGCCAAATCGCAGGTAAAGAGTAAACAGACTAGTAACTGTTCAGCTCACCTCTGAAAGTTACACAGACTAATGCTGACGTTCGCCCTCCGGGGTGGCGAGAGTATTACTGTGACGAGCTGCGGCCTCATCCGACAGCCGAAACACACGTTCTACCCACTCCTCCAGCCAGGCTAGGTCCTGTCGCTCCCGACGCTGCCGTCGCTCCAGCTGTCGTGCCACCAGATTGAACAGATCAAGCAGCAACAGCAGTGCCAACAGCGGGATCCCCAACTGAAACAACACCACCACCTGCTGATCGCAGTCCAGTGCATCAACCGCAGTGGGAAACTGCGTGTTGAAGAGGGTAAGCAGCAGGGCCATAGCGATGGTACGCATCGTCATACCACTCCGGTAACATCGGAATGGCGACTCACCCACGCCCGCATCCGCAAATAGCGCTGACGTTGAAAGTGCCACTCTCGCAGACGATGGTAGCGCATCAGCAGCGCCCAGAGGTCCGCCACTGCTGCGGAAAAAAGAAGAGGAACCACCGCCCA
>CAYFOQ010000027.1:671-16395 GCA_964344735.1 uncultured Piscirickettsiaceae bacterium
GGGGTGCATAGCCCACTCTCCAGATCGGCCGCAAACAGATTGTAGTTGAGCATCAACAAGGCCCATAGCAAGATCGTTCTCACCCCCAGCTACCCCTTTCTAGAACGTCGTATCGTCTCATAGGCGGTTCGAATCTGATGGGTCTTATCGGCCGCTACCTTCATCATCTCTTCCGGCAACCCCTTGGAGACCAACTTGTCCGGGTGGTGTTGACCGATCAGGCGACGATAAGAGCGTTTTACCTCGGCATCACTGCTATCACGATCCACTCCGAGAATCTGGTAAGCCGCCGCCAGATCCATCGCCCCCCCCTGCTCGGCACGCTGGCCTGTAGCGGCACGAACCATCCGCTCCAACTGTTCGAACTCTGCCGAGCCAATCTGCAGCAGCTCGACGATACGCAACAGCACCTGTCGCTCTGCGGCATGGACGGCACCATCGGCATAGACCGCTTGCAGTTGGATCTCCAGGAAAAGTCGAACCAAATTGGTACGCCGCCCCAACTCCCGACGGAGCTGCCGTAACACCTCATCCAACGCAAAATCGGGCTGCTTGCCCTCATTGAAGAGTTTACGGGCCACCTGGCGCAGCGTGGAATCGAGCTGTAGCTGATCCATCACCGCCTCTGCCAGACGGATCTCCTCTCGACTGACATGGCCATCCACCTTGGCGATATGGCCCATCACCGCAAAGGTGGCACTGAAAAAGACCGACTGTACCCGCTGCTGATCCCCTCGTCCCCACCCTCTCTCTTCCCCACCAGGGAGCCTTTCAACCTGCGACATCCCGCGATCGAAGTTGTGACCAAAGGTGGCACCGATCAGAGCTCCCAGCGGCCCTCCGATCAGAAACCCGAAGGCTCCCCCCAGCAATTTTCCAGCCCAGCCCATCCTGTCTCCTCATAGCTAAAGAGTGGTTACAGCTTTCGAGCGTCGACTCACGGTCGAGAAGCTGAATCGGACCATTGTAGCGCAGATTGGTCCGGGGCAGAGCGCACCGGGATGCTCTGGATCAATACCGATTCCACCCTCCCCCTTGAGGATCAGACCAACCCATGTTACTATTAATTTTCTTATAGAAAACAAAATTTTGCTAATGTCCACCCCTAGCGCTGAAGAAAAGATAGTACTCCGACAACCCACACTGAGCGATGGTCTTACTGTCCACCAACTGATTCAAAACAGCCCACCGCTGGACTGCAACTCACCCTACAGCTATTTTTTGCTCTGTAGCCACTTCTCCGCAAGCTGTGTGGTGGCAGAGTATCGTGGCGATGTAGTGGGATTCCTCTCCGCCTACCTCCGACCCGATGCCCCCCGGACCCTATTTGTCTGGCAGGTGGTTGTCGACACCAAAGTACGCCAACGCGGAGTGGCGCTACAGATGCTCGAAAACCTGCTCTCTCGTCCACTAACACCACAGGTAGAGTGGATCGAAACCACTGTAGGACCTTCCAACCGCGCCTCACTCGCGCTATTCAACCGTTTTGCACAATCCCGCAAAACCACGATCAACCAAAGCACATTCCTCTCTGCAGAGGACTTTGGCGGTGAATCCCATGAGACCGAACTACTGTTACGGATCGGCCCACTGACCGCTTCTTCCTCCTCTCCTCCTCTCTCCTGAAACAACACTTCTATTTCTGCCCCTTTTACCAACCTCTTTCTTTCACTACTCCAAGAGACTCTCCCCAATGCGTATTTTTGAAGAACTCGAATCCGAGGTTCGCGGCTATGTTCGCGCCTTTCCCGCCATATTTGATACGGCCAAGGGAGCCTTCCTTTACGATGAGCGTGGCAACCGCTATATCGACTTTTTCGCTGGTGCCGGCACCCTCAACTATGGTCACAACAACCCCCTTATCTCCGAGGCGTTGATCGACTATCTGCAGCGTGACGGCCTCGTTCACGCTCTCGACAAGGCCACCATCGCCAAGCGAGAGTTCATCGAAAAACTCTACGACACCATCCTCAGACCGCGTGGTCTGGAGTACAAAATTCAATTTACCGGACCTACCGGCACCAATGCGGTGGAGACAGCGCTGAAGCTGGCCAGGATGGTGAAGCGTCGCTCCAATGTGATCGCCTTCACCAACGCCTATCATGGTCTTACCATGGGTTCACTGGCTGTAACCGGCAATGACTTCTACCGGGATGAGTCTTACGGAGCTCGCAATAATGCCGATAATGTACCCTACGATGGCTACCTCGGTAAGGGAGTCAATACCATCGACTACCTGCGTAAGTTTTTGACTGATCAATCCAGTGGGATCGATATGCCGGCAGCGATCATCGTCGAGACGGTGCAGGGAGAGGGCGGAATCAATGTCGCCTCGATCGAGTGGCTGCAACAGCTCGAGCAGCTCTGTCGCGAGTTCGACATACTCCTGATCATCGATGATATTCAGATGGGAAATGGTCGCACCGGAACCTTCTTCAGCTTCGAAGAAGCAGGAATCAAGCCCGATATGATCACCGTTTCGAAATCAATCGGCGCCGGACTGCCGATGGCGATTCTGTTGATGCGCCCAGAGCTCGATCAATGGAAACCAGGGGAGCACACCGGTACCTTCCGCGGTAACAATCTCGCCTTTGTCGCCGCCACTCAAGCACTCAGTTACTGGGATACCGATGACTTTGCCGATGCGATCCGCTACAAAGGGCAACTGATGGAGGAGGAGTTGGGAAAAATTGTCGAGAAATACCCCGAACTCGATATCGATCTACGAGGACGTGGCATGGTCTGGGGACTCGACTTCGAACGTACCGGTTTCGCTGCAGCGGTCTCTCGTGAGGCCTTCAACAATCAGTTGGTGATTGAGCTGGCAGGGGCCGATGACAACGTCGTCAAATTTCTACCCCCGTTGATTATTGACGAAGAGACTCTGCGAGAAGGGATCGCCATTATCGACCAGGTGATTGCCGAGCTGTTGCAGCGCCGACAAGAGATGCTCTCGGGTGGGAAGAAAGCATGATTGTCCGTACCCTGGACCAGGTTATCGGCAGCGAACGAGAGGTCCATGCCGAGAATGGTAACTGGGTTAGCCGCCGATTCGTGCTCGATGATGACCGTGCCGGCTTCTCCTTCCATGAAACACTCATCTTCGCCGGTACCGAGACTCACATCTGTTATAAAAACCACATCGAGGCGGTCTACTGCGTTGGTGGGGAGGGAGAGATCGAGGATCTGGCAACCGGCGAAATCCATCCAATCCGGGATGGTACTCTCTATCTTCTCAATAACCATGATGATCATCTGTTACGAGCCCACAAAGAACTTCGTATGATGTGTGTATTCACCCCTCCGCTGACCGGACAGGAGGTCCATGACCAGGATGGGGTCTACCCACCACATCACGCTTCCGACCACTACCAACGGGCACGCAACAGCTGAATTTCAACAACCAGTTAAACTGCCCCTCCAGGAAATCGGGAACAACCGAGAAACCGGAGACGGTTAAACTGTTCCGACCCTCGCTGCTCGACCTCGATTCGGGTCAGTGAGGCGTTGGGGAGTTGAATCGAAAAGATCCGCTCTCGTGGCATCCCCAAAGCCTCTGCCACGATCATCCGGATCATACCGGCATGACCGACCAAGAGCAGGTGTCGTCCGGCGTGCTGTTCCAACATCTGTTCCCATGCCCTTTTGATCCGTTGCTCAAACAGTACCAGTCTCTCCGCATCGGGAGGAGGGTGGTGCTCGGGCCTACGCCAGAAGCGCCAGAGTCGATCAGGGTCATTTTGCGTCAACTCAGCCGGGGTCTGCCCCTCCCACACTCCAAACCCCAGCTCCACCCAATGCGAAGAGAGCTCCAATGGAATTTGATGACGCTGCGCCAATTCGGCGGCAAAATCGGCACAGCGGCTCAAGGTCGAAGAGAGGATGCAGTTCCAGGGGTGATAATCCCCTACTGCGGCTCGCATCTGTGCCCACCCTCGCTCACTGAGCGGATCATCCTGCTGTCCACGATATCGTCGCCCTCCCATCGGCTCTCCGTGGCGCAGTAGATCGATTCGGGTCACGCCAGTAGTCACCATCAGACCAACACTCCGATCATAACCGATAACGCGACTCCCACCATCCACGCCAGTTCCGCCCGATGCACCAGCTGTAGTGCCAGCCACGCCTCCAGTGGCTCGATCGATTCATCCTGCTGCTGAACCGGCCCCAGCCCCAGTGCGGCAACACCACTCTGTTGCAGCAGAAGCTGCTCACCTGGCCACCCCCCCCAGAGCGACTGCAGCCTCTCCACCGTGGGGACAAAATTCCCGACCAGGGCGAAGGTAAAAGCGAGCAACCACCCCGGGGTCTGAACCATCATTTGTTCCAACCGCTGTAGCCAGTCCAGAGCCCCCCCCTGCTGCAAACGCTCCTGTTCCGTCCGAATCAGTGTCAACCGTAACAGTAACCCACCCGCGGGCCCCAGCAGTACAAACCAGAAGAGTGTCGCAAAAATACGGCGGTTGGACTCCACCAGTGTAGCCATGGTGAGTGCTCGTACAACCGCCGGACGCGTTTGAGGGAGCCGTTCATCCAACAGCAATCCCTCCGACTGCAGCACTCTGCCATCGATATCCTCCCACCCCCAACTCTCCAGTACCGACTCCACCTGCCCCCCAAGGTCGCGCGGTCCTAGCGACATGGCCAATACCAACATCGAGAATAGTAGTGCGGTGATCCAGCTCCCCTCTCTCATCCAAAACTCAAACTGCAGCACAATCAAAAGCGGCACAACCAGGGAGAGCAGTGCACTGGTACGGGCCGCTGCAACCCCCCCCTGACGGCGTCGTTGATCAACCCAGCGTGACCAGCGAAGGAACCAGCCGTGCTGACGATAGCCATCGAGGGGGGTATAGAAGCGCTCAACACCAAAAACCAGCAGAATCGCCAGCAGCGTCATTCCACCCACTCCACTTCGGAACGAACCCGGCTCCAGTCAAAGTAGGGGCCAGGATCACTCTTGCGACCGGGCGCGATGTCGCAGTGACCGACAATTCGATCCGGAGTGATGGCGGGAAACTGCCGTATAATCACCGTAATCACCCGTTGCAACTGACGATATTGAGACTCTGTGTAGGGGGTGTGATCACTCCCCTCGAGCTCGATACCGACGGAAAAGTCATTGCAACGCTCTCGCCCCCGATAGTGTGAGATACCGGCATGCCAAGCCCGCTGCCGCAGTGAGACATACTGAACCAAATCTCCCCCCCGTCGAATCAGGAGATGGGCGGAGACTCGCAACCCAGCCAGACCATCGAATCCCGCGACCTCGTCTCCCCGGATCGAATTGGTGAAGAGACGATCGATCCAGGGGGTGCCAAACACCCCCTCCGGGAGGCTGATCCCGTGGATCACCAGCAGGCTCACCTCGGCTCCGGGCGGACGCTCATCACAATTGGAAGATGGGGTGTGGTCGACTCCCTCGAACCAACCATCTGCCTGCAACTTCACCGATCTCCTCACGGTAGCGGCACCACTACTCTTCACGCTGCTCACACATCCCCTTCAACACCAGATCGGTAAAGCTGACGATCCCCACCACCTCCCCCTGCTCCACTACCGGGGCCCGGGAGAGCTTGAAACGTTCGAATAGACGAGCACAGTAGCGAATATCCATATCGGGGTCGACCGTGATCACCGGCTTGGACATCACCTCGTAGACGTTGACCCGATCCGGTGAACGATCCTTCGCCAACACTTGACGTGCGATATCAGAGATCAACAACATCCCGAACTCATCATCCTCATGACGTTTGTTGACAATCAATGACTTGTTCTCAACATGGCTCATCTCGGCCAAGGCATCAGAGATACTGGCAAGGCCATCCACCAGATCGAAGTGGCGTTTCATCACGTCACGTACCCGCACTATGGAGCACTTCTCCATCAGATCTTCTCCTCTACTACGTCTGTCAATTTTTCTATCTGGCTGGAGAGGCCAAGGGCATCCTCCACGTCCAGCTGTATCACCATCCCGGTACCCGCCTGGGTGAACGCTCCCACCTCACCGATCGTCTCGAGAATCTCTCGGCTGAGATGCTCCTCGACGAGGAAAAGCACCATGTCACGGTTGGTCTCAAGCGCCAATCCAAAAAAAGTTTTGGCCACATTGAGCCCCTCACCACGGGCATGGTTGATCACCGTCGCTCCGGTCGCTCCAGCCTCACGAGCGGCACTCACCACACGGTCGGTCTTATCCTCTTCTACAAGCGCGATCAACAACTTGAAATGCATGATACTCTCCTGTCCTGGTTCCATACGAGGGCACCACGGCCCCCGGCCCAACACCACATCGACCCCCTATTTCCTCTCAACGTCCTTCTCTCCCGTCCGTGATCGATTCGCCATCCACTCCGATAACTGCACATATCCCAACACCGCAATAATGGGCAACAGACTGGCGAAGGCGATCAAACCAAAGCCGTCTAGTAGCGGACTCCGCCCCGGGACCGAACTGGCCATCCCCAACCCCAGTGCCGCCACCAGAGGAACGGTGACGGTGGAGGTGGTCACCCCGCCGGAATCGTAGGCGAGCGCGATAATGAACCGGGGGGAGAAGTAGGTCTGCACCATCACCACCAGATAACCGGTGACGATAAAATAGTAAAGTGGCAACCCGGTAACGATTCGGAACACCCCCATGGCGATCCCTACCGCCACCCCCAACGCCACCGCTACTCGCAATCCGGTGGCGGCAACGGTTCCACCGGAAACCTCCTCTGCCTTGAGCGCTACCGCCAGTAACGAAGGTTCGGCAATCGTAGTCGAAAAACCGATGGCAAAGGCAAAGAGGTAGATCCAGTAGTAGCGCTCCCAGTCGGGGGGCGTGGTCGTGGCTCCACTTCCGGTAGCGGCGGCGATGAAGTCAGGACTGGAGAGCTGCAGTGCCATCTTCTCCCCGAGTGGAAAGATCGCCTGCTCCAACCCCATCAGAAAGAGTGAGAGCCCCAACAGGACATAAACGAAGCCAATCACCACCCGTTTCAGGTTAGGGACCCGGCGCCGAATCACCAGCAGTTGAAAACCGAAGAGGATCGCTACAATCGGTAACATATCCCCGGCGGTGGAGAGCAACGAGGCGTAAAACCGTTCGAAAAATTCCATTAGATCACCATCCCGTAACCCATCACAAAGATCATCGGGGTAAGCGAGGCGAAGGCAATCAAGCCGAAGCCATCGGTCATCGGGTTTCGACCACGGATACTGCTCGCCAACCCAACGCCCAGTGCGGTGACCAGCGGGACGGTTACCGTCGAGGTGGTGACACCACCAGCATCATAGGCCAGACCAATAATCTCATCTGGCGCCCACAGCGTCATCAATACTACGCCAATATAGCCGCCGATGATGAGATACTGCAGAGGCCACCCCTTGAGGATACGGATAACCCCAACCAGAATGGCCAACCCCACCGAAACCGCAACGGTGTAACGCAATCCATCGGCGTAGGCCTGTTTCTCCAACTCATGGTCAGCGATCATCCCACCAGCGGCAGCCACTTCGGCGGCCTCGACCGAGACCAGAATCAGTGCCGGCTCGGCTACAGTGGTCCCAAACCCCAACAGAAAGGAGAAGGCGATCAACCACGGCAGGCTTCCCTTACGAGCCAGCGCCTCCGCCATCGCCTCACCAATGGGGAAGAGCCCCATCTCCAGCCCATAAATGAAAAAGGTAAGCCCAAACACGACCCAGATCAGCCCAACACCGATCTCCGCCAGATCATCGATCGGCTGCTGCACGATTACCAACTGAAAAAAACCGATCACCAGGATGATCGGGGCCAGGTCGCGCAAACTCCCCAGCAGGGTGCGAAGAAATCCACGAAACGACTCGTTCATGGCGGCAATGGTAACAGGACGGATCGGCCACGGCAGTAGTTCTATTCTTCATGGTGTAGACCCTTACTGCTGCCATGATCCTGACCCACCACGATCTCCTCTGAGATGCGATGACCGATCAAATATCCTTCTCAATACGTCCCTTCTGGATATACCGTTTCCGTCCCCTGGATAGCATCCATCCCCCTCGGAAAGAGGATGGGGCCACTTTAATCGAACTCATGATCGCCCTCTTTCTGCTCTCCACTGCGCTACTGGGTCTCACCGCCCTGAGCCACCGAGCCCTTCGTAGTGGAGAGGAGGTGATGAGACACGATCTAGCAACCCTACAGGCCAACAATCTGGCCGCACGAATTCTCTCCAACCCGGTAGCAGCTCATGAGGGACTCTACCGATTCCACGGTGGTGAGGTGGTTGGGCCAGACTGTAGCCGACAGCGTTGTAATCCAGAAATGTTGGCCCGATTCGACCTTCAAGAGTGGAACCAACTCAACCGTCAATGGTTACCGCAGGGATCGGGTCGTGTGCAACAGGAGGATGGAGGAAGAGTACACATCCAGATCTTCTGGCAACAGGGAGAACGACGAATGGAACACTCCCTAGTGATCCTACCTTAACAGGCGTTGAAATTCGCTCGTGCGGACGTTAGGGGGGTAGAATGGATAGGCGTTCAGACTACAGACTGATCTCGACTACCCGAGTGAGCGGTTTCACCCTGATCGAACTGCTCCTCGGGCTGACCCTCGGGACCACCCTACTACTCGCTACAACTGCGCTCTTTTCCCAGTTGCGGGAGAGCTACCGTATTCAAAGCGAGTGGAACGAGCTGTATGAACGGGGCCGACATCTGGTGCAGGTACTTTCAAGAGAGTTGGGACGGGCGGGCCACCCCAATCGGGCACATCTGGCCGCTGCCGGTATCGAGAGTAGCGGACGGGATGACGAGATTCTGCTGCGCTATTGGCCAGGACATGACTGTGCCGGTGCCGCGGTCTCAACGGTACGCTACTATCTCGATGACGGAGATCTCCGCTGCGATGGAAATGGTGCCGCTCCTCCCACCCCGCAAACCCTCACCAGTGGGGTCGATGAGATTGTTTTTCGGTACGGAGTCGATAGCGACCAGGACGGCCTCATCGACCGCTATCGTCGTGGCGTCCAGATTGAGGTCGACCATGGGATCAAGAGCATCACCGTTGCCGTACTGCTACGCAGTGGATCTCCGGTGCGACAACAGCCCGACGACAGTCATTACACGCTATTGGGACGCAGATTGGGCCCTTTTCATGACCACTACCTGAGAACCCCTTTCCAATTCACCATCCACCCGGAAAACCTCTGACCGCTCGGAGCTGCAGGCTCTCTTGTCCCAGCCCCGCTATCGCTCACTCTACCGCAGTCAAATAGCGCTGCAGTACTCGGATCAGCTCTCGCTTGTTGAGCGGTTTTTCCAAAAATCCGACTGCTCCGGCCTGTTCAAACTCCTCACGCTGTTGGCGGTGAAGATTGGCTGTCAGCGCCACCACCGGGATGCCACACCCCTGCTGCTGTAGTTCACGAGTCGCCTCCCTTCCTCCCATGACCGGCATCAGCATGTCCATCAGGATCAGATCGAACGGCCCCTCCGCTACCCGCTCAAGGGCCTCCTGGCCGTGGTTGGCCACCGTCACCTCCAGCCCCATCTTCTCCAGCATCAACCGTTCTACCTGCTGCAACTGAAGGGTGTCTTCTACCAACAGAACCGTTCCAGAAAACCGGCTGAAAGAGGTTTGTACTCGCCGTTGTGGTGCCGTCCTCTTCGCGGTTGGCCGGTAGGGAAGTCGCAACACGAAAGTCGAACCGACCCGTTCGATACTACTGACTTCAATCTCTCCCCCCATCAATTCAGCCAATTGCCGAGAGATGTAGAGCCCGAGACCAGTGCCGCCGAAACGGGCCGAAATGGTCTCATCCCCTTGCTGATAGCGCTGAAATAGCCGTTCGACAGTCGCTGCTGACATCCCGATTCCAGTATCCTCAACGGTAAAGGAGATCCAGTTCTCCTGTATCCAACAGCAGACCCGAACACTCCCCTGTTCAGTGAACTTGAGGGCATTACCCAATAGGTTGATCAGAATCTGGGCAATCCGCTGCCGGTCTCCCAAAATCAGATGATCTTCGCGGTGTTGCAGATCAACGGTGAACTCCAGTCCGGCCGCCAGTGCCCGCACCGAAAACATGGCGTGGATATCCCGCACCAGTTGATTGAGGTCGAACGGTGCCTCCTCGATAGAGAACTTGCCCGACTCGATCTTCGACATATCGAGGATGTCGTTGATCACTGCCAACTGCCCTCTACCAGCATTCTCGATTGCATTGAGAATACCTTTACGATCGGGGTCGCTCTCCTGGTCTGCCAGGTACTCACTATTGTTGATGATCGAAGCCAGGGGGGTCCGCAGTTCGTGACTCATCGTGGCAAAAAACTCATCCCGGACCCGGCGCAGGCGCTGCTCCGTCTCGATCGCCTCTTCCAACCGCTGATTGGTGAGTCGCAAGGTCTGCTCCCGACACCAGGATTCGATCAGCAGATAGGTGAGTTGATGCAGTTCAATATGCTGAAACGGCTTCTTCAGGTAGTGGAACTCGACTCCGATCTTCTTGCGGATGTCGTACTCACTATAATCGGAGTAGGCTGAGATCAGGATAATGCGCACCATCGGGTCAACCTTGCGAATCTCCGCGGCAGTCTGCACCCCATCCATCCCCGGGATCATTCGGATGTCAAGATAGATCAAGGCATAAGGAGCACCCGCCTCCCGGGCCTCGATCACCCGCTGCACCCCCTCCTCACCACTGTCGACACAATCGAGTTCAATCTCGACTGGCTCCCGCTCCGTGACTCTTTTCTGTGGTTCAGCGTTGTTGAGAAACTGAAGTAGAACCCCATCTAAACCGTCACTCTCCCGGCTAAAAATGGTCTGATAGGTCTGTAGAATCGCCTCGTCATCATCGATAGCCAGCACCCGATAACGGCGATTCTCACGACACACCTCTAGATCATCGAGAGTCAGATCCACCTTCTCACCTCCTCACGATAGCGCCGATACTCCTCACCAAAGCGATCCTTGAGGTAACGCTCCTCAGGATCGACCACCCCTCGATCCAACACGATCCAGAGTCCCACTGCCGCTGATAGTAGCCCCAAAGAGAGGAAAAGGATAGCCGCCGCCAGCAGCACCAATACCAGCGCCAGATACATCGGATTTCTGCTATAACGATAAGGGCCCTGCACTACGAAAGTGGTGGTGGGTCTCTTCAGGCTGGCCGGGGTATTATTATCCCGCAGAGTGACAATCGCCGAAATCGCAAATCCTCCAGCCAGCAGCGAGATTGCCAGGGCAATAGGCCGATGCACCCCCTCCTGAACCGGTTGCAGTCCGCCAAAATATTCCCTCTGCAGATAGAGCCCCACTACCAGCAACAGCAAGAAAAGCAGCGGGGGGATCGGTAGCGGCCAGCGCTGATAGCCATAACTGGTCCGGGGGGAGTCGACCCTCTCCTTCGTCTCTTCTCCCGCCCCCCCTCTCCCGTCATCACCCTTCTCCTCATCATCCACACGCAATCGTTGAGATCAATAATACCCAATTTCCCTTCGAACGACAGGCAACACGGGAACTCTCTGGAGAAAAGCGAAATCCCGCAGGGAAAGAGATCGACGCCGCCCATTTGCCTCATCGCCACAAATGGCCATAGTTAGAGGTGAAATGGACCGTTTCCCACCACACTTTCTTCCCCATCCCGCTACCGATACCAGACATCAGGGGCTGGGTAACGTCTACAAGAGTCTGCGTGAGATCAAGAGTGCCTACGGTTTTATGCAAGCCTCCACTCTTGCCACTCAACTCAAACAGTTGGTTGCACTCTATAACGAAAACCATCAACGACACACATACATCTGTTGCAGCCCAGGAGAGATACTGGCACAAAAGGTAAAACACGACTCTTTCAGTGAATCCCTCAACCACACCATCCATCACCTGGAGGAGCTGCTTACCGACAACTGGTTCAGCCACCAGGCCACACAAAATTCAACCGCTACACCAACCACACCTCAGCGTCGCAACCGCCGGGTAGAGTCGAATCAGCGGTTGATCTATCGCCAGTATGTCGGCCGCAACCACATCTCATCCAATCGTCACAGCAGACAGCGAAAGCGACAGATCGAGCAGCGTGACGAGTCCTGGCAGGAGCTGATCCAGGAGACTTTCCTGCTCGATCTCTACCAGCTCTATCTCGAGGGCACTGGAGATGACGAGGGCTCATCGGCACTGGCATTACAGTTCATCAATGATGTGATCGGTCACTTCTGTTCAGCCGTAGTGGAGGAGGATGCTCAACTCAGCCCCCCCTTCTCACCACTCGATCGCTACAGTTTCAATCACCTGGTGGAACGCTATCACGAGCTTTCGGACTAGCCGGCTGACACGCTCCGCGGTAACGGGTAGCCGACTCCGGATCGCTCTCTCCTGCGGCCATAGAGGTGGCCTCTACCGCGAGCGTTGTCTCATCCAACCGATAGCGGTCGATGATGGTGACACCGGGGAGGATATCCTCTCCCCACTGCCATGTCAGACTCCCCGCCTGATGGCTAACCATCACCCTCCTACCAGGACGGTTCTCACGGAAATGGACCAACTCCCCTCGCGGCCAATCCAGCTCCAAGCGAAAAAAGAGCCGCTCCTGATCCTGTTGTGAGACCATACTGCATCGCAATTCAGTCGAGGAGATAACAGCGGTACGATCAACGGATTCCCCCCAGACTGGTTTGACCAGGAACAACAGCAGAAGAAAGGGGAGGCGACGTTGATGATTCATACAGGGTGAGGAGGGAAAAATGTCACACGACGGAGGCACCCGACCTCCCTCGCCCCCCTTGGGGGGTGAGGGGGGGGAAGGGTTTTACCCCGATCAGTTGACCTTGGGATCAAGCTCACCAGAACCGTATCGACCAAACATCACTTCAAGTGAAAGCGGAGAGATCTTGTCAGCCATTCCCTCACAACCAAATGCCTGGTAACGAGCCTTGCAGATCTCCTTCATCCCTTTGGTCGCCTCCTTGAGGAACTTCCGGGGATCAAAATTGGCCGTGTTCTCAGAGAGGTGACGGCGTACCGAACCGGTAGATGCCATACGCAGATCGGTGTCGATATTAACCTTGCGTACACCGCTCTTGATCCCCTCCTGAATCTCCTCAACCGGAACGCCATAGGTCTGCCCCATATCACCGCCAAAGTCATTGATTACTTTGAGCCACTCCTGTGGTACTGATGAGGATCCGTGCATCACCAAATGGGTATTCGGGATACGAGCATGAATCTCCTTGATACGGTCAATCCGTAGAATCTCTCCAGTCGGTTCCTGGGTAAATTTATAGGCACCATGGGAGGTTCCGATAGCGATTGCCAGAGCATCGACACCGGTATCCTTAACGAACTGAGCCGCCTCCTCGGGATCGGTCAACAACAGGTCCATATCGAGCTTACCCTCGGCGCCATGACCATCCTCCTCTCCCATCTCACCCGTTTCGAGCGAACCGAGACAACCCAACTCCCCTTCAACAGAGACCCCACCGGCATGAGCCATCTCAACTACCGTACGAGTAACCCCAACATTGTAGTCATAGCTGGCGGGGGTCTTGGCATCGGCCATCAGAGAGCCATCCATCATCACCGAGGTAAAACCAGACTGAATCGAACGCAGACAAACTGCCGGCTCGGAGCCATGATCCTGATGCATAACAATCGGAATATGGGGGTACATCTCTACTGCAGCAGAGATCAGGTGACGCAGGAAAGGTTCGCCTGCATAGGAGCGGGCCCCCGCAGACCCCTGCATGATAACCGGGCTATTGGTCTCATCGGCAGCCTGCATGATGGCATGAACCTGCTCCATATTATTCACATTGAATGCGGGCATTCCATAACCGTGCTCGGCGGCATGATCCAGCAGTTGACGCATAGAAATCAGCATGTACGTTCTCCTTAAGTGTGATTCGTCTATAGTAATTGTTCAGAGGTCCCCTAGCATCTCACCTCAATCGTTGATCTTCTCTCCCACAGTCTGGATCTTCATGGTATTGGTCCCACCACCGATGCCGTCATGATCCCCCTTGGTGATAATGACCGTATCCCCCTCTCGCACGACACCTCGGCGAACCAGTTCATCCAGCATCTCCTGGATGATCATATCCTTCTCCTTGTGGGTCACATCAAAGCTGACCGGATAGACTCCACGATAAAGGGTCACCTTACGCCGAGTGTGCAGATTGCGGGTCATGGCGAAAATGGGAATCCCTGAGCTGATTCGGGACATCCAGAGGGTGGTTGCTCCCGACTCGGTGAGCGAGGCGATCGCTTTGACCCCAAGATGATTTGCGGTATACATGGTGGCCATTGCAATCGCCTCATCCCGGCGATGAAAATGTTCATTCATGCGGTGCCCCGAAACCTTGGCCGCCCGCTGCTGCTCCGCCTCGACACAGATATCGGCCATCGCCCGTACCACTTTGGCCGGATACCGGCCAACCGCAGTCTCACCGGAGAGCATCACCGCATCGGTACCATCGAGCACGGCATTGGCAACATCGAACACCTCGGCCCGAGTCGGAATCGGGTTCTGGATCATGCTCTCCATCATCTGGGTGGCCGTGATCGAAACTCGATCCATGGAACGAGCCAGCTTAATCAACCGCTTCTGCACTGGCGGCAAGGAAGCATCGCCAATCTCTACCCCCAGATCACCACGAGCGACCATGATGCCATCCGACTCCGAAATAATCTCATTAGCCAGAGGGATCGCCTCGGCTCGCTCGATCTTAGAAATGATACTGCACTTGCCCCAACCAGCCTCCTCGAGCAGCTGTCGTGCCTCGATCACATCCTCCGGGCTACGGACGAAAGAGATCGCCACATAATCGGCCTTCATCGCTGCCGCCACCTCGATATCTGCCCGATCCTTATCGGTCAACGCAGCAGCAGAGAGCCCTCCTCCCTGCACATTGATCCCCTTGTTGTCAGAGAGACTGCCCCCCATGGTCACCCGGCAATGGACCTTATTGTCAACCACATCGCGTACCAGCAGCATGATACGACCATCATCCAGCAGCAGGGTATCGCCACGAGAGAGGTCGATACTCAGCCGCTTGTAGGTGGCCCCAACCGCCTCACGGGTACCGGAATTGATATCGAGATCAAGATCGATCGCGAAGGGATCGCCCTCTTCGAGCTCCACGGAACCTTCGACGAAGCGTCCGATCCGAATCTTTGGCCCCTGCAGGTCAACCATCACGCCCACCTGACGACCATGAGCACGAGCCCGATTACGAACGGTCTCTGCCCGAGCTAAATGTTCCTCGCCACTGCCGTGGGAAAAATTGAGTCGGACCACATCGACTCCAGCCTCGATTAGCTTGTCCAATGCCTCCAGGGAATCGGTTGCCGGCCCCAGTGTTGCCACGATCTTGGTACGCCTTAACATGCGCTTGTTGTCCTGTTCGGTAATCAGGGAGGGGGGGCGATCAGTCCTGCTACTCCGCTCGCTCTTCCAACATCGCTACAGCCGGTAATTTCTTGCCCTCGAGGAACTCGAGGAAGGCTCCCCCACCAGTAGAGATGTAGGAGACCTGCTCAGCAATTCCATACTTGTCGACCGCCGCCAGCGTATCACCACCACCAGCGATTGAGAAGGCCTTCGAAGAGGCGATCGCCTCACCCAGCTTACGAGTCCCCTCACCAAACTGATCAAACTCGAACACCCCAACGGGACCGTTCCAGACTACGGTACCGGCAGCCTGCATCATCCCGGCAAAACGGGATGCGGTCTCTGGGCCGATATCAAAAATCATG
>CAYFOQ010000027.1:16405-19266 GCA_964344735.1 uncultured Piscirickettsiaceae bacterium
CGGCAACCTCTTCCACCCGCTTGACCGTCGCCTCGGCGCTATCGGAGAACTCCTTGCCTACCACCACATCGGTTGGCACTGGAATCTCCCCCCCTTTGGCCCGTGCGGCCTCCATCAACCGCTTCGCTTCCGGAATCAGGTCCTCTTCTACCAGTGATTTCCCGACGTTGAACCCGGCCGCAGCGATGAAGGTATTGGCAATTCCACCACCAGGAATCAACTGATCCACTACCCCCGACAGTGATTCCAGCACCGTCAGTTTGGTAGAGACCTTGGCCCCCCCGACAATGGCTGCCATCGGTCGAGCCGGATTATCGAGAGCCCGCCCCAAGGCATCCAGTTCACCCGCCAACAACGGGCCGGCGCAGGCGACCGGAGCGTACCGTGCCACACCGTGGGTCGAAGCCTGGGCGCGGTGAGCCGTACCGAAGGCGTCCATCACATAGAGGTCACAGAGTGCGGCATACTTCTCCGACAACCCATCATCATTCTTCTTCTCACCAACATTAAAGCGGACATTCTCCAGCAACACCACCTGACCATCACTCAGAGCAGGTGCCTGTTGCAGATAGTCGCTCACCAACGCCACCTCCTGTCCCAACGCTGTAGTCAAATAATCGGCCACCGGCTGCAGTGAAAATTCCGCTGCCGGCTCCCCTTCGGTCGGCCGACCGAGATGAGACATCAACATGACCTGCGCACCGGCACGAACACAGTGTTCAATGGTCGGCATGGAGGCACGAATACGCTTATCGCTACTTACCTTTCCATCCT
The DNA here is from genome assembly GCA_964344735.1 of uncultured Piscirickettsiaceae bacterium. Taxonomy (GTDB): domain Bacteria; phylum Pseudomonadota; class Gammaproteobacteria; genus Thiopontia. Next base: position 17,180 of record CAYFOQ010000027.1, read on the forward strand.
TTACCGGAACATTGAGATCCTGGCGAATCAGAACACGCTTGCCGCTCAGATCGAGGTCAATCATTTTCAATACAGACATGGTATTACAACTCCTTACTGATAAATTTGGTGACAGACCGTACTTTGCAGGAGGGGCCAAAGAAAGGCCCGTCATGCAAAATACGCTGGAATCCACAACGTAGCCGCGGCCCACCCCAACGGTGAACCGCGGCACAATTATCGCCTAGCAGACTGCTGAAATGCTAGTTATTGGCAACGTGCTGAACAAAACGCATCATGTTACAGGTGTAGCCGTACTCATTATCGTACCAGGAGACCACCTTGACGAAGGTACCATCCAGGGCAATACCGGCCTCAGCGTCAAAAATGGAGGATTGTCCAACTCCGCGGAAGTCGGTTGAGACCACCTTCTCATCGGTGTAGCCCAAAGTCCCCTTCATCGCCCCTTCGGAAGCGGCCTTCATCGCGGCACAGATCTCTTCATAGCTCGCTTCCTTCTCCAGTTCAGCAGTCAGGTCGACCACGGAGACATCGGAGGTAGGCACCCGGAACGCCATTCCGGTCAGCTTACCATTGAGCTCTGGCAGTACCACCCCTACCGCCTTGGCGGCGCCGGTGGAAGAGGGGATCATGTTCTCGAGGATACCACGACCACCGCGCCAATCCTTCTTCGAGGGACCATCTACCGTCTTCTGCGTTGCGGTAGCGGCATGCACCGTGGTCATCAGTCCACGCTTCAACCCCCAGTTGTCATTCAGCACCTTGGCTACCGGAGCCAGACAGTTGGTGGTACAGGATGCGGCAGAGACAATGGCCTGCCCCGCGTAGGTCTCATGGTTAACCCCGTAGACAAACATCGGTGTGCCGTCCTTGGAGGGGGCCGACTGTACCACCTTGCGGGCACCGGCATCAATGTGAGATTGACATCCCTCTGCAGTGAGGAAGAACCCAGTGCAGTCGATTACGATATCGGCCTCAACCTCACTCCACTTCAGATCCTTGGGATCACGCTCTGCAGTAAGGCGAATCTTACGCCCATCCACAATCAAATTACTATCGTCGGCGGTAACCTCTCCGGCAAAACGACCATGCACCGAATCATACTTCAGCATATAGGCCAGGTAATCAGCATCCAACAGATCATTGATACCAACCACCTCGATATCATTGAACTCCGCCTCATTGTAGACCGCCCGGAAGACCATGCGACCGATACGGCCGAACCCATTGATTCCGACTTTAATTGTCATAGTTTCATTACTCCTTGTGTATCACCAAAAACTTAACCCAGCACGCGATCGACCGTAGCCACCACATTCTCTACCGTAAACCCAAACTGCTCAAACAGCTGTCCGGCAGGGGCAGACTCGCCGAAGCGGTCCACGCAGACCACGGCCCCCGCCAGACCGACATATTGGTGCCAACCATTTTCGACTCCAGCCTCGACTGCCACTCGTTTTACTCCCGGGGTGAGAACCGCGTCGCGGTAACTCTGATCCTGAGCATCGAAGCAGTCGGTAGAGGGCATGGAGACCACCCGAACCTTACGTCCGGACATCGCCTCTGCGGCACCGACTGCCAGCTCCACCTCGGACCCGGTAGCGATCAAGATCACATCAGCAGTACCGTCACAATCGCGCAGGACGTAACCTCCACGCTCGATCTCCTTCACCTGCTCTGGAGTCCGCTCCATCGGGGTGAGGTTCTGTCGAGAGAATACCAGTGCAGTCGGAGCCTCGCCACGGAGCATTGCCACCTTCCAGGAGACCGCCGACTCGATAGCGTCACAGGCTCGCCAGGTCTGAAAATTGGGAATGGCTCGCATGGTAGCCAGCTGCTCTACCGGCTGGTGGGTCGGGCCATCTTCACCAAGACCAATCGAATCATGGGTGTAGACATAGATTGAATTGATCTTCATCATCGCCGACATCCGCAGTGCGTTACGCATGAACTCCATGAACATGAAGAAGGTACCGCTATAGGGACGAAATCCCCCGTGCAGCGCCATACCGTTGACCATATGCGCCATACCGAACTCCCGCACCCCCCAGGAGATGTAGTTCCCATCAGCAGTATCCGCATTGACT
>CAYFOQ010000027.1:19276-21719 GCA_964344735.1 uncultured Piscirickettsiaceae bacterium
CAGACCAGTTGGTCAGATTGGAGCCGGTCAGATCAGCGGAACCACCAAAGAGCTCCGGCACGATCGGCCCCATCGCCTCGATGGCATTCTGTGAGGCCTTGCGCGAGGCAATCTTCGGCATCTCAGCCTGAGTTTTAGCGATATATGCGTCCATATCCGCCTCAAAACTCTCCGGCAACTCATTGTTCATCCGCCGCTCAAACTCAGCCGCCTCCTGCGGATAGGCGGTCCGATAGGCATTGAAACGACTCTGCCACTCCGCCTCGGCAGCGCTACCGGCCTTCTTGTGATCCCAACCGGCATAAATCTCATCGGGAATAACGAAAGGATCGTGCGCCCAACCCAGTTCCTTGCGCGTCGCAGCCACCTCATCCGCCCCCAGTGGAGCACCATGACAATCATGACTACCACACTTGTTGGGAGAACCGAAACCGATGGTCGTGCGAGCACAGATCAGAGTCGGCTTCGACTGCTCGGCCCGAGCCAGCGTGAAGGCGGCATCGATGGCATCGGCGTCATGGCCGTCGACATCACGGAGCACCTGCCAACCATAGGACTCGAAACGACCGCCGACATCCTTCTCCATCCAGTCAGAGATATGTCCATCGATGGAGATGTCGTTGTCATCCCAGACCACGATCAATTTACCCAATCCCAGTGTTCCAGCCATGGCACAAGACTCGTGCGAAAGCCCCTCCATCAGACACCCGTCTCCCATGAATACGTAGGTGTGGTGGTCAACGATCTCGTGTCCCGGACGGTTGAACTGAGCCGCCAGGGTACGCTCCGCGATCGCCATACCAACCGCATTGGTAATCCCCTGCCCCAACGGACCGGTAGTGGTTTCGATACCGTCGGCATAACCATACTCCGGATGTCCCGCCGTTTTGGCATGGAGCTGACGGAAGCTTTTGATATCTTCCATGGAAAGGTCGAACCCGGTGAGGTGGAGCAGCGAGTAGATCAACATCGAACCATGACCATTGGAGAGCACGAAACGATCACGGTCTGCCCACTTGGCATTAGAGGGGTTGTACTTCATATGACCGTTCCACAACACTTCGGCGATATCGGCCATCCCCATTGGGGCTCCAGGGTGGCCGGAGTTGGCCTTCTGAACAGCATCCATACTCAGTGCGCGAATCGCGTTTGCCAGCTCTCTTCTGGTCGATGACATAGTTCGTTTTCTCCACTCTCTGTCAGAATTGATAACCACAATCATGGGGAACACCCCCCTTGACCAAGGTCAAATTAAAAAACTCAAAGTACTCTATTAAGCCCATTCTCACTTACTCCTCGGGAGTGAGCAACCAAGGAATGTGATATGGGTATTAGAGCCCCCGTTTAACCGACCATTAAATTCGGCCGATCTCCTGTAACAACGCATCCACCAAGGCCGGGACCGGCCCTTGCTGCTGCTGATCGATGGCATCACAAATCTCCTTACCGAGCCGGGTCAACTCACCGTAGCCGAAAGTAGCCCCACTTCCCTTTACGGTGTGGGCAATGGTGCGGACATCGCTCCACGCCTCTCGGTTCAGCGCATCCCGTAGCGCCCCCCCCTGACTGCGAGAACGATCGATGAAAAGCTGCAGCAGCTCCTCATCGATGAAGCTAGCACTCTGGTCTCCCGATCCGATCAACACCTCACCCGAATCCCTGCTCTTCAGATGCTGCGCCAACACCTCCTTCAAGCCGTTGATATCAATCGGCTTGGAGAGAAACCCATTACTTCCCACCTCAGTAAAGAGGTCACGATGCCGTTGCATCACATTGGCAGTCAGTGCCACGATTGGGGTCTCGCACCCCACCGCCCGCAACATCCGGGTCGCCTCGATCCCATCCATCACCGGCATCTGCATATCCATCAGCACTAGATCAAAGGGGTCGGAGAGCGCCCTCTCAACCGCCTCCTCGCCATTGTTGGCCAGACTCACCTCTACCCCCAGCGATTCCAGAATACGACGCTCCATCTCCTGCAGCTCCGGGGTATCCTCAGCCACGAGCACCCGCCCCTCGAAGAAGCGGCTGGTGAGGCCACTCCCACCATGCTCCTCCACACGCTCTGCCGGTCGATCACTCACCCGCAGCGGTAACGTGACCTGGAACCGAGCCCCCTTCCCCTCTTCACTCTCGACTTCGATTCCACCCGCCATCATCTTTGCCAGAGTAATCGAGATGTGCAACCCCAACCCAGTCCCCCCATATCCCCGTGAGATCGACTGATCGGCCTGTTCGAAAGGCTGGAAAAGACGCCCCATCACCGCTTGAGAAATTCCGATACCACTATCCTCCACCGCGAAGTAGAGGTGATCGTCATCATGCCAGACCATCAACTTCACCTCCCCCTCAGAGGTGAATTTGATGGCGTTACTGAGCAGATTGATCAAAATTTGACTGATCCGTCGATCATCCCCACCAACTGCATCGGAAAGCGATTGAA
>CAYFOQ010000028.1:0-14288 GCA_964344735.1 uncultured Piscirickettsiaceae bacterium
GCCGGAATACGCACACGATCACCAATCGTTACAAGAGGATTGCCCTGACCAGGAAAATCCCTGAACCTGGCCTGGCAGCCCCGACTGCGCCCCCCGCTAAAGGCACCTCTAAAAATAGAGATTTTGCGGTAAGTACGAGGAAGCACCGCACGGAGAACCGCAGTGTACATGCGAGCACATCCTGTTGCGACTCATACTCATCCAGGTGAGCGGGCAACTATTCTGGCATAGGGCGCCTGACTTATTAACAAAAGCTGCTATAATTCCAAATGGTTAATAAGAGCTAACAATGGGACTCTCAATTCAACGCCGACCATTCAGGAGCCATTACAATGCTAATGACCGATCTGACTATACCCCATTATTGCGATGGCTCACTCTTATACACATAGGAACGGTCCTTTTTTTGGCCAGTCCTTGTTATGCAGAATCTACTGATACAGCATCGCCATTAAATCATGCAGGGGTATTTTATCGGCAAGCCTATGAGCCCGGATGACTTCTCCGAATGGATGGTAAATTACAGACCATAAAACACTCGCTCTTCGGGTCGCCTTCGCTGCGCTGCGGCGCTTCCTCGCCTCCGGCTCGGATCAAACCCTCTATCGGGCTCGAATCCCTCCTATCAGTTTTGGACAGGACTACGAAAACGGTTACTAACTGGGTACTGTTTGGCGGAGAAGGAGGGATTCGAACCCTCGATGGAGCTATTAACCCCATACTCCCTTAGCAGGGGAGCGCCTTCAGCCTCTCGGCCACTTCTCCTGAGAAACGGCGCATAGGATACCCGTAGAGCACCGTGAGGTAAAGCCAACACTTCAACTTTCCCTCTCCATCAAACCTTGCTGTGGCTGATGGATATAAGACACTTCTAAAAATGCCCCTTTCCAGCAACCCCCACACCTGATGAGGGTGGCTAGCGTTGCTAGCCTGCTGCCTCTGCCTCCACCTCATCCTCCGCCAGGATACGCTGGTAAATCTCCTCCCGATGTACCGCCACCTCCCGGGGAGCTTCAATCCCCAGTCGAACCTGATTCCCCTTCACACCCAGAACCGTCAATGAGACATCGTCTCCGATTCGAACCGTCTCCCCGACTCGCCTTGTCAGAATAAGCATTCCCTCTCCTCTCTCTCCTACTGGTTCCCCGGCCGACATCATGCCGCCCCCGCGAAAGAGTATACCTCTTATTCAAATAATTGCTAGAAAATTAGATCGTTAGCGTCTATTGATATAGATCCCTTCAACCCTCGCTATCGCGCTGTGGCCTCGGCCTTCTCCAACTCAAAGGCATCATGGAGCGCACGCACCGCCAACTCCAGATAGTCCTCGTCGATGATCACCGAGATTTTGATCTCAGAGGTGGAGATCATCTGAATATTGATCCCCTTGGTGGCAAGGGCCTCAAACATCCGAGTGGCAATCCCGGCGTGAGAGCGCATTCCCACGCCCACCAGAGAGACCTTGACGATCTCGTCGTCCCCCACCGTCTCCCGAGCATTGAGCTCTTTTCCTACCTGCTCCAGTGCGGACATTGCCTGACGGTAATCGTTACGATGAACGGTAAAGGTAAAATCGGTCGTACCATCGTTGGCGATATTCTGTACGATCATATCGATCTCGATATTGAGATCGGAAACCGCAGAGAGAATTCGACTGGCGATACCGGGGCGGTCTGGAACCCCGCGGATGGTCAGTTTGGCCTCATCGCGCTGAAAGGCGATCCCAGAGATGACTGGCTGTTCCATTCCTTCTTCCTCAAACGTAATCAGCGTACCCGGCCCCTCCTCAAAACTGGAGAGCACCCGTAACGGGACATTGTACTTTCCGGCAAACTCCACTGCACGAATCTGTAGCACCTTAGAACCGAGACTGGCCATCTCCAGCATCTCTTCGAAGGTGACCCGCTCCATTCGCCGAGCATTGGGAACCACTCTGGGATCAGTGGTATAGACGCCATCAACATCGGTATAGATCTGGCACTCGTCGGCATCGATTGCAGCTGCGATCGCCACGGCAGAGGTGTCTGACCCCCCTCGTCCCAGTGTGGTGATATTGCCATCTTGGTCACTCCCCTGAAAACCGGCCACCACGATAACCCGGTCGGCGTCGAGGTCGGCCCGCACTCGATCCCCATCGATTTCGAGAATACGAGCCTTGTTGTGGGCGCTATCGGTCAGGATTCTAACCTGTGAACCCGTATAGGAGCGGGCCGCTATTCCTCGCTTCTCTAACGCAATGGTAAGCAGTGCAATCGTCACCTGCTCACCAGTAGCCATCGCCACATCGAGCTCCCGCGGTGTCGGATCGGGATCGATCTGCCGCGCCAACCCAATGATACGATTGGTCTCACCACTCATTGCCGAGACCACCACGACCATCTGATTACCTCGGGAACGCCACTCCATTACCTTGTCGGCCACCGCCTCGATACGCTCTACCGTACCGACCGAGGTGCCCCCATATTTCTGAACAATCAGTGCCATATCTGTACTCTATCCACCCAACTGCTGTTGTGCCCATCTACGGGTCGACTCCACCGCCTCCGGAATCGACTCCGGCTGACTTCCGCCCCCCTGTGCCATGTCAGCCCGTCCCCCGCCCTTACCACCGACCAGTGCCGCGGCGCGACGTACCAGCGCCCCAGCCTCGATCCGTCCGGTCAACTCTGGGGTTACTCCGGCGACCAGAACCACCTTACCATTAACCTCGGAAACCAGCAGAATGGCGGCACTACCAAGTTTCTGTTTGAGTTGGTCGACCGTATTACGCAACGATTTGGCATCCCCCCCCTCGAGTCGAGCCACCACAACGTGGGCCTCCCCCACCATAACCGCTGCAGTAGCCAGATCATCTCCGGCACTACTGGCCAGCTTCGCCTTGAGTCGCTCCAACTCCTTCTCCAAGGCTCGATTCTGTTCCAACAACCCCTCTACCCGCTCTACGACTCGCTCACGCTCTCCCTTGAGTAGCCGGGTCAACCGCTGCAACTGCAGCTCTCCCTGGTCGAGATAGTCGATTGCACCGAGTCCGGTCACCGCCTCGATACGACGCACCCCAGAGGCGATTCCAGCCTCTGAAATGATCCGCAACTGACCAATTTCACTGGTGCGTGCAACATGAGTTCCACCACAAAGTTCGGTCGAAAACGGCCCCATCCGTACCACGCGCACCTCATCTCCATACTTCTCACCAAAGAGGGCCATCGCCCCACTGGCTCGTGCATCCTCGAGTGACTTCACCTCACTCTCGACCTCTCGGCTCGCCAGAATCTCCTCATTGACCCGCTTCTCTACAGCAGCAATCTGTTCACCACTCATCGGCTCAAAGTGAGAGAAGTCGAAGCGGAGACGGTCAGGGTCCACCAGTGATCCCTTCTGCTGCACATGTCCTCCCAACACCTCACGCAACGCGGCGTGTAGTAGATGAGTGGCCGAGTGGTTGCGGGCGGTAGCCCGGCGCGGAGACTCTGAAACAACCGGCGTGACCGATTCTCCAATGGCAATCCCCCCGGCACCGCCACGGCCAACATGGAGCAGAGCTCCACTGGGCTGTTTACGGGTATCTTCCACCTCGAAAAGAGGGGCTTCACCACGCCATAACGCGCCGACATCCCCCACCTGTCCTCCCGACTCACCATAGAATGGGGTCCGACTCAACACCACCAGACCCTCCTCTCCGGCTTGCAACCGCTCCACAGCGACGCCATCACGGAACAGTTGAGCCACTTCCGCCTCATCCTGCAGACGATCATAGCCGGTAAAGGGGGTCTCCTGCTCTACCACGACCCCCCCGTCACTACCACTCTTGAATTGACTGGCAGAGCGAGCCCGCTCCCGCTGCGCCACCATCTCTTGTTCATAACCCTCGAGATCAAGACGCAACCCCCGCTCTCGTGCCACATCTCCCACCAGATCGACCGGAAAACCGTAGGTATCATAGAGACGGAAGATGGTCTCTCCACTCAATTGGTCCCCTTTCAGTGTAGAGATACTCTCCTCCAACACCCGCATGCCGTTCTCCAGGGTCTCGGCGAAACGCTCCTCCTCACGCAGCAATACTCGTTCTACTACCGCTGCTGCCGCCACCAACTCCGGATAGGCGGCCCCCATCTCCGTCACTAGTGGTGCCACCAAGCGATGAAAAAAAGGCTGGCTCTGTCCCAGCTTATAGCCGTGACGAATGGCACGACGAATGATCCGGCGCATCACGTATCCTCGCCCCTCGTTAGAGGGAACGACCCCATCTACTGCCAGAAAGGCACAAGAGCGGATATGATCGGCAATCACCTTGACCGAGGTGTGGTTGTGGTCATCCGCTCCAACCTCGGTGGCAACCGCCCGCATCAACTGCTGAAACAGATCGATCTCGTAGTTGCTGTGAACCCCCTGCATCACCGCAGCCAGTCGTTCCAGCCCCATCCCCGTATCGACCGAAGGGTGAGGCAGCGGGGACATCTCCCCGGCACGGTTACGATCATACTGCATGAATACCAGATTCCAGATCTCGATATAGCGATCCCCATCCTCTTCCGGACTTCCGGGTGGACCACCAGGAATCTCGGGGCCGTGATCGTAAAAGATCTCTGAACAGGGACCACAGGGACCGGTGTCCCCCATCGACCAGAAGTTGTCCTTGGCACCACAGCGGGAAAAACGCTCGACAGAGACCTTCATCTCCTCCAGCCAGATCCGCTCCGCCTCCTCATCTTCCTCATAGACCGTAACCCAAAGCCGCTCCGGCGATAACCCCAACACCTCGGTTAGAAACTCCCAGGCAAAACGAATCGCATCGCGCTTGAAGTAGTCACCGAAACTGAAGTTGCCCAACATCTCGAAAAAGGTGTGGTGCCGAGCCGTGTAACCAACATTCTCCAGGTCGTTGTGCTTGCCCCCCGCTCGCAGGCAACGCTGCACCGTAGCAGCCCGGCGATAAGAGCGCCGTTCCTGCCCTTGAAACAACTCCTTGAACTGCACCATACCGGCATTGGTAAAAAGTAGTGTAGGATCATTTCCAGGAATGAGCGGACTACTCTCTACGACCTGGTGGTCATGCTGTTGAAAATAATCAAGGAAGGCTTTTCTGATTTCGCTACTCTTCATCTCTGATCACCACTGGACAGACTATCATGGCTCACCCTGACCCTACTCGCCCGACGCCAGAGCGGCCTGGATCTGGTCATGGGAAAAACCCCGGTACTGCAGAAAACGGTACTGCCGCGCCCGCTCCTGCGTGCTCTCGATGGCGGTGTTACCAAACCGCTTGTGCCGAGCCGCCACCGCACTCGCAACCCACTCCACCTCTTCCACCATCATCAACGCTGTAGTGATATCAGCGGTACCAACCCCGCGCTGCTGCAGCTCCCGACCAATCCGTACTGGCCCCTGACCACGATCCCGACGGAGTCGGACAAAGCTTTCGGCATAACGCTGTTCGTCGAGCCAACCCTCTTGCTGCAACCGCTCCACCACTGCAACCGCGACTGCTGCTGCAACCCCCTTCTGTTGTAGCCGATCCTCGAGTTCTTGACGACTGTAGTCACGCTGCCCCAGCAGCCGCTGCGCCCGCGCCCAACCAGCGACAAATTCACGCGGACTCAACCGGCTGATCCGAATGACTTCCCCGGCCAGGCAGCAGCCGATCCCGAATCTGCGACTCGATCTCTTGCGCCATTTCCGGATTCTCTTTAAGGAACTGCCGAACGTTGTCCTTGCCCTGTCCAATCCGCTCCTTGCCATAGCTGTACCAGGCCCCGGACTTCTGTACGATCCCCTGCTCCACACCAATATCGATCACCTCCCCTTCACGAGAGATCCCCTCACCATAAAGGATATCGAAATTGACCTGTTTGAAAGGGGGGGCCACCTTGTTTTTGACCACCTTCACCCGGGTATCATTCCCCAGTACCTCGTCACCCTTCTTGATGGCTCCCACCCGACGAATATCGAGCCGAACCGAGGCATAAAATTTGAGGGCATTGCCACCGGTAGTGGTCTCCGGATTGCCAAACATCACTCCGATCTTCATCCGGATCTGATTGATAAAGATCACCAGGGTATTCGAGCGTTTGATATTGGCAGTGAGCTTGCGCAGTGCCTGTGACATCAGCCGTGCCTGTAGCCCGACATGGCTGTCGCCCATATCCCCCTCGAGCTCTGCCTTGGGGGTCAGTGCCGCAACCGAATCGATCACCACCACGTCAACGGCACCAGATCGCACCAACATATCGGCAATCTCCAACGCCTGCTCCCCCGTATCGGGTTGCGAGACCAGCAGATCGTCCACCGCAACCCCAAGCTTTCCAGCATAGAGTGGATCGAGCGCATGCTCCGCATCGATAAAGGCGGCGACCCCACCAAGCTTCTGCATCTCAGCAATCACATGAAGTGTGAGCGTGGTCTTGCCAGAGGACTCCGGGCCATAAACCTCCACCACTCGTCCTCGCGGCAGACCACCAATTCCCAAGGCCACATCCAGACCCAGCGAGCCGGTAGAGACTGCCTCGATATCGCGTTGGGCATTATCATCCCCCAACCGCATGATCGACCCCTTACCGTACTGTCGCTCAATCTGCCCCAGTGCAGCTTGTAGTGCCTTTTTTCGATTCTCGTCCATACGCTCTCTCATCCCGGTGGTAGCGACAGCAGAGCGTCTCATGCGCTCCGATACTGGGGGAGGATTATCCCATAAAGGGGGAGGGATAGAATACGGATCTAGAGAAAAAGAGCGGGAAGAGGAGAACCTCACGTCAGCGAAAGCAGTGCTCGGGAGAGCAGATCCGGATCGTAGAGATCCCCCTCCCCCTTCACCAGCGGGGTCTCGATCACCACGATCCCCTCGCTCTGCAGCCACTGCCGCTCTTGCGGCTGCAACCGGGGGCCATGAGAGGGGTCGAGCAGCAGAAAATTGAGCAGTTGTCGGCTCTCTACGGCGCCCCCGGCATCGGCGCGCAGATAACGGAGCAGGCGCTCGACCTGCTGCCCCAGCGTAAGCCCCAACTGCTCTGGGTCATGACCGAGATTGGGAATGTAGAGCTTGGGCGCTGGGTTGGCAGCCACGGCCGCTCCCACCCCACGGGGCAACAGATTGGCAATCAGGCTACTGTAAAAACTGCCCATGGGAAAACAGATCAACTCCGCCTGGGCGATCAGTTTGCGATTACGCTTGCGCAGAGAAGAGCTCACCGGACACTTCCTCTCCAGCTCCCCGGTGAGTGACAACCGGGCCACACCAGAGGTTATTTCCGGCACCTCTTTACCCGTGAGGAGGTGTTGCCCCAACACCTCCTCACCACTCTCCAGCGTAGCACTGAGATGGTAGTTATCATTGACCACTGCCCGCACCGTACCCAGCACATTGACCAGCTTGGAGAAGAGGAAGATGATGGGATCGAGGTGACACTGGTTATTGAGATAACCCCCAGTCAGAATCAGATTGCCAACACTGGCCCCACGAAGATCAAAATTCTCCGGCATCTGATCGAGAAAATAACCGATCTGATGGCCGATCACCTTGCGCATCGGATGGGTGATCTCTCGACTCAGCGGATGACTACCAACCGCCATCGACTGCAGTTGGCGTAGCAGTTGACGCCGCTTCTGATCGGCCGCCAGGCGATGACTGAAGAGATGGCAGACATCGGGGTTACCGGTGACCGACTCATCGGCCAGCGCCATCAGTCGGCTACGCAGATCACCCACCGCCGGCATGGCAAAGGCCTGACGTAGTCGAGCGGAGCTACCGCCGGAGTCGAACGGCGTCACCAGATGAATGGTATTGTGACTATACCCTTTCAGCCTCCGCGCCAGCCCGTTGAGCGCCGAGCCTCCGCTAAAGAAGAGGATTCTCGGCCCCAACTCCGGTGCCCGTTGGTAGCGACTGATCCGCAACAGATCGGGGATCACTACCGGACGAGTCACAGAGATTGGCGGCATCGACATGACATCCCTCGACAATAGGCAGCGGCAAAAACCGGGGTACTGGTAAACAGTTACCGGTGTTACTATACGCACACCCTTCAACGGATGCCAGAGGTGTGAATTGCACCGTGTGTCCGCTCTCTTTTTCACAGATGTCCATGGAATGCTGTGAGCCAGTTCGGAACACGCCAACTTGAACCCGGGATTCGCAACGCGGTACGGGCGGTAATTTACAACGACCAGGGCCAGCTACTGGTACTACAGAAGGCCCCCGGGTCGAGTGGTGCCCCTTTTGCGCTCCCGGGAGGGGCACAGCAGCCGGGAGAGACGCTATCTGAGGCGCTACAGCGAGAGTGTCTGGAGGAGATCGGAACCACGGTAGAGATCGGCCCACTGCTCTACCTGGCTGACTACTGTAAACCACGCAGCAACCTCCCCGAGCGCTTTCGGCAACAGCTGGAACTGCTCTTTTCCTGCCGGGTTGCTCCGAACTATCGTCCCCACTGCGGCGCTCACCCTGACAAACGGCAGACTGGCGTTCTATGGATCGACCCTCAACGGCTCGACAAAAGGGCGCTGGCTCCTGGTCGTTGGGGGGAACTGTTGCGCACCACTGCTGCTAAGTCGACGCTCCCCGGCTACCTGGGGGTAGTGGAGTGACCACTGAGATCCGTCACGAAGTGGAGCAAAACCTACGCTTCTTGATTGCCGAAGTGGTAACCCGCTTGATGGCACTCCAGTGCTATCTGGAGCAGGACGCCAGCAGTTGTCACGATTCCATTTTTGATAGCGGTGGTCACATCCATAATCTCCGCTCCCGTGTGCTGGAGGGTTGCCACCGACTCACCCGGGAGAGCACCATCAAGGGTTACCATCCGGCCTGGGTACGAGCGGTGGAGACCAGTGCCGGAGAACTGGAGCGGATTGCCGCTGCGGTTCACGACACCACCCTCATCATGGGCAAGCTCCACCCCACGCCCGTCCCTGGACGAAAGCGACTACGACAGATGCTCCGCCCCATCATGCGTGGAGTCGATGTACTCGATCGGGCACTGCAACGGCTCGATACCACCGATGTTCTTCGGATTGGGGAGAGCAAACAGCGTGTCGACCGCCAGGGGGCTCGTCTCACACACAAGCTGATCCGCCAGCTCCAACGCCACCGTGAGCCAATACCACGGGTACGCGCACTAGAACTGATCCAGCAGATACGCATAATGGGAGATGCCCTGCTGACCATCAGTGAGTCGCTGGTGACCGCCTGCCTCGGGGTCTCACTTACCGTCGACCGACTTCACGCCCTCCAGAGTACCGTCGACCAGGTCCACCATAAACCACTCAGTCAACTGGAGATTCTACCACTGGCACAGACCCGCTCCGGTAGCGGAATCTCGGCCATCCACGATCATCAGAATCAGGAGCACTACCTCACGATCTACAAGGATGGCAGTCGCCGCAAGCTGCAGCAAGAGCATGCCGGGATCAGGCTGTGGCACCAGGTGGCCCCCGGAATCGCTCCGGAGGTGATCTCCTTCCACAAGCAGGGTCGCTCGGCCTCGATGCTGATCGAACATCTCCCCGGGGAGACCCTGGAGCAGATCTTGTTGCACCAGTCCGGAAAACGGATGCAACAGGCGTTGCGACAACTGACCCGTACCCTGAAGGGAATCTGGAAAAAGAGCCGCGAAACCCCTGGGACCACTACCACCCACATGGCCCAACTACGACAGCGACTACAGCCAGTCTACACCATACATCCCCGATTTCAGCGGTCACACTATCGTATCGGCAGGGAGAAGATTGTCGCCTTTGAGCGTCTGCTCGACCGTGCCGAGCAGATCGAACAGCAGCTTACCCCCCCCTTCTCGGTCTTTATCCATGGAGATTTCAATCTCGACAATATCCTTTTCGACCGGGTCTCCGGGAAGATCCACTTCATCGATCTTCGACGCTCCCGTCAAGCGGACTACACCCAGGACATCTCGGTACTCATGATCTCCTGCTACCGCCTGCAACGACTGGACCAACCACAGCGACTCCACAGTCTTGACCTGGCAAAAACCTTCTACTACTTCGCTCACGACTTCGCCAAACGTCACGGCGACACCGGCTTCCAGCTCCGGTTAGCACTGGGACTAGCACGCTCATTCGCCACCTCCACCCGATTCATCCTCGACCCGGTACTGGCCTGGCAGATGTTCTCCCGAGCACACTACCTGCTGGAGCGCATCATCGAAACCCCACCGGACAACTCCCAATCTTTTCAATTGACAATCGAGGAACTATTCCATGTCTGACCCCTCCTCACTGAGAATCGGAGTGATCGGTATCCCGGGCAAATGGTCCACAGAGTCACTGGCCGATGAAATCACTGCCCACACCGGTTTTCGTCTGGTGATCGATATGGGTGAAGTTAGTGCGGATCTGGAGCAGGGACGTCTCGATTACCAAGGCATAGACCTCTGCCAACTCGACGGCTTAGTGGTCAAAAAGATCGACCAGCGCTATAGCCCCTCCACCTTGGACCGACTGGAACTGCTACGGATTGCAGAGTCCTCTGGTGTACGCATTTTCAGCCCCACCATCGAGATCATCCGTCTGATCGACCGTTTGGCCTGCACCGTCACCCTCCGCAATGGCGGCATCCCGATGCCGGAAACGGTGATTACCGAGAAGATCACGACCGCCCTCGACACCATCGAGCAGATGGGGGCCGTGGTACTGAAGCCGCTCTACTCCACCAAGGCCCGGGGGATGATCCAGTTGCAGCGGGAGATGGAGCCGGTGGCCTTACGACAGATGCTGGAGCAGTTTCATCGTGAACACCGAGTACTCTATATTCAGCAGCAGATCACGCTGCCGGGAGAGGATCTAGGGCTGATCTTTCTCGGCGGAGAATATCTCGGCAGCTACTCCCGAGTGGTCGCCTCCGGCTCCTGGAACAGCACCACCCGCGACGGCGGTCGCTACCACCAGGCCACCCCCTCCCCTGAGGTGATCGAGCTGGCGCGAAAGGCCCAAAGCCTCTTCAGGCTGGACTTCACCACAGTGGACCTGGTGGAGAGCTCGCAAGGGCCACTGGTGTTCGAGGTCTCCGCTTTCGGTGGTTTTCGTGGAGCACTGGAGGGGGCCGGGATCAACGCCGCCGCACACTACGCCCGTCACATCATCAAGCAACTCTCATGAGCCTTCACTCCACCTCGCCTTCACTCGACCTCGAGGGTGCCGTCGCGCTGCTCCATCCCAAACAGATAACGACCGACCATGAGCTGGTTCTGACCCTACCCCAACTACGAATACGAATTCAAACCAACACCGCCCCCCTGCAACAAAAACTGCAGCACTATCTGGCTGGCGCCCAGTCCGATCCCGAGAACGACAACGACCGGGAAGAGATCGTAATCCACCTGATCGACAGCACCCCCCTCTCCCTCTCGCTGCCGTTTCAGGACTGGGCTCGAGAACCGGGCAAACGTGGACGCAAGGATGCCTACTATGACCTCCCTCATGGTCGACTCATCCGCAAGGTTCGCACCGGGATGCTCTTTCTTCAGAGCAGCCGCTATCGTATCGCTACCGGCCCCTGTCTCGACCATCTCAGCCAGGTGCTCAACTTCATCAACTCCCAGTATATGAACTGGCTGCAGCAACAAGGGTGGCTGATCGCCCACGCTGCTGCACTGACGCTGGGCTCACAGGGAATCGCCATCGCCGGCTTCTCCGGTGGTGGCAAATCGACACTGATGCTACGACTGCTGGAGCAGGAGGGGAGCCGCTATCTCACCAATGATCGCCTCTTTTTACAGCGTAGTGGAGAACAGTGCCGTGGTCGCGGGATTGCCAAATGGCCCCGAGTCAATCCCGGTACGCTGCTCCACCACCCCCGATTCCACACCATCCTGAGCCCGGAACGGCGAGATCAACTACGGCACCTCGACCGGGAGAGCCTGTGGCAGCTGGAGGAGAAACACGACATCGATATCGCCCAATGTTATGGTCAGAAGAGGATTCAACTGCAGTCCGACCTCCACCACCTGCTGTTACTCGACTGGGATCGACAGAGTGAAGAGCCAGCCACACTCACCCCGATCACACTCTCCAGACAGCCACGACTACTCGAGGCGATACTGAAATCTCCCGGCCCCTTCTACCAGCATCGTGACCAAACATTTGAACAGGACCATTTCTCCCCCGATCGGAATCACTATCTGCAGACACTGGCTCCACTACAGTGCTACCGAGTCAGTGGCCGTATCGATTTCGATTCGATCACAACCCAGCTACTGCAACGACTGGAGGGATTACCATGAGACATCGGCTATTGATACTTCGTCACGGCAAATCGAGCTGGAACCAGGGACTACCGGACTTCGAACGCCCACTGAAACAGCGTGGCAAACGTAACGCCCAACAGGTCGGGGTCTGGCTATCCCAACAGCAACTGATTCCAGAGCGGATTCTCAGCTCCAGTGCCGAGCGGGCTCGCAATACCGCCGAGAAGTGCATCAAGTGCATGGGGCTCTCGAGCAAACAGGTGGAGCAGGACCCCACCCTCTACCTGGCCGACAGCGACCATCTACTCTATCGACTACAGCAGTGTGACGAAGGAGTCGGCACCCTGTTACTGGTTGGTCACAATCCGGGACTCGAAACCCTGTTACGCAGGCTCCCCGCCACTTCGCCAACCACCCCGAGCGATGGCAAGCTACTCCCAACCGCCACCCTGGCCCATCTCGAGTTCGACACCCCTTGGCGGCAGTTGCAACCTGGTGGCGCCACGCTGCGGCAGCTGGTCCGCGGGCGTTCCCTCCCATCGGAGTTCCCCTACCCCGATGTCAGCAGCAGTGAGCATCGAATTCGACCCGCCTACTACTACACCCAATCGGCGGTGATCCCCTACCGAATCAGTGACGGTGCGTTGCAAATTCTGGTGATCGGCTCCAGTAGCGGACGTCACAAGGTGGTTCCCAAGGGGATCGTAGATCCTGGTCTCACCCCTCAACAGTCAGCGGCACAGGAGGCAGAGGAGGAGGCCGGGATCAGCGGTCGAGTGGCAGAGCAACCACTGGGCAGCTACCACTACACCAAGTGGGAGGGGCGCTGCGAGGTGAAGGTCTATCCCCTCGAGGTCACCCATCTCCTATCGCCATCCCAATGGCAGGAGCGTCATCGCGGCCGCACCTGGATACCCGCAACAGCGGCAATCGAACAGCTACAGCCCCCGGAGTTGGGGCAGTTGGTGGCAAAACTGCAACGACAACTCCAGCAGCACTCATCCTAGTGGGGCGGAGAGTCGCCATTCTGGTGCGCCATGGTGACTATCATCAACTCACCACCACCCCAAGTGCCCATCAACCCTTCCCGCTTACCGCATTGGGAGAGCAACAGGCAGCTGCTGGTGCAGATGCACTGGTCACCCTGCTGCAACAGACCGGATGGCAACTACACCCGGTGGTTCACTGTTCGCAAATGTTGCGCGCCTGGCAGACCGCTCGACGGCTGATCCGGCCCATGGGACTAACCGATTCTGCCATCCACTGTCACGATGCGCTGGCTGAACGTAGCGTTGGAGCCGTAGCCAACCTCTCGATCACAGCCATCGAGGAGATTCTGGCGGCGGATGAACGCCACCCCCCTCCACCGACAGACTGGAAATCCAACAGTCACTACCGCCTACCATTCCAGGGGGCCGAATCACTCTACCAGGCGGGGGAACGGGTTGCAGATCACCTTCAGACGACCCTACTGCAGCTCCCCTCGCTGCCACAGGATCAGGCAGTACTCTTTGTCGGACACGGCGCCGCCATTCGCCACGCCGCAGTCATACTGGGCGTGCTCACGCTGGAGCAGGCGCGGGCACGCTCGATGTTTCATGCCACGCCAGTCGCTATCGAACTGACCCCTCCCCGACACTGGCATATGGTCGCTGGTGAGTGGAAGATGCGCCCCTTGGAACAGAACGCCCTCCCCCCAGAGTGACTATACCTGCCGATCATGAACAAGAGCCCCCTCCTCTCGACTGACCTCACGCCACTGTCGCGTTGTGACTGGAACCCTGAACTACCCCATAGCGTAGTCTCGGCCGAGCGCAAAAGACACCTGAAACGGGAACTGCGAAAGGCACTGCAACCGGCCCAATGGCAGTGGCCGAAACGGCCACTGCTCTTCTGTACCGACATCCATGCCGATCCCGATGCACTGCTACGCTCACTGATTGCATCAGGAGGCATTCACCCCCCCAACAGCAGACCGCACCACCTGAAACTGACCGCCCTGGGACGGTCAGCACTCTTTTTGATCGGGGGGGACTGCTTCGACAAAGGTCCCAGTAACCTCGGGGCACTGGAGCTGATCCGACAGCTGATCTCCGC
>CAYFOQ010000028.1:14298-15506 GCA_964344735.1 uncultured Piscirickettsiaceae bacterium
GGAGCACGGGTCAAGATACTGGCCGGAAACCACGACCTCAGGATATTTCTCGGCATGGCCGCAGTCGGCAAGGGGAATAACCCCTACGGTGATCATCTCTTCGTTCGACTCGGCAACAAGGTAGCTCCCCTACTATTGGAGTTGAGGGAGCGCTATCTACAGGGGAAACGGGCACTACGCGATATCCCCAACAAGAGCCGCTGCCGTGAACTACTCTACCCCCCCGCAGGCTGGGAACAACAGTTCCTGGAACAGACCCGCGACCTGCTTTCCCCGGACATGGCAGAGCGGGAGATCACCCGTTTCCACAAGCGTCGTAAACGTTTCGAGCAGGCGCTACTACGACACGACCTTACGCTACGACAGGTCTATGCCATCACTCGGGTATGGAAACAGCAGTTTGTCGACGCTTCCGGGGAGTTCTCCTGGTATCGACGCAAGATGAAGCTACTCCACCGCAGTGGATCCCTGCTCTTTCTCCATGCCGGAATCAATGATCAACTGGCCCGACAGCTACAGCACCATGGCTCTCACTGGATCAATAAGCGGTTTCGCAAGGAGCTGAATCACCGCCCCGAACCGCTCTACTTCACCCCTTTGGGTGGAGTGCTCCGCACCAAATACCGCCCCCAGGATTGGCCACTGACCACTGTGGGAAGCGAGGCACTTCATCACAGTGGGGTCATGATGCTGGTCCACGGCCACCGCAACCTGCGTTATGGACAGCGACTGGTGGTACGCAAAGGATTGCTCCATCTCGAGTGCGACTGCACCCTCGACCGCCACAGCCGACATCATGAGGCCCTCTCCGGAACTGGACTCTCGGTCACCCGGATCGATCCCCGAGGGGAGATCGAAGGGATCAGCAGCGACTTCCCTTGTATCAAGGTACTCCAACCCGAACGTCTCCTCCATGCCCTTCGACCACAACACCCCAGGAAAGCACAATGATCAAACAGAAACCGCACAACTTCCGCCACGACTCGCTCCAGGACAGCCAGTCGATCATCAAGATTCTGCAGGCAATCACTACTGGCCTGGAACAGGGAAAGCTGACACTCAGTGATGAGGATGGTGAGATTCAGCTTACCCCACAAGGGCTACTGGATCTCAAGGTGAGTGGCTCCAAAACTGAGCAGGAGGAGCACATCACCATTCGTGTGGGCTGGCATCAACCGCAATCCGATCAGCGACAGAAAAAAAAGTTA
>CAYFOQ010000028.1:15516-16835 GCA_964344735.1 uncultured Piscirickettsiaceae bacterium
AATCTCGTAACTGACTCAGATTGACCCGGAAATAGAGGCTATTGCGACCGCCGGGAGTGTCGCAACTCATCCAGCTCCGCCGTGAGTTGGCGCTTCTGATTCCAACACTTGGCCTGTGCCAAAACCAGCTGCACCAATTCGTCGGAGTTGATCGGCTTCTGCAAAAACTCGAAGTTGACCCCGATACGGTCCCGTACCTGTTGCAGGTTATGATCCATGTAGGCGGAGATGAAATTGATCCGCACATCACGATCAACCGCACGAATCATCTCCGCCGTCTTCATTCCATCCCAACCACCAGGCATATGCATATCGAGCAGCACCACACTGTAGGGGTCTCCCTCCTCCAATGCCTGAAGTAGTCGTTGATACCCCTCCCGGCCATTCTGGGCCCGATCGTAACGAATGGGCAGTGGTGTGGTCGGTAATCTTGGCTCACTACGAACGATCTCTTCCAGAGCGTCAAGATCGACAGAGGTGGTACGGCTGAGTAATGCCTCATAGAGTGACAAAATCCCAGGCTCATCATCGATTGCCAATACTCGCCAACAGGCGGTCTCTTCCGGTTCCACCGCTGTGGATGAACACTCGGCGGTACGATCTATAGCCTGAAGATGCTCCATCAATACCCGCTGCAGTATCTCTTTGTCGATGGGCTTCTCTACAAAGGCATTACAGCCAGCATCCTCGAACTGTTGACGATGTCTGGGCATCACATTGGCAGTCAGTGCCACGATCGGAATATAGACCCCACGCCGACGCAGCTCCCGGGTGGCCTCGACTCCATCCATCACCGGCATATGCATATCCATCAGAATAAGATCGAAATCCTGCGTCGAGACCATCTCGATTGCCTCTTGACCATTTCCGGCCACTGTAGTGAACAGCCCCATCCGCTCCAGAATCTGTGACTCCAATCGCTGCAGTGCCGGGGTATCCTCAACCACCAACACCCGCCCCTGCAACCGTACCACCCCCATTTTGGATCGATCCGGGGAGGGCTCTTCCCCCGCCCCCACCGCAATGGTCTCGGTCGGTCGATAGGGGAGCCGGAGCGTAAAGAGGGTCCCCTCTCCCTGTCGGCTGGAGAGATCGATCTCCCCCCCCATCAGATCGGCCAGGCTCTCGGAGATAAAGAGTCACAATCCACTGCCGCCAAAGCGGCGGCCTATCGTTCCATCCGACTGCATGAAGCGTTGAAAGAGCTGATCGATCTGCTCCGGAGTAATACCGATACCAGTATCTTGTACCTCGAAGATCAGGTAAGGCCCCTGAATTCGAGTAGTGACCGAAACCTCACCAGCATCTGTGAATTTGAT
>CAYFOQ010000028.1:16845-18764 GCA_964344735.1 uncultured Piscirickettsiaceae bacterium
TCAGATTGATCAATATCTGACTGATTCTCGCAGCATCCCCCAGCAGCAAATTGTGCTCCCGGTTCGTACGCACAACGGTAAAGGCAAGCCCCTTCTCTCGGGCCCGTGCAGTAAAAATCTGCTCCAGCTCATCCAGCAAGCGATCAAAGTCGAACGGCTCGATGGTGATCGAGAACTTACCCGCCTCGATCCGGGACATATCGAGAATATCATTCACCAGCGCCAGCTGGGTGCGCCCGGAGAGTTCGATCGCCCGGAGTAGCTCACGTTGCCCCGGCTCCTCCAGGTGCTCAGCCAACAGTTCGCTATTGCCGATGATCGCGGTCAGCGGAGTACGCAGCTCATGGCTCATCATCGCCATAAAGTCGTCCTTGGATTGACTAATCCTCTCCGCCTCGCGGTGAGCTCGACGTAGCAGCCGCTCCCGTCTGGTCGCACTGGAGACATCACTCACCTGGATCAGCACCTGCCACTCCCCCTTCTTGGCCTCCACCCCCTGTACCCAGACCGCATGATCCAGCACCTCCCCCTGCCGATTCCGCAAGGGTAAAATATTGCCATGGAGCGTAAACGAGAGCAGTGATGAGATTCCGTAGTGAACGGCATGATCCAGGGTCTGCTGCAGTCGACTCTCTTGGAAGCGGGTAAAAATCTGTTGCAGCGGCTTGCCAAGCAGATCCTCCTCCAGACAGGAGAGCCGGTCCAACAGCCACTGGTTACAGAAAAGGATCGTCCCCTTGGAATCCAGCACCAAAATGCCGCCATTGAGACGCCTAAGAAGTTGATTGCCATCAAACATGGAGAGAACTACCCCAAACCCAGCTGCCGCAAATAGCGGTCGACCGCCTCGATAATGGTGCTGACCGACTCGACATCGAACAGCAGGGTGACGTAACCGGACTGCAATCCCTGTTGATGGGAGAAGTTGACCAACAGAAACATCACCTCGGCCTCCCCCTGATCCCTGGCCGCTTGTTCCTGATCCCCACGCAGACAGAAGGGGACCGAGCTGATGATTCTCTCCCCCAACAGGTCGGCAAAGGCAGAGAGACAGGCTCCAAGCACCACATTACCCACCTCGGTGAGTGCCTCCTCCTCCATCTCATGCAGCACCTCCAACGGCACCTCCCCGGGAAGGATCGTCTTGACCAGCGCCAGACTCGACTGTTCGGAGAAGAGCAGCATCGCCTGTCCAGAGAAGGATCCCTGCAACTCCATATTGATGGAGACCAGATCCCCTTCCCCCTGACTCTCACCGCTGGCCAATCGACAGGCCTCACGATAGGTGATCATCAGCAACCGCGGAACCGACAGCTCGATTTCACAACGGGCCATCTGACTGAGCACATCGGCCGCCTTGCCCACACTAATGTTAAGCAGTTCGATCAGGGTCTCACGTTGTAGATCAGTCAGCGTGTACAGACCCATTACTCCCCTCCAGGGATTGAATCAGTTCGACCAGCTTCTCCTCACTCACCGGCTTGGGGATAAAGGAGGCTCCCAGCTCCTCCGCTCGCTCTCGAATGTAATTCTGAATATTGGCGGTAATGAAGCAGATATGACCAACCAGGTTCGACTGCCGCAACTCTTCTGCCAACTCCATTCCGTCCATTCCTGGCATATTGATATCGAGCAGGGCCAGGTCGATCGAGCGACTACGACAGAGTTCGAGCGCCATATTGCCCGACTCCGCCTCATAGACATCGATCTCAGGAAAACGATCCCGAAGAATCGCCCGCCCCATCATCCGGGGCAGACGATTATCATCCACCACCAACACACTGCCAATTTTGTTCACCGCCGTCTCCCCCGATCAGACCTTTACTCTTGCCAACTCTGGAAAATCCGGATGGTACCACGCTGCTACCGATAAACAATAAGGGTTCCTTCCTGAATTGTGTGGGTAGCCCCTGAAATCT
>CAYFOQ010000028.1:18774-21579 GCA_964344735.1 uncultured Piscirickettsiaceae bacterium
TACAGATTACCCACACAATTCAGGAAGGAACCACAATAAGGCGCTTCTAAAAATAGAGATTGTGCGGCAAGTACGAGGGAGAACCGCACTGTATCGGCGAGTACCTGATGAGTCGGAATCGGGATAGCCCTCAGCGCTGGTAACGCCTCACCAGAATTTCTGGAGAGGTGCCGAAAAAATAGCGCAGTCGGAGATGCCACATCAACAGTACCGTACGCAAGATCCCATCGCGCTCCCAACGCCGACTGGAGGTCTGAAGTGGGTACCGGATGCAGGCGGGGCGTCTGATTCGCTTGAGCCGCTTTGAGAGTTCGATATCCTCCATCAATGGGATCGCAGGGAATCCACCCACCGAGTCAAACAGAGTGCGCTCGACAAATATCCCCTGATCCCCGGTAGCAATCCCACTGAGACAGGAACGCCAATTCATCATCCGTTCAATGAGACGAAAGGCGGGATGAGTACCGCTAAGACGAACATTGAAGCGCCCCCAGCATTGACCGGAGATCAGTTGTGGGAGATCTACCAACAACGATTCATCGATCTTCGAGTCGGCGTGGAGAAACCAGAGGTGATCCCCAGAGGCGATTTCGGCCCCTCGATTCATCTGATTGGCACGCCCCCTGGGGGACTGGAGTAGCTGGTCACAATGTAGTACAGCGACCGCTGCGGTCTCATCACGGCTACCGCCATCGACTACGATGACCTCATGTCCGGCGATCCGCAGGGGGGCAATTTGAACCAGCAGGGATTCGATTGCCTCGGCCTCATCGAGAACCGGAATGATGATGGAGAGGGGCATGGGTACTTTGTTCAACGGGATCGATGGTGATCGAATGTAAAATTCTCAGCAGAAATTCGGCCTCTCCGCAGAGAAAAGCGGTTCCACGGCGACATGCCACACGAATCAACTCAATGCGCCACCGCAACTCGAACCCTGGCCGGCGGTGCAGCCAAAACAGTGGCCAGCGACCGCGATTGGGCGCTCTGAGACCATCTCGAGGGTGAGGCCACCGATGTGGATGGGCATCCCATCCCCCAGAGAAAGCTTCAACATCTGGTTGAAATCACAGTCATAGAGATAACCCTGCCAGTCAATGCTGATCAGAGAGCGGCACATCACCGACTTGAGATTGTCGGGCTGGTGGTTCCGTTGCAGTAGATCCATATAGCTCTCAAATGCTCCGCTGGAGAGCAGAGTGCTGCCAAAGCGCTGGACCGGCAGATTGGCAAGCGCCAGTAACTGATTAAAGCGGATACCATACTGCTCAGCCAGCACCCGCGTATAATCGGCCTCCAGATTGGCCTGGTCGGGCGGCAGGGAGGGGCCCTGTGGGTTATAGACCAGATTGAGGATCAGCCCCGTCTCGGGATCACCATAGCCCTGTTCGTTGAGTCGCTGTAGCCCGGCGACACTTCTGTTGAAGGCGTTCTCACCGCGCTGGGCATCGACATTCTCCTCCAGATAACAGGGCATCGAGGCGACCACCTCGACCCGGTTCTCGGCCAGGAATGGGGCCAGTGTCTCCTGCCCCGGTTCGAACAGAATGGTGAGGTTACAGCGATCGATCACCTGCATTCCCCGTGCTCTCGCCGCTTGGACCAGGTATCGAAAGTGGGGGTTCAGCTCCGGGGCACCACCAGTGAGGTCGAACTGTTTCACCTGCAAGCGGTCGGCCGCATCGATGATGGCATCGATGGTCTCTCGTGCCATCATCTCACTCCGTTTGGGGTTGGCGGCCACGTGGCAGTGGAGACACTGTTGGTTACAGCGATAGCCAAGATTGACCTGCAGGGTGGTCAATGTTTCTCGGACCAGTGGAGGGAAATCGATCTGCTGTAGATAAGGGAGGGTATCCAGCATCAGAATATCACCCTGTTGATGGCCGAGCTCTTTTCGATCGACGCTCTCATCGGTCAATGATCGCGCATCTTGTCATCCCACTCATGGAATCCGTTGAGCAGATCGAGCAGTTGGGGATCGGGCAGGCAGTAGAAGACGAAGGAGCCGTGCTTCTCACCCCGCACCAGCCCCGCCTCACGCAGTTTGCGCAGATGGAATGAGACGTTGGTCTGGCTCAGGCCGGTATCAGCGATAATAGCCGAAACTGGCCGACACTCCAGCCCCAGCGAATAGAGGATATTGAGTCGATTGGGCTCGGAGAGCAGTTTGAAGACCTCAGAAATGTCCTTGCTGTCTGGAATGTCCATTGGTAAGATATGTGCAAATACTCATATGTGACTGTGCGCATGCAATCATACAAAACGATGGGGATGAATACAACTCAGAGTGAGCTCATAGCAACCGTACTCTCTCTGGCGCAAAGCCCCCTAAATTACCCTATGAACCGAACAAACTTAGAGAAAGCAGGATGAATTTTGAACAGTGGATAATGGCCAACGAACCAACGATTCGGCTCTCCTTCTTTCTGGGAGTGTTTGTGCTGATCGCCATCTGGGAGACCAAGGCTCCGCGCAGAGAGCGACTGCTGACGCGGATGGTGCGCTGGAGCAATAACCTCGGCTTGGTCGCACTCAATACGGTGGTACTGCGGCTTCTCTTTCCACTGGCGGCGGTTGGGGTGGCTGCGACCGCTGCAGAGGAGGGGTGGGGAGTGCTCAACCGCTGTGATGAGGCATCGGCCCTAGGAAAAGTGGTCATCGCAGTGGTGGCAATGGATTTTGTCATCTGGCTACAGCACGTCATGGTCCACGCCATCCCGCTGTTATGGCGGCTACACCGGGTCCATCATGCCGACCTCGACTACGATGTCACCACCGGTGCCCGCTTCCACCCGATCGAGA
>CAYFOQ010000029.1:0-2132 GCA_964344735.1 uncultured Piscirickettsiaceae bacterium
GACGAATTTCAGGGGCAATCTGAATCAGTTACAGGCCTTCTGAATAGTTACGTTGAAAATTGTTCATGCAAGCACGAGACAAGGTAAAATTGGACGAAAAAGTGGAGCAACTATAACGCAACCCTCTCCCATGCAGCCCCATCAACTCTTTCTTTTCCTCTTTCTCACACTGATTGCCCTTCACCTTCTGGTCGAGTCATGGTTGAGCCAGCGTCAGATCACTGCAGTCCGGCGCCATCGTGGAACGGTCCCTACTCGCTTCGCGCAAGTGCTTACCCTGGAGTCGCACCAACATGCAGCCGACTACACCGCAGCCAAGCAGCGGTTGATACAGTTGGAACTGGGGGTGTCGACGCTACTATTACTGGGGTGGACCATCGGCGGTGGAATCGACTGGCTCGATCGGTTTTGGCACCCCCTGTTCGACTCCTTGCTGGCTCAGGGCGTAGCGACCATCCTCTCCTTTACGGTGTTGTCACAGATAGTGGAACTTCCGCTCAGTCTCTACCGAACCTTCCGTCTGGAGCAACGCTTCGGCTTCAACCACACCACGGCGAGTCTCTACCTCTCTGATCAGATCAAACAGCTTCTCCTACTGCTGTTACTGGGAGGGGGACTATCCCTGGCGGCACTCTGGTTGATGGCTCAGGCTTCACCGCTCTGGTGGCTACAGCTCTGGGCACTCTGGATCAGTTTTAGCCTGCTGATGCTGTGGGCCTGGCCCAGTGTGATCGCCCCGCTGTTCAATCGCTTCACCCCACTCGAGGATACCGTCCTGCAGAGTCGTATCGAAGCGCTACTGACCGCCGCCGGCTTCGATTGTGATGGGATCTTTGTCATGGACGGTTCGAAACGGTCCGGACACGGCAACGCCTACTTCACTGGCGTTGGTAAACGCCGCCGTATCGTCTTTTACGATACCCTGCTGGAGAGTCTCGAGGCGGATCAGATCATCGCGGTATTGGCGCATGAACTGGGCCACTTTCACCACCACCATATTCGCCAGCGCCTGGTGCTCTTCGGTGCCATCACGCTGCTCTCCCTGGGGCTGTTGGGGTGGCTCATCACCCAGCCCTGGTTCTATCTCGGGATGGGGGTATCCACCCCCTCGAACCACACTGCACTGCTGCTCTTCATGGTGGCCAGCTCCCCCTTCACCTTCTGGATCAATCCGCTACTTGCCGCCAGCTCTCGACACCACGAATTCGAGGCCGACGCCTTTGCTGTCCATCATGGTGGGGCCGAGCCGTTGATCCAGGCCTTGACCACACTCTACCGGGAAAATGGGGCCACCGTCACCCCGGACCCGCTATACTCTGCCTATCACGATTCACACCCCCCGGCAGCAATTCGTATCGACCATTTAGAGAAGGAAAACGCATGAAACACTGGCTGATCACCCTGTTCCTCATTACCTCACAAGCTCCCATTCAGCAGCTCTGGGCCACTCCTGACGAGGGGGCCGAACTGCATCAGGATCAGTGTGAAGGGTGTCATGGCACCGAGCTCTATCGCAGTCCGGCACGTAAGATCAGTCGTCACTTCGATCTTCGGCGACAAGTGAGCATGTGTATCGACGTGACCGGAAAGGGGGCAGACTGGTTTCCGGAAGAGCAAGAGAGCGTAGTCGACTACCTCAATCGCGATTTCTATCAATTCAACCCCTGATTCAGAAAGGCACCTCTAAAAATGTCCTTTTCCGGCAATTACTTCGTCAGCTCCGTACTCGAATCCTCATGTACTCGCTTGTACACTGCGGTTCTCCGTGCGGTGCTTCCTCGTACTTGCCGCAAAATGCCTATTTTTAGAGGCGCCTAGAAGAGGATCGGCCGTGGCGAGGGGGACCCCATCGACGCCCCCTACTCGGCCTGGAATCGTCATCAGTCGCCAGGGGAACCGTCTGCTGGTGGTTCCCAGCGACCAACTCAACACCTCACCACAGCGTTGCTCCAGCCGCAAACGGTTACCGCCGCTGGTGGTAGGAGACCGAGTTCACTACTACCTGGAGCGGGGGGGGAGTGGAGTAATCACCCAACTGGAACCGCGTACCAGTCTGCTTCAACGCCCCTCCCCCTTTAGTCGTCACCCCAAGGGGATGGTGAGCAATATCGATCTCATTGTGGTGGTGGTCG
>CAYFOQ010000029.1:2142-3316 GCA_964344735.1 uncultured Piscirickettsiaceae bacterium
CCGGAATCGATCTATTGCAGATCGACCGTATTCTGGTAGCCGCCAGTACGATTCCGCTCCCCCTGTTGGTGGCAGTCAACAAGCGTGACCTACTCACCCCGGATGGATTCGAAGCGAGTCGTAAACAGCTGCTTCCCTATGAGGCATTGGGGGTAGAGGTGGTCTGGTGTTCCGCACTACAGCCAGAGGGGGTGAACCCCCTGCTGCCCCATTTGCGAGGTCACAAGGCGGTGCTGGTGGGGCCTTCAGGAGGTGGAAAATCCTCTCTCATCACCGCCCTCTTTCCCACCGCAGCGGCAATCACCGCGCCACTGTCAAAAGGGGGTTCCCAGGGGCGCCATACCACCAGCGTTGCCACACTCTACCCAGATCGTGCCGGTGGTTTCCTGATCGACTCCCCCGGTATTCGTAACTTCGGCCTCTGGCATCTGGAAGAGAAGCAGATCCTCGCCGGATTCCAGGAGTTTCTGCCACTACGATCCAATTGCCGTTTCTCCAACTGCCGTCATCTACATGAACCGGGATGTGCCATCAAGGGGGCAGTGGAGCGAGGAGAGATCAGCCACTCCCGCTACCAGAGTTATCAGGCGCTGTTGGCAGAGGCTAATAGCGTTGTCGGCCACTAATGGCATGACCGAGTGTACTGCTGTCGACATACTCCAACTCCCCGCCCAGCGGTACCCCATGGGCGATCCGGGAACAGACGATCCCATGGGTACGGGCCATTTCACTGATGTAGTGGGCGGTCGCCTCCCCTTCGATTGTCGGGTTGGTGGCGAGAATCAGCTCGCTCACCGGCTCTTCAGCCAGGCGCCGATCGAGTAGGTCGAGCCCCAGATCGGTCGGGCCGATCCCATCGAGTGGCGAGAGGTGTCCCATCAGCACGAAGTAGCGCCCCCGGTAGCTCCCCGACTGCTCCAACGCCAACAGATCGGTGGGGTTCTCCACTACACAGAGCAGGCTGTCGTCCCGCTTTGGACTGGCACAGTGGTCACAGATCGCGTTTTCCGAAAGGGTACGACAGCGACTGCAATTGCCGATTCCCTCCAGCCCTTGAATCAGGGCCTGGGCCAGCTGCCGTCCACCATCACGATCACGCTCCAACAGATGGTAGGTCATGCGTTGAGCCGATTTCGGCCCCACTCCGGGGAGACAACGAAATGCCTGTTGCAGC
>CAYFOQ010000029.1:3326-19199 GCA_964344735.1 uncultured Piscirickettsiaceae bacterium
CGCCTCGATCAACGCCATTAGAACGGCAGCTTCATCCCTGCCGGAAGATCGAGCCCGGCCGCCATCCCGGACATTTGATCCTTGCTGTTATCTTCAACCTTATGGGAGGCATCATTGATCGCCGCGGCCACCAGATCCTCCAACATCTCCCGCTCTTCCGTCATCAGTGCCGGATCGATCTCTACCCGTCGCACCTCATGACGTCCGGTCATGACCACCTTTACCATGCCGCCACCCGACTGCCCTACGACCTCCATCCGTGCCAACTCTTCCTGCGCCTTCTGCAGATTCTCCTGCATCTTCTGCGCCTGCTTCATCAGACCACCCAATCCACCTTTCATCCGTTCTCACCCTCAATCATTGCCCATCGCCCGGTACTCTGGTTATGAGCCGATCCGGGCTATCCAAAACCATGGAACCAACTATTTTTGGGGTCGTATCGACCCCTCCACCACACTGCCGTCCATCTCTGTCAACAGCGACTGAAATGCCTGGTCTTCTCCCAGTTTTTCCACCGCTGCTGCGACCATCTCTGCTTCACGCTGCCGATCCTGTTTCTCCGGGGTCCCCTGCTGCTCACTGGCTGCCACCTGTAGTGTCACCTTTACCGTACGGGAGAGATGATCGCTAAGCGCCTCAGTGATCTTCTGGCAGCGGAGATCATTGATCATCGATTGCAAGGTAGAAGAGATTTCGATGACGAAATGATCCTCTCCCTGCTGCAGTAGAAGCGAATTACGCAGCATCTCCTTGACCAGCCCATCGAGCGGTAATTGCTCGACCATCTCCCCCCAGGCACCCGGTGCTGACTCTTCACCCAGGCTCTTTGGCTCAACCGCTGCAGTCGACTGCAACGGTTTCGGCGTGGCCACAGGAGAGGAGGTCGGAGAGGATGACCGCGTAGCGTCGGATGGTGATGTCGGAGTGGCGGGAAGCGGCTCTGCAGTGGGATTTTCAGTCAGTGGCCGGAACGCCAGCATCCGCAACAGCGTCATCTCCAGGCCACTACGGGGGGTGGCGGCCAACGGCAACTCCTTCAATCCCATGGTGGCGATCTGATAGTAGAGTTGCAGGTCCTCGGCGGAGATCTGTTGTGCCAGCGGCAGCCATTCCGGATCGATGCCACGTTCCTGAGCCACGCTCGGCACCCACTGTAGTAGTGCCAACTGATGTAATGAGGAAATCAGCGCTTGCAGTACCGCCTGAAAATCGGCCACCTGCTCTCCCAACTGATCCAACTGCTGTAGCAACCGCTCGGCATCACCCACCGCTAGCGCCGCCACCATCTCCAACAGGTGACGCTGTTCGATGGTGCCGAGCATCTGCTTTACCTCGACCTCTTGCACGCGCCCTCCGCCAAAGGCGATGGCCTGATCGAGTAGACTGAGGGCATCACGAATCGAGCCATCGGCAGCTCGCGCCAGCCCGTCCAGTGCCGCCTCTTCGTAGTCGATCGACTCTTGTTGCAGCACCGTACCCAGCTGGGCAGCAATCTGTTGCCGGGAGATGCGCTTGAGATTGAACTGTAGACAACGGGAACGAATGGTAATGGGCAACTTCTGAGGGTCGGTCGTGGCCAACAGAAACTTGACGTGAGGTGGAGGCTCTTCCAGCGTTTTCAACAGTGCGTTGAAACTGTGTCCGGAGAACATATGAACCTCATCGATGAGATAGACCTTGAAACGCCCCTTGGTCGGCATGTACTGAACATTGTCGAGCAGTTCCCGGGTCTCCTCCACCTTGGTTCTGGAGGCGGCATCCACCTCGATCAGGTCGACAAAACGACCCTCATCCACCTCACGACAGGCACCGCAGGTCCCACAGGGGTGAGCACTCACCCCGGCGTTTTCACAGTTGAGTGATTTAGCCAGAATCCGGGCAATGGTGGTCTTTCCCACGCCACGGGTACCGGTGAAGAGGTAGGCGTGGTGCAGACGATCCCGCTCCAGAGCATGAACCAGTGCTTGCAGCACATGTTCCTGTCCCACTACCTCGGTAAAATTGCGGGGGCGCCACTTACGCGCCAGCACCTGATAAGACATCGTCGATTGTGGGGAGGGTTGAAGTGAAGGGTAACTAGCGGGTTTGATTATGATTAGGTGGTCTCCCACATCAGCCACACCCCGGCACATGAGTCCACCGCTACCGCTGCTCCCTTCCAGGCCTGACGGGGTTTACAGTCTGTCATTGCGAGGGGACCAATGTGGTCGACCATTGCGGGAGAGGATGATACCAAAAGGGAGGGCGATCTGGAGGGGTAGCACCAAAATTTTCCGCTTACCGCCAGGGATGGTCTCGACCCCAGGCCATCTTCTGCTCTCGAGTGCGACGTTTCAAGGCAATCTCAGCCCGAGTTGCCGAGCCTCGATCAGCAAACGGCTCTACGCCAAGGATGGTGTGCGGGCGGTTACTGCGGGTGAACCGAGCTCCTCGTCCCTGACGGTGCTGTTCGAATCGACGGCTGACATCGGTGGTGATTCCACAGTAGAGGTAGTCGTTGTCACAGGCTAGAAGATAGAGAAACCACCTTGCTGTCACGGGTTATGGACCTCTATTCCTGTTCAGTTGTTCTATTGTGACTATTCAGCCCTCCCCCTCACCCTCACCCCAACCCTCTCCCAGAGGGAGAGGGGGCCCCCTGAATAGTTACGTTCTATTTTCTTTTCGTAAAGCTCTTTAATCGTTTTCTTTTTTTGATCTGTCGATCACTCAGTATATTTTTACGACCGGCATAAGGGTTGTGTGAGGTCTTGAACTCCAGCCGAATCGGCGTCCCGTTCAAGGAGAACGCCTCACGAAAACGATTGACTAGAT
This sequence comes from uncultured Piscirickettsiaceae bacterium, assembly GCA_964344735.1. Classification (GTDB taxonomy): domain Bacteria; phylum Pseudomonadota; class Gammaproteobacteria; genus Thiopontia. Next base: position 6,141 of record CAYFOQ010000029.1, read on the forward strand.
AGCGCTGATAGTTGGCAGGAACCGCATCCAACTGGTTGCCGTGGATGATGATGCGTGGTGGATTCTGTCCTCCCTGATGGGCATAACGCATCTTGATCCGATGTCCTCGCACCGGAGGGGGGGCATGAGTGGCGATGCTCTCCTCCAGCACCCGGGTCAACTCCGAGGTCTTGAGCTGTCGCCGCGCTGCCTGATAGCTACGCCGGGCCGAGTTGAAGAGGTCACGAATACCACTACCGTGCAGTGCAGAGATTCGATGAACCAGGGCATAGTCGACGAAGTGTAGCCGACGCTCAAGCTCATCGAGATTACGCCGACGATCTGCCGAGTCCATCCCGTCCCACTTGTTGAAGGCGATCACCAAGGCTCTTCCGGAGTCGATCACCATCCCCAACAAAGTGGCATCCTGATCGGTCATTCCCTCCCGCGCATCCATCACCATGATCACCACATAGGCCTGTTCAACTGCCTGAAACGCCTTGATGACACTGAACTTTTCTACCTGATCCCGAACCCGCCCACGACGTCGAACCCCGGCAGTATCGATCAACCGATAGTGGACTCCATGCTCCTCGAACGGCACTTCGATGGTGTCGCGAGTAGTCCCTGGCATATCGTAGGCCAGCAACCGCTCCTCTCCCAGCAACCGATTGATCAGGGTCGATTTGCCGACATTGGGACGCCCCACCACTGCCTCCTCTTCCGATTGCAATGGAGGGGGGGATAATGGGGGCAACAGCCGGTCAAGAAGCGCACCGATACGGTGGTTGTGAGCCGCCGAGATCGGATGGGGGGAACCCAGTCCCAAGGCGTGAAATTCGGCCGCAGCCACCCCCTCATCCACCCCCTCACTTTTATTGACCACTAGATAGACCGGTTTCTGCAGTGGCCGTAGCTGTTCGGCAATCCCCTCATCCAACGGGGTCACCCCATCCCGACCATCGACCAGAAACAGGACCGCATCGGCCTCTTCTATCGCAATCCAGGCCTGACGCTCCATCAACTCCGCAACACTCTCCTCACCAGCCCCCATGCCTCCCGTATCGATCACCATATAGCGGCACGCTTCTCCCTCTTCTCCGCGCCAGGTTGCAACGCCATACTTGCGGTCCCGGGTCAGCCCAGGCAGATCGGCCACCAGGGCATCCCGGGTCGCCGTGAGGCGATTGAAGAGGGTCGATTTGCCCACATTAGGGCGCCCCAGGGCAATGACCGGTACCATGGCTGATCAGGGGGTCAACAGGGTGATCTCACCGCTCTCGGTCTGAACGATCAGCGCGGGATCGTACCGAAGTGGCGGTGCCAGGATCGCTCCACTACCAAGATCGAATCTTCCTCCCAAGTGGCCATCCTCCTGTGCTATCCAGTGAAGCACACCGGCACGATCTCCCACTACCAAGTGGCCACTGGGGGTGGCCACCGGTGCCGTTGGAGTGCGCCCTTCCAGTGCCTGTTGACGCCACAGTGCCCGGCCGCCGTTTCGTTCCAGCCCCCAGAGACTCCCCTGTTGATCACTCAAAAATAGCCGCTCTCCCACCACGACCGGAGGTTCTACTCCCCCGATCTTGCGCCGCCATACCACCTCGCCCTGCTCCAGCCCAAGTGCCACCAACTCCCCCTGATAACTGATCACATAGAGATGGTCTCCAGCGACCACCGGGTCGGCATCGATATCGACCAACCGTTCCACTTCGGTTCTCCCCCGTGGTGCAGTCACCTGCTGCAACCACAACTCTCGACCCTCCTGTAACGAAAGTGCCACCACCTCACCGCTGTCCAGTCCGGCCACCACCCGCTCATCCACCACCACCGGGGATCCAGTGCCACGCAGGGTCAGCGCGGGCAGTTCACGCTGGTAACTCCAGCGCTCTTCACCACTATCCCGATCGAGACCACGCAGACGACCATCCCCACTGCGCACCACCACGATCCCGCTCGACTCCACCACCGGAGCCAGAATCTCGCTCAATAACGGCACTCGCCAGCGCACCGCTCCACTTTCGAGATCGAGTGCCCAGAGCTCACCACTGACACTGCCGAGATAGAGATTATGCTCACCCAATGCCACCCCGCTCTTGACCTGTTCTGATAGCTCTCGCTCCCACAACAGGGTACCAGCGGGTAACAACCGGGCCTCTACCCGCCCGGAACCGTCTGCGGCATAGAGCCGTTTACCACTGCGTACGGGTTGTAACCGCAGCTGCTCACCATCCCGCCCGGCACCGACCGAATGGCTCCAAACCCTGACAGGAGAGAGTTCAGCCTGATAGGAAGGAAGGGAGCCCAATGCACTCTGTCGCTCCCCATCGATCCACCCCCCCACGGTGTCGAGTGTCGAACACCCCTGTATCAACAGCAGTGCCACTGCCCCCCCCAACAGTCGTAGTGGACCAGACAAGGTCATCAGGGGGTCACCTCCGCCAGCTTCATCTCCAGCAGATCACGACGCTCATCCACCGGATCCAGTTGAGCCAAGGCCTCGACATAGGCCCCCTGTGCTGCCTCGATCGCGCCCTGTTGCCGCAAGGCGTCTCCTCGCAACTCACTGAAGTGGGCGTGATAGAGGGTAATCGGCTCCTGCTCCATCTGTTGGAGCGCCAACGCCGGATTACTCTCGGCCAGGTGGCTACGAACGATCCCCAATCTTGCCAACTCCTTGGCGCTGTCGAATTGACTCTGCTCCAGTACCCAGTGGTAACGTTCACGGGCCGCCGCGAGCTCTCCCTGCTCCATCTCCCAGGCAGCCAACGCCAACACCCCATGAGCGGCGTATACGGTAGAGCCATAGCGTTCGACCAAGTGCTCTCCTGCCAGTACCGCCTTATCGAACTGTTTGCGCATCAACGCTCCTTGGAGCTGTTCGAAATATTGTGATGAAGCCATCCCCTGTTGGTCGACATAATGGTTCCACTGCTGCCATCCCAGTAGCAGAGCCAGCCCGACCACCACGCCACCCACCAGTGAGGTTCCGTTCTCCTGCCACCATCTCTTCAGTCGCTCGACATCTTCCTGGTCGGTCGTATTGAATTCCATTCTGTTATCCTGTTAGTCGTCGCGTGGATTGGTCCCGCTACACCACGCTCTTGCGATTGATCGATTGCCCCTGTGGCACGCCGCACTTGCTACCGGTGCGAATAAGCTGGAGGATTATACCGGTTGAGCTGAACACGAAAAAGAGCCGTAACTGTTCAGCTCCCCTCACCGCTAAATCAGTTACAGGCGGCGGAACCGTTGGCGGCCAGTAGTGCTGCCACCTCGTCAAAGGTGCAATGCTGCTGTTCCAGCTCCCCCCTGAGATCCTTCACGGTCACCCGTTGCTGCTCCAACTCCTCTTCCCCCAGCACCAAGGCGAAACGGGCTCCACTACGATCGGCACGCTTGAATTGGGCACGCAAGCTACCGCCACCAAGATGGAGCTGGAGCCTCACCCCGGGAACGGCATCCCGCAACCGCTCTGCCACTGCCAGCCCACTAGCTTCAGCAACCTCCCCGGCCAGCACCAGATAACCATCCAATTGCGTGTCGGTCGACCCTTTTCCCCGTTCTCGCACCAGCTCTACCAGCCGTTCCAGACCGATGGCAAAGCCAACGGCAGGTGTTGGCTGACCACCAATCTGTTCCACTAGACCGTTGTAACGGCCACCGGCACAGATGGTTCCCTGCGCCCCCAGTAGATCGGTAACCCATTCGAAGACGGTACGACCATAGTAATCGAGTCCCCGGACCAGCCGTGGATTGATCCGATAGGGAATTTCGAGAGCGTCGAGTTGATCCTTGAGTCCTTCGAAATGGTCTCGATCGGCACGGTCGAGTGCCGCCTCCAGGGTTGGTGCCGCAGCGATCAACGTCGCCATGTCCTGGTTTTTGCTATCGAGGATCCGTAATGGGTTGGTCTCCAAACGTTGACGGGCCTCTTTATCCAGTTGTGGATAGTGGTCTCTGAAGTAGTCGACCAACTGTTGTCGATAGCGCTGCCGAGAGTCGGCCGAACCGAGCGTATTGAGCTGCAGTTCCACCGCCTCGATACCGAGCAGACGCCAGATCCGGGCCGTGATCGCAATCAGTTCGGCATCGATATCGGGCCCCTCTAACCCGAACGCCTCGACCCCGAACTGATGGAACTGACGATACCTTCCTCGCTGTGGGCGTTCGTGTCGAAACATCGGCCCCTGATACCAGAGTCGGTGGCTCTGGCCTCGTAACAGTCCCGCCTCGATCATCGCCCGAACACAACCGGCAGTCCCCTCAGGCCGCAGGGTAAGGCTGTCGCCGTTGCGATCCGGGAAGGAGTACATCTCCTTCTCGACAATATCGGTCACCTCGCCGATAGAGCGTTTGAAGAGTTCGGTACGTTCCACCACGGGAAAGCGGATCTCCTGATAGCCGTAGCGGTTCAGTGTGGACTGCAGTATCCGCTCTAGATGCTGCCACAACGACAGCTCTTCGGGCAGACGGTCACTCATGCCGCGGATCGTTCGTATCTTCTCACTCATCCTGGCTCTTCTCCTTTGCCTCAACTTGTACGCCGTTCCAGTTCGGCCCGAATCTCCTGTTCCAGACGATCGACCAGCGTATCGTTATCCACCTTGTGGTCGGCCACCCCATTGAGATAGATCAGATTGGGTTCTCCCCCCGTTACTCCGACCGCCACCTCTCGAGCCTCCCCGGGACCGTTTACAACACAACCAATGATGGCTACATCGATCGGAGTGGTGATCTCTTCCAGTCGTTCCTCGAGGGCGTTGACGGTTGCGATCACATCAAAATTCTGCCGTGAGCAGGAGGGGCAGGCGATCAGATTGACCCCTCGGCTGCGAAGCTGGAGGCTCTTCAAGATATCAAACCCCACCCGAACCTCCTCCACCGGATCAGCGGCCAGCGACACTCGCAGGGTATCGCCGATCCCCTCCGCCAACAGTAGCCCCAGTCCGACCGCCGACTTGACCGTGCCACTCCGCAGCCCCCCGGCTTCGGTTATTCCGAGATGGAGCGGTTGATCGATTCTATCTGCCAGCTGGCGGTAGGCCGCCACGGTCATCGGGACATTGGAGGCCTTGAGACTGACCTTGAAGTCGGGAAAATCGAGACGGTCGAGATAATCGATATGGCGCAGTGCAGACTCCACCATCGCCTCAGCAGTGGGCTCTCGGTAGCGTCGCAGCAGCTCCTTCTCCAGCGAGCCGGCATTGACCCCGATCCGGATCGGAATCTGATGATCACGGGCCGATGCCACCACCTCTCGTACTCTGGCCTCACTACCGATATTGCCAGGATTGATCCGCAGTGCGTCTACCCCGAGTTCGGCCACCCGCAGGGCAAGACGGTGATCAAAGTGGATGTCCGCCACTAGCGGTAAAGTGAGTCGCTGACGAATCTCGCCAAAGGCTTCGGCGGAGGCGCTATCGGGAATCGAGATTCGGACCAGGTCGGCACCGGCCTGCTGCAGTCGCAATACCTGATCCACCGTGGCCTCGACATCGGTAGTCGAGGTGTTGGTCATGCTCTGTACCGATATCGGAGCTCCCCCCCCGATAGCAACCGTCCCTACCTGGATCTGACGGGCAACTCTGCGGGGAAGCGGATCGCCCGTCACTCCGCCTCTCCCAGGCGGAAGTGGGCAGTATTGTTATCTTCAATATAGTTGAGGTGGTCGTATGGTTCACCATTGAACTCCAACTGAACCCCTGCGGCATTACCCAGATGGAGCTCCAGGGGTAACGGACCCTCGAATCGTTCTACCGCCCCAGCCTCAAAACTCTGCTTCACCAGCACTCGTCCAAGCCCATCGCTCACCTGGGTAAACGAGGCCCGTTTGTAGCGGATGGTCACCTCGCCACGGTGCTCATCGATGACGGGAGCCGTTTCGGTCTCCGCTGATGCCGACTCGACCACCGCCGACCCGGTCGTGGCGGCTGGCTCCACATCCTCGACACGCTTCTCTGCCGTATCGGTCTCCACCTCCGGAGAGGGTACCCCCTTCTCAGGGGCGGTAGGCCGTTCCGAATTCGTTGCAGTGGCCCCATCCTCCTCAGGGCTACCCTCCATCCTCTTTGTCGGGGTTACGATGGCCGGCTCTGCCACCGCGCTCTCCTTCTCCCCCGCACCCTTTTCGACGACAGTCGGAGTCGGCTGTTCCTTCCCCTGCAACCAGTCACCGATCCGCCCCAGATCACCGCCCGTGGTCGCCGCTACCACTACAATGGCACCTAACGCCACAAAAGGCCAGAGGCGAGGGCCATGATTGTGACCGCTGGCACCCCGCTCCACCACCACCTGCCGGGGACGGCAGACCCCTTGTTGTCCGGGGGGAATTTCCACTCCGAGATAACGGGAATAGCTTCTCAGAAACCCCTTACAGAACACCTCCGGGAGATCTCGAGGGGGTTCCCGGTCCTCTTCAAAGGCGTGCAGCAGCTGTGGATCCAGTTTCAGGTGGTGGGCGATATCCTCGACCCGTAGACCACGCTCCTGACGGCGTCGCCGCAGCTGTCCACCGAGTGTCTCTGTCGTTGTCCCCTCCTGTTGCTGTTGTGGGACCTGATCCGCCTCGTTCATTCCGTTCCCTCTCCACACATCCGTCGATTCTTCATGACCATGGCGACCACTCCTGGCGGAGCATGTTGCAGCGCCCGTCGGAAATGGTCATCCGCCTCTACCCTACGCCCCTGACGACAGAGCAGTACCGCATAGCCGTTGTCGGCATCGGGATAGGGCTCATGCTCCAATAGCTGCAGCGCAGTTTGAAAATGGTGTTCTGCGGCATCCTCTTCTTTCTGCTCCATCGCCACCAGTGCCAAACTGTAGTGCGCCTGACGACGCTGCTGCGGGTTTGCTCCAGAGTGTCGCAATAACTGCTGTAACTGCTGCTGAGCCCGTTGCAGTTGTCGTTGTTGCAAATAGGCCAGACCGCGCTCCAGGGTCAACGCCACCTCCTCGGATTCAGCGGACACGGGGCGATGTAGTGACTCACCACATCCCGCTATCGCCACCCCGCCACAAAGCAGGAGTAACCATCGCCACATCGCTCGCCTACTCCACATGAACCGGTTGTCCGCTACTACGCCGAGTGCGATCCTCAAAGCGGCCAGCCAGTTGACCGCAGGCCGCCTCGATATCATCTCCACGCCGTTTGCGGGTGACTGTAGTCAGACCAGCCTGCAGCAGTTGCTCACGAAAACGGTCGATGACCCCCTGTGTCGGTGGTTGGTATCCGCCACCAGGCCAAGGATTATAGGGAATCAAATTAACCTTGGAGGGAACCTCTCGCAGCAGTCGAGCCAGTGCACGAGCATCCTCCGGTCGGTCATTGACCCCACCAAGTAGAATATACTCGATGGTCACCCGTGCTCGTGGGGAACCATCGACATAGCGCCGACAAGCCGCCATCAGTGTGGCGATCGGGTATTTGCGGTTGATCGGAACCAACTGGTCCCGCAGCGTGTCGTCGGCGGCATGCAGGGAGACCGCCAGGCTCACCTGACAACGTTCACGCAATTGATCGATCATCGGCACCACCCCGGCGGTGCTGAGGGTAATGCGGCGTCTGGAGAGCCCATAGGCGTGATCTTCCATCATCAGCTCCATCGCCGCCACCACCGCTTCGAAGTTGAGTAGCGGTTCCCCCATCCCCATCATCACCACATTGGTGATTACCCGTTGGTGTGAACCGGGTCCGGCCCGGCCTAGTAGACGATCGGCCAACCAAAGCTGGGCGATGATCTCGGCAGTGGTGAGGTTGCGACTATAGCCATTGTGAGCGGTATGGCAAAAACTGCAGTGGAGTGAACAGCCCACCTGAGAGGAGATACAGAGCGTACCGCGCCCCTCTTCCGGGATGAACACCGTCTCGACCGCATTGCCATCTTCCATTCGGAATAGCCACTTTCGGGTCCCATCGCTGGAAATCCGGTCAGCAATCACCTCCGGTAGCGTGACCATGGCCAACCCCTCCAGCCGCTGCCGTAACGGCTTGGAGAGATTGGTCATCTCTTCGAAACGGGTCACCCCCTGCTGATGGATCCACTTCAGCATCTGCGTGGCACGAAACGGCTTCTCTCCAGCAGCGACAAAGAACTGCTCCAGCTCGCTTCGTCCCAGCCCCAACAGCTCTCTCTTCATTAGCGGTAACCGTTCACCCAGGGAGACGGATTCGGTGCGTTCACGCTCCAGATCAGCGAGTACGCTCGCACACTCCATCGGGAAAAAAGAAGGCGATCTCCTGGGCCGCTGTCTCCGGGGCGTCAGAACCATGTACCGCATTCTCATCGACGGTCTCGGCAAAATCGGCGCGAATCGTTCCTGCCGCCGCCTCCTTCGGGTTGGTGGCACCCATGATTTCACGATTCTTGCTGATCGCACTCTCCCCCTCCAATACCTGTACCATCACCGGACCAGAGGTCATGAAGTCGATCAGGTCATTGTAGAACGGCCGCTCCTTATGTACTGCGTAGAAATCGCCCGCCTGCTCACGGCTGAGGTGAACCATCCGTGAGGCGACGATTCGCAGTCCGTTGGACTCGAAACGGGAGTAGATCTTGCCAATGATGTTTTTGGCTACTGCATCGGGCTTGATAATCGAAAAGGTGCGCTCAATCGCCATTAGGGTTCTCCATAGATAAACGATCCACTATAAGGCACCTCTAAAAATACCCTTTTCCGACAATTATTTCGTCAGCTCCGTAGTCGAATCCTCATGTACTCGCTGGTACAGTGCGGTTCTCCGTGTGGTGCTTCCCGGTACTTACCGCAAAAGCTCTATTTTTAGAGGTGCCTTATCTATTCGGGATCAAAAAAAGTGCGGCGAATGGTATCACTTACCGCGGAGGGAGGACAGTGGAGAGGTGGCCGTTTGGGCAACGTCATCAGAACGGTTCAAAAATATCCCGGCTCTCCCGCTTCTGCTCCCGAGCGATCCGTTTGGCCTCCTCCAGTGGCTCGCCACGCAACACCGCCTCGAAGAGATTCTGGGCATCCATCATGGCAAAGGTCTGACCCATGGCATCGTACATCACTTGCCACTCCTCGGGGCGAGCGATCCGATCGGCGTCATTGATCAGCGCCTCGGCCTGCAATAGGCTGCCACTGATCTGGTTCAACTGCTGAGTCAGGCGATCCATATCCTGAAAGGTGGTGACGATCTCATCGAGAGTATCACCGATCGTGACCGTTCCCTCATCGATCTCCGCCAACAGTTGCTCTCTTTGGGGGGCGTCATCAACAGCAGCAGCGTCGACGATTGCAGTTGCTGATCTACGCATCCGCTTCAACCACTGCAACGAGGGACTGATACGCTCGATCATCTCTCCCACGGCCAGGTCACCATCGGAGATCGCGTGGTCGATCAGGGCCACCGCCACTCGAAACATACGGCTCACCTCCACCACCTGCATCTGCAACTGGTCGCGCTGCTGTTTCAACACCAGCTGGGTATTGACGCGCAGTCGCACCAGCTCTGCAGAGAATGGCTTGTGGATATAGTCGACTGCACCCAACCCCAACCCCCGACCCTCATCTCCGGCATCGGTGTGGGCAGAGACGAAGATGACCAGCGCTTCGGCAGTTCGAGGATCCGCCTTGAGGCGGTTGCAGACCTCATAGCCATCCATCTCCGGCATCTCGACGTCGAGCAGCACCCGGTCCGGCTTCTCTCGCACCGCAATCGCCAACCCGTCGGCTCCACTGGTAGAAAAAAAGATCTGATAGCGATCCCCCAGCAGGGTATTGAGCTGAACGATATTGGTCGTCACATCATCGATAATGAGTATTTTGTCCCGGCGCTCCATCACCCCTCCTCCTGTTGCAGCCACTCTGCAATCAGATCGGCCACTGCGGCATAATCAAGTCGCCCCATCCTTCCCCTCATCCACTCCATCCGTTCATCCGAGGCCACCTCCGGCAACCACACCCGACACGCCTCATAGAGCTCCTGTGCGGCCATATCGTTCTCCATCAATCGTGACTGCAGTCGTTGCAGTTGATCTCGTTCCTGAGCATGCAGAGGTCGCAGGGAAATTGGGGCCAGCGATACCTTCCGTTCCTGCCCAAGGAGTCGGTCGATTTCCCGCAACAGTTGCTCCAGCGCTTGTCCCAAGCGCTGAAGATCACCCTCTCCGGGTCGATTGCCGGCGATCACCTCCGCCTCGATCTCCTTGCAGCGTGCCGCAAGCGGTTTGGCCGAAACATTGGCAGCACTCCCCTTGAGTGAGTGCAAGGTACGTCGTGCGGAGTCGAGCCCGACATGCTCGAGTTGGTGCTGGAGCTGTGCGATAAAATCGCGGTTGTCCTCGGCAAAACTCTCCAGTACCGAGAGATAGATCTCCCGATTTCCCAATAGCCGCTCTACCCCCTCTGTGACATCGAGCAGAATCTCTGCGGTGGCGCCCTCTTTCTCCCCCGATTCAACATCCATCTGCGCACACTCCTCTATCATTCTCGGGGCCGATGTCGACTTCGTCACCGACTCCAGATCCACCTCCTCTCTCGACTCTCCCGTAAGCCGCCGCTCTTCTGCCGGTGAGTCCTGCAAGTAGTTTCTCATTACCGCCACCAACTGTTCAAGGTCGATCGGTTTGGAGAGAAAGTCGTCCATACCCGCCTCTGCCGCCAGACGACGATACTCATCCATGGCATTGGCCGAGAGCGCCACCACCGGCAACGCTTCAGTGGAGAGCCGCTGGCGAATCTCCCGGGTCGCCTCATAACCACTGATCCCCGGCATCTGGATATCCATCAAGACCAGATCGAACTGGCTGTTAAGTGCCTGGTTTACTCCGGCCCGACCATCCGCCACTACGACCGGTTCGACCCCCATTCCTCGCAACACCTCTTGTATCACTAACTGATTGACCGGGTTATCCTCCACCACCAGGATTCGGGCATGAGAAAAGTTCGGTGGGGTTACCGCATCCAGATCGGTGGCGGTGCCCAAATTTCCACCCCCCTGCTGATCGAGCTGACCAGACATGCGGTAGAACTGCTGGGGAAGAATGGGTTTGATCAGTTGACCCGTCACGGTATCCGGGTAACGGTTGACCAACACCATATCGGCCGCATGGGGGCTTAGCACCACCACCTTCGGTGCGATGGAGAGCGCCGTGGAACCGATTCGGGCGAGCGCCTCCTCCCCGGAGATCCCCGGCAGATACCAGTCCAGCAGCACCATCCGATAGGGAACATCGGAATGGTCCGCCTGCTCCAGCTGCTCGAGTGCCTCATCCAGCGTACCGACCCATTCCGCCTCCCCCGATCGCCGGGTAATCATGTTGGCCAGCAACTCGCCGCCACGTCGATGGTGATCGATCACCAGGGTTTTTCCCAGTAAACAGTGGGGAACGGTGGGGATCGAGAACTCCTCTGCTCTACCAAGATCCAGCTCGAAATAGAAGGTCGAACCACGACCGGGCTCACTATCAAAATCGATGGTCCCTTCCATCAGGGTAACCAGCCGTCTGGAGACGGCCAGCCCGAGTCCAGTTCCGCCATACTTGCGGGTCGTTGAGCTCTCCGCCTGGGTGAAGGTGTCGAACAGCCGCTCCGCCTGTTGTGGGGAGATTCCGATGCCACTGTCGATCACCCTCCAGCGCAATCGACTCTGCTCCTTCCCTCTCTCCAGAGGCTCGAGCCGAACCACCACCTCCCCCGATTCGGTAAATTTGATCGCATTGGAAACCAGATTGAGCAACACCTGCTGAATCCGAATCGGATCGCCAACCAACCGTTGCGGAACCGCCGGATCGATATCAAACAGCAGATCCAGTCCCCGCTCCAGTGCCCGGTAACTGACGACTCCGGAAATATCTTCCAACAGTTTGAGCGGATCGAAGGAGACCGATTCAAGTTGCAACTCTCCGGACTCAATTTTGGAAAAATCGAGAATTTCGTTGATAATCTCCAGCAGCACCTCCCCTGATAGCAGAATCTTCTCCAGATAGTTACGCTGGTGGGGAGGCAGTCCCTCGCCTTTCAGTGACAACTGCGTCAGACCGATGATGCCATTCAATGGGGTACGAATCTCATGGCTCATACTGGCGAGGAAATTGCTCTTGGCCTGATCGGCTGCCAGCGCACGCTCCTCCGCCAGTCTGCGCACCTCGATCTCCCGTGCCAACTCGATGGTGCGTTGCCCCACGCGCTGTTCCAGGTCATTATTGACCCGGGCAAGTGATTCACGCATCTGCTTGCGCTCCATCGAATGGAGCCGCATCATCTCGAGCGCCTGTGCCATCTCACCGATCTCATCCTGGCGCGAGAGTTCGAAAAATGGCTGTTCATAATCTCCCTGGGAAAAGCGTTGCAGGTAACCGATCAACCGTCGAAACGGTCGCAACAACTGCTCCAGACCGGCAAAGACCACACCCAGGTTGGCCAGTAGCAGGACGATCACCAGTATCGACTCATCGATCACCCGGCGGATCAGGAACTGCTGTAGCGGCGCAGTAGCAAGGATCAGGGAGACCGTACCGATCTCGTGAGAGCGATCTTCCTGGCGATGAGAAACCACCCGTCTCAGGGTCAACTCCTGATCTGGTGTCGCCCGCTCCGAATCACCGATCGAGAAGCGATTTCCCACCTCATCCGTCACTTCGACATAGAGGAAGTCGGGGTCATGAGCCGCTATTTGGAGAATCCCCTCCACCCCCAAACGGTCCAGATCCCATAACGGTCTCTCCAGTCCAGCGGCAAGAAAGTCGACCATCCGTTCACCCCGCTGGGAAATCAACTCTTCAGAGACCCGGTAGTGCGACCAGACTGTGATCACGGAAAAGATCAACAGCACCAGTGAGACCCCCGCTGCGATCTGCCACAGGACCCGCCTTCTGAGGCTGGTTCGAACCACGATCGAAGGCTGTTCTGGGGTGGATTTCAACAGTCTGCTACTCCACTCAACCACCATGCTCCAGAGCCTGTTCGACAATACGGTCGATCTCGCCACTCCGCTGCAGGGCGCGAATTTGACGGTTGAACTGCTCGATAAAATCCCGCTTGTAGGGAAATTTTCCCTGATCGTGCGCGGTGAAGCCGAGGTGTCCCTGTTCCCGGGTTATGGTTACCCCTTCGACG
>CAYFOQ010000029.1:19236-21129 GCA_964344735.1 uncultured Piscirickettsiaceae bacterium
CTCCTCGCTGACGGTGATCACCCCCTCCTGTCGTAGCCGGTTCAACTCCTGTCGAATCGAGATCCGATCATTCATGTAACAGTCGATCCGCCCCAACAGTAGTTTGATCAAATTATTACGGTTGCCGTTGGCCTCTTCGACTCGAATCTTTCCGGCCCGCACTGCCTGCCAGAACGACTCCCCTCCGAGCTCGAATCCGGCATTGTTGCCAATGGTGAGACCGAAGTAATCCTCTGGCCAGTGCTGACGAGCCCCTGCCGTCATCACCGCACTTCGACAGTAGAGCACCACCTCTTCATTCAGGATGGGGATCGAGTAGGGGTCGATATAGGGGCGCTGTTGCCGCCGCAGGTAGGGGGGGTAAAGCGCCAGCCCTTCACCACTCTGGAGATACCGCAGCCCCCGTTTCCACGGAACTGGAACGATGGTGACCCGATACCCCTCCATGGCATCAAAGGCCCGACGTAAAATCTCGGCATAGAGCCCACGGGCCTCACCGTTCTGCTGATAGGAATAGGGTGGATAGTTGTCATCCGCATAGACGGTGACCTCCTGCAAGGCCATCGCCCGACTTGCGATCGTCAGCAACAGCCCCACCACCACTAGCCGTAGCCGGTCTCTTGCTCCTCCCCCAACCATTCTCCTATCGAGTCCTATCTACACCTTGACACAGACATCGGCAATGGTCTTTTTGAAAATTGCCTTATGGACATCCCCCAAACTCATCATCCCCACCAGGCGATCGCCATCGATCACCGGAATGCGGCGAAAGCGGTGACGCACCATTAGTGACGTGGCCTTGAGAATCGGCATCTCCTCATTTACACCGATCACTCCAGTGGTCATCAGATCTTCCACCTTGAGGTTGACCACCTGACTATAGTTGCCCTCCATCTCTTCGAAGTCGAGTGTCCCCCCCTGAGTCATCGCCTCCTCCAGGGATGGAAAAAGATAGTGCAGCACGTCTTTTTCGGCAATGAAGCCTACCAGACGATCCTCCTGCAACACCGGCAGACCGCTCACCCGGTAGAGGGTCATCGCTGAGACTACTTCCCGCATTGGGGTATCGGGGGCCACAGCGCGCACATCACGGCTCATAATATCCTTGACCAGCATCTTCTCTTACTCCTCTGAGTTCGAAAATGATCGTTTACACCGGTAACACTACGAGCAGTACTCGCGGTCATCTTAGTGAAAAAATCACATTTTCTGCCTTGCTCTGACGAATTCCAGGGGCAATCTGAACCGTCACCTCCCTCGATCGATACGACGAGATATTCTACCGCCAACCTTAACAAAGAAAAACCGCCACGATCGATCAAAATACCCGGGGATCGTTACTGCGGCGCTCATCCGGGTGAAACCAGTGGAGTTGACGGTGCAGTGTCACCACACTACCGATGATGGTAAGGGTGGGGGGCTTGATCTGACTGTTACGGACAATTTCAGGCAGGCTCTGCAAGGTCCCGATGAACTCCTCCTGATCCGGAGTCGTCCCCTTCTGTACCAGTGCGGCCGGGGTCTCTGGATCCATGCCGTGAGCAATCAGCTTCGCGGTGATGGTCTCGATCCCCTTCAGCCCCATGTAGAAGACCACCGTCTGTCCCGGCTGCGCCAGTGCACTCCAGTTGAGATTGGAGGTGCCATCCTTGAGGTGACCGGTGGCAAAGGTGACCGACTGGGCATGGTCGCGATGGGTCAGCGGAATACCGGCATAGGCGGAGATCCCGGAAGCGGCCGTGATCCCGGGAACCACCTGGAACGGAATCTGGTTCTCCGCCAGTAGCTCGATCTCCTCTCCGCCACGGCCAAAAATGAAGGGGTCCCCCCCCTTGAGTCGGACCACCCGTTTCCCCTGCCGGGCCAGGTCGATCAGTAGCTGATTGATCTGAT
>CAYFOQ010000030.1:0-6827 GCA_964344735.1 uncultured Piscirickettsiaceae bacterium
CAGACGGTTGCGATTCAGGAGTGCCAAAACTTTTGCAACGATTGATCGTTCGGGAGCTCTGAATATGGCACTCAACATCACGATTCGACAGTTGCGGGTCTTCGAGGCGGTGGCGCGACTCGGTAGTTTCACCCGAGCGGCCTCTGAATTGCATCTGACCCAGCCGGCGGTCTCGATGCAGATCAAGCAGCTGGAGGAGAACCTGGGGGTGCCGCTATTCGACCATCTCGGTCGCAAGATCTTTCTGACCGATGCCGGAAACGAGCTCTACCATACCAGCCGTACCATCGGTCGTCAGCTGGATCAGACCGAGGAGTATCTGCAGAATCTCAAGGGGGTACAGCAGGGGCACCTCAATATCCTGGTGGCCAGTACCGCCAACTCCTTTGCCACCAACCTGCTCGCCACCTTTATCGAGCGTCATCCCGAGATCACCTTTTCCCTCGATGTCACCAATCGTCAACATCTGTTGCAGGCATTGACGGCCAATGAGCCCGATCTGGTGATCATGGGACAGCCACCGCAGCAGCTCGACCTGGTGGCTGAGGCCTTCATGGAGAACCCCCTGGTGGTGGTGGTGGGGAAAAAGCATCCGCTCTACCGTCGTCGCAGTCGGCTCACTCCGGAACAGCTTCAACAGCAGCGTTTCATGTTGCGGGAGCAGGGGTCCGGTACCCGTACCGCACTGGAGCGGTTCTTCTCCAGTCGTGGTTTGACACTGCATGCCCCACTGGAGTTTGGCAGTAATGAGACCATCAAACAGGCGGTTCAGGCGGGACTGGGACTGGCTCTGGTCTCTCTCCATACCATCCGCCTGGAGTTGCAGGCCAAGGTGATGCGGGTGCTGGAAGTGGAGGATCTGCCGATTCGACGGCAGTGGCATCTGGTCTATCGCAAAGGGAAAAGGTTACTGCCGGTGGCCGAGGCCTTTCGCCAGTTTGTTCTGGCGGAGGGTTCAACGCTGACTGAGTAGTCCAATTTTGATGGATCGGAATGGTTGCGACGTTCCGTTCTCTGTGGTTATACTTGAACGAAATAGTTGGTTATTGTCTAGGGTAGCGACTCTACCCTGCAGCGAGGAGTACTCCCGATGTCTACCATCCATTTCGAGGACAAAAAACGCCAAATGTTGTTGGAAGGGCTGCTGGAGCACTGGTGCCAGGAGTACAGTGGCTTTCAGCGACAGCAAATGGAGGAGGTGTTGCGACGAAATCTGCTGGCCTATCCCACCTCGAGGCTACAGGCGGCAATGGATGAGATCCGAAGAGAAGGAAACGGTGACAGAGAACCGCGGGCCGGTCTGTGAGGGAAACGGTCATGGCCTTTGATAACCGTTATTGCCGATTGCCCCCGCAGTTTTATCGTCGGGTTGAACCAACCCCCCTTCATCATCCCTTTCTGGTCTCCTGGAACGAATCACTGGCCGCAGAGTTGGGGATCGAGGCGTTGATTGAGCCGGAGACGGCGGCGGTCCATCTTGGAGCAATGGTTCCATTGCCGGGTAGTGAACCGATTGCGGCGGTCTATGCCGGCCATCAGTTTGGTCACTATGTTCCCCAACTGGGGGATGGTCGTTCAATTTTGCTGGGGGAGTGGATCTCTCCACAGGGGGAGCGTAGAGATCTCCATCTCAAGGGCGGTGGAGTGACCCCGTACTCCAGAATGGGGGATGGACGTGCGGTGTTGCGCTCGACCATTCGGGAGTATCTCTGTAGTGAGGCGATGCATGGCCTTGGGATTCCAACCACTCGGGCACTCTGTATCATCGGCAGCGAGGAGGAGGTGGCTCGGGAGCGGATCGAGACCGGAGCGACCCTGCTGCGGAGTGCCCCGCATCATATCCGTTTTGGCACTTTCGAATATTTCTATCATCGTGGAGAGGAGGAGACGCTGCGTCACCTGCTCGACTATCTGGTGACCTACCATGAACCCGACCTGCGGTCACTCGATTCGGGAGAACAGGCACTGGCACTATTTCAGCGGGTTTGTGAGCGTACTGCGGCACTGGTTGCTCAGTGGCAACTGGTCGGTTTCGCCCATGGGGTGATGAATAGCGACAATATGTCACTGCAGGGCATTACCCTTGATTTCGGTCCGTTCGGCTTTGTTGAAGCGTATGACCCTGGTTTCATCTGTAACCACTCCGATCACGGCGGGCGTTACGCCTTTGATCAGCAACCATTGGTCGCCGAATGGAATCTGCGCTGTCTGGCGCAGGCGCTGTTGCCACTCATCCCAGGGGAACCGGATGTGGTGGTTGAGCAGTTGCGTGAAGAGCTCGGACGCTTCTCCGACCGTTACCATCACCACTACGATCGAGGGCTCGCCGCCAAGCTGGGATTGTCTTATGCTCCAGAAGATCATGCGCTATACCTGGAGTGGCTGCAACTGCTACAACAGCAGCGGGCAGACTATACCCGTAGCTTTCGGGCGCTCTCCACCCCGGAACAGCGCGGAGTGCATCAGGAGTTGATGCCGAGTCGGAAGTTGGATGAGTGGTTACTGCGTTACCGCTTGCGGTTACAACGAGAACCGGAACCGGAGCGGTGGCGACTGGCCCGAATGAGGCGCACCAATCCACGGGTGGTGTTGCGCAACTATCTGGCTCAGCAGGCGATCGAGCAGGCCGAGGCGGGAGTGTTCGACGAGATTGAACGGCTGCTACAACTGCTGCAGAACCCTTATGAGGATCACCCGGGGGCGGACCACTACGCAGATCCGGCCCCCGATTGGGCGCACTCACTGGTGGTGAGTTGCTCTTCCTGAGGAGGTATCGAAGATGCGATCTGACACTCATTTAAAAGGCCGTGTAATCTCCCCTCCAGCGGAGCAGGACGGGGCAGATCAGAGAATCCAGGTCCGGGTGGAGAGCCGTTATCTCGAGGCCCACTCCGACCCGAAACTGGGGGAGTATCGCTTTGCCTACACCATCACCATCACCAACCGTGGAACGGTCACTGCCCGATTGCTGCGACGGCGTTGGTTGATTCAGGATGATGACGGTCGGGAGGAGGTGGTGGAGGGTGAAGGGGTGGTGGGTGAGCAGCCGCGGCTGAAGCCGGGAGAGTCCTTTCGCTATACCAGCTTTTCGCTGCTGCAGACCCCTCACGGCACCATGGAAGGCCACTACGAATGGAGTGATGATCAGGGACGTTCATTTATCAGCCCGATCGCCCCATTCTATCTCTCGGTGCCCCGTGTGCTTCATTGACAACCGGTGTAGAGAATCAGCCCCCCGCACTGCAGACCGTCTCAAGATGAATCTGAAACCGCTCCAGTAGCCCGAACTCAATGATCAACGCCCGAGTGGCATCTACCCCGTGGCTGCGGCACACCTCCATCAAAATGACTTGAATGGCGTTGCGGCTGTAGCCACTGGCGAGTTCTAGTTGCTGTTCAATGTGGTTGCGAGCCTCACTCAACGTCATGATATTCTCCGATTCGGTAGGTCGCTCATCTCTGAGCACAGATTGCATTTTACACTCATTCCTGACTGCAATGGTTGGATAAACATGAGGGGCGGGATTAGGTCAGTTGCAAAGGTTTTGGCCCTCCTGAATCGCAACACGCTCAAGCACCTCCCTGTGTCGCTCGGCTGCGGCCTTCCCTGGCCGCAAACGGTTGCGATTCAGGAGGGCCAAAACCTTTGCAACGATGGATTTCAACAGTAAGGAGTTTTCATGCCAAACCGAGTGACCGTTACCGACCACGCCACCGGCAAGTCGGTGGTGCTGGATAGTATCGAGCCGACTGCCGGTTCCCGTATCGTCGACATCCGTCCGCTGCACAAGGAGTTGGGGCTCTACGCCTATGACCCTGGATTTACCGTAACCGCAAGCTGCTCTAGTGGTATCACCTATCTCGATGGCGAAGAGGGTAAACTGCTCTATCGTGGATATCCGATCGAGCAGTTGGTGGAGCAGAGCAGCTTTATCGAGGTCTGTTTTTTGCTGCTTTGTGGGCACCTCCCCTCATCACAGGAGTTGGAGGGCTTTCAGCGAGAAGTGATCCGGGAGTCGATGTTGCAGGAGGAGCTGAAACGTTTCTATGAGGGGTTCCGTTCCAATGCCCACCCGATGGCGATCATGGTGGGGGTGGTGGGGGCGCTCTCTGCCTTCTATCACGACTTTCAAGACATCCATGATCCCAAGAATCGCAAACACTCCGCCAAGTTGTTGGTCGCGAAGATGCCCACGATTGCAGCCTGGAGCTACCGTTATGCTAACGGGTTACCCTTCACCTATCCGCAGAGCCGTTACAGTTTTGTGGAGAACTTTCTCCATATGATGTTCTCACTCCCTACCGAGGAGTATCATCCTGATCCGGTGATGGTGCGGGCGCTGGAGGTAGTGATGATCGCCCATGCCGACCATGAGCAGAACGCCTCGACTTCGACGGTACGGCTGGCTGGCAGCTCCGAGGCCAACCCCTTTGCCTCGATCGCTGCCGGGATCGCATCCCTCTGGGGACCAGCCCATGGAGGGGCCAATGAGGCGGTGATCCGAATGCTGGAGGAGATTCTGGACTCCGGCAAGCCGTTGCAGCACTATATCGATCGGGCAAAAGATCGTGATGACCGCTTCCGGCTGATGGGGTTTGGCCATCGTATCTACAAAAATTATGATCCTCGTGCCCGTATTCTGCGTCAGCTCTGTCATCAGGTGGTGGCCAACTGTGGGGCCTGCGAGGAACACCGAAAACTGCTCGATCTGGCGATGGAGCTGGAACGGGAGGCGCTGGAAGACGATTACTTCCGTCAGCGTAAACTCTATCCGAACGTCGACTTCTACTCCGGTATCATCCTGCTCTCGATCGGCATTCCGCTCAATATGTTCACCGTCATCTTCGCCATGGCTCGTACCGTGGGCTGGGTGTCGCAGTGGAACGAGATGTTTGGTGATAGCCACTCCAAGATCGGTCGTCCCCGGCAGTGCTACATCGGCGAGCGTGAGCGGGACTATGTGCCGATGCTACAACGTGGATAGTTTGACCCTCCAGTGATGGGGGAGTAGCATCACCGCCTCGAATCGTATTGTCAGTGGCCATCGGGTTTTCGGCTGGGGAGTAAAAGGTTGCGAGAAGGTCCAGATCAGTCTCGATGCCCGCTATGGCACTCCCCAGATTTGGGAAGCGGCCACTGATGGAGTTGTACGATCACCAACCGTCATTTGATCCGGAATCGAAGAGGATGTTCAATCGTCGGGTTCTGGTGGTCGATGATGAGCCACTCGTACTGAAGCTGTTCGAGTCGGCGCTGCGATCAGAGTCGGAGCTGCAGCAGGAGTTCGGTGATCTCTTTATCTCCGACGAGGCCGAAGAGAAGATTGACCTTTCGTTCCATCTGGTCACGGTGGAGTCCGGTGAGGCGGGGGTGATGGAGGTTACCCGGGCGGTAGCTCAAAAGAACCCCTTTGCGGTGGCCTTCATGGACGTCAACCTACCGGGTGGAATCGACGGGGTTGAGGCCTCACGACAAATTCGTGAGATCGATCCGGATATTCATATCGTTATCGTCTCCGGGGATCGCCTGTTCGTGCCCAGCCAGCTACGGGCAGTGCTCTTCAGTCACCTCTATTTTCTGCGGAAGCCGATCGATGCCGCTGAGGTGGAGCACATGGCGTACAACGCCTGTCTCAACTGGAATCGTAATCGGCAGCTGCGTCAAGAGCTCAATAACAACATCGCATATCGTCACTGGTTAACACAGCTGCTCGATGCCTTGCCGATGGTCGTTACGGTGATCGATGTGGAAAGTTACCAGGTTCTGCTCCATAGTGGACAGATGGTGCAGGAGGAGGGTCACCACTGTTATCGACTGCTCTATGGGCGGCAGACTCCCTGTGCGGGGGTAGAGGGGGAGTGTCCATTGCGACAGGTGGTGGAGAATCGAGAGCAGGTGGTGCAGGAGCGTATTGAGGCGGAGGGGAGTGATCGAGAGCGTAGCTATGAGATGCACTGCGTACCGATCATTCCTCACGACGGCTCTGCCATTCAACAGGTGATGGAGTTCTCCATCGATATCACCGCCAGGCGTCAACGGTTGTTGGAGAAAGAGTCGATGGTGCGTCAACAGCGCCAGCTCTTCAACACCTTCCGCTCCACCGCTCACACCATGAAGAACTCGATCGGTTATCTCAACGGGATCATCGAACTGGTAGATGGGGCGGCTGGTAATCCCGGGGTGCTGGATGAGCTGTTCTCCACCGAGCGTACGGCACTGATTCGGGAGCAGATTGAGATGATCCACACCCTGATCCAGTTGGCTCTGGGGAATGCTCGCGAAAGCTCGCGTCGACCGCAGCCACTGCGGGTTCGTCAGCGGGTCGAAGAGGTGCTTTCACTTTTTGCGCTCTCTTCCCTGGGGAAAGGACGGGAGGTGGTACTGCAAGGGGAGATTGCCGAGGATAGTGCCGTACTGCTTAGCGCAATCGATTTCCAGACGGTATTGATGAATCTGCTCAATAATGGGGCGGAGGCGGTGGATCAATTTCTGACTGATCTGGTGGGGGACGGCTCGCTGGAGAATCTGGTTCAACTGCAGCAGTTGCAAGCGGAGCCGATGCTCTTTTTGCGGATGGCGGTAACCACCAGTAGCGTCACGATCGAACTGCACAATCGAGGGCACGCGATTCCCGAAGAGATGTTGGAAACAATTTTTCTGCAGGGGGCCTCTGGCAAGGAGCAGGGCAATGGGGTGGGGCTCTACGATGTACGTCAAATTCTACGTCAGGCCGGAGGAGTGATCGGTGTGGCCAATGTCAGAGGGGGGGTCACATTTTCTCTTTCTCTTCCTCTTGTGAGTGATTCCTAGAAGAATGATAATGGCG
>CAYFOQ010000030.1:6891-13243 GCA_964344735.1 uncultured Piscirickettsiaceae bacterium
ATACCCTCCAGGAACGGATGAAGCCGCTGCTGGAGACGGTTCGGGTATTGGTCGTCGATGATATGCCGGCCAATATCGATAGCTATCGCGGTATCCTGCGCGATTTGGGGATACGTCGAGAAAATATCTTTGCCGCCACCAATGGGCTCAAAGGGTTTACCTCGCTCGATACCACGCGCCCTGATCTGGTTCTGGCAGACTGGAATATGCCGGTGATGGATGGCCTCACCTTCTGTCGCAAGCTGCGTGAGACCGGTCGCCACGATACCTTGGCGATCCTGATGATTACCGCTGAATCGGATCTAGACATCGAGCGGGCTCGTGGAATCGTCAACGCCTTCTTGCGTAAACCGGTGCAGAATCACGTAATCTCCAAGATGATTCTAACCGTACTGGGCAAGAAGATGGCAGACCCCTCCCACCCGCTGCACCAGCGCGCCGGTATGATCAAGCGGTGAGGTTTCGGCGGGGTTACCGCTCCTCGCTCTTGCAGGCACTTACCACCCGATCCCGCCCTTGTTCTTTGGCTCGATAGAGCAACTGGTCCGCACGTTCGATCAAAGAATGCCCCTCTTCGTGTGGTTGCCACTCGGCCACTCCGGCGCTCATCGTGACGACCAGATCAGGATCGATCTCCTTCCAGGATAGTCGGCGCAGACGCTCCAGAATGGCGGCCACCTTGATGGCGCCCTGTCGCTCCGGTGTATCTCGTAGCAGTAGGGTAAACTCCTCACCGCCGTAGCGGTAGAGACTGTCTACATTGCGAATCTGCTCTCGGATTGCACCAGCGATCGTTGCGATCACTTGATCGCCAGCACTGTGACCATAGCGGTCGTTGATCCGTTTGAAGTGGTCGATGTCGAGCATCACTACGGTGACCGGTGCCTGGTAACGTTCGGCTCGCTCCACCTCCTGGTGAAGGTCGTGGTTGAGGGCGGTTCGATTGAAGGCGCCGGTCAACGGGTCGGTCACCGTCTGTAACTGTAAGGAGTGGATCAACAGCGCATTCTTGATCGGATAGACCAGGTATCTTGCCAGGTAGCGGAAATAAATTGCCGCCGAGTGGTGAATCGGTTGCCGCTTCATCAGCGTTACGGTGCCGAAAGACTCCCCCTCGAGGATCAACTCCACCGCCTCTTGATGACGACTCCTCTCTCCCTCCAGGGTCACCACCTTCGATTCGGTCGTGGTCAACTGGATACCGCTGTGGTCGATATGAGGGGCGATCAGGGTGGAGAATCGCTGGATGATGGTATCGATACTCAGTGTTGACTGTAACTCCTGCGCCAGCGCCAGTTCGAGATAGCGGCTGTTGAGTCGTTGGCGCTCCAGCTCCAGAGAGACGGTGGTTGTCGAGCGTGTTGCTATGGCCGCCGATTGCAGTGGGTTGATCTCATCGATTGGCAGTGCATATCCCATTTCGTTTCCTCGGGTTGCCCGGAGTGATCCGGGGTGTCATGGTCACCGCATGGAGCGGTTTGCGGGAAAATCTATGGGTTAATATGCAAAGTCAGTGCCAAAGAATTGACGAATGGCGGGGTTGGCACGGCATGGTGTGGGGGCAGGGTGTCAAAGATCTGTTCACTCCTTCACCTGTAGCTCACTCAACAGTGACTCGGCCCTCTCAAGACGCTGCGCTATGCTTTCCAGTGAGCCGCTCCACTCGATTCGGTGTTGCCCCTTGAGACGGAATCGATCGGGCTGTCGTTGTAGTCGGGCGATAATTTTGTCAGGATCGAGCTGGTGTCGATCCCCTACCTCGATCTGTATCCCCTCCTCACCGGCATCGATCTTGGTGACCCCCAACGGGGCGGCAAAGAGCTTTAGGCGGGTGGCCTGTAGCAGTGCCTGAGTGGAGTCCGGAAGGGGGCCAAAGCGGTCGATGATCTCCACCTGCAGTTCACCGAGGGCATTGCGATCGGCTGCGGCGGCGATTCTTTTATAGAGAACCAGGCGGGCGTTGACATCGGGAAGGTAATCCTCCGGTAGCAGCATCGGCAAGCCCAGGTTGACCTCGATCTGTGCTCCCGGACTCTGCTCCAGGTCACTTTCGGTCCCCTGGCGGAGATCCTCTACCGCCCGTTCCAGCATCTCGGCGTAGAGCTCAAAGCCAACCTCCTGCATTCGTCCGCTCTGGTCATCCCCCAGTAACTCACCGGCCCCACGAATCTCCATATCGTGAACGGCAAGCGTAAAACCGGCCCCCAGCTCTTCCAGTGACTCGATCGCCTCCAGGCGCTTGATCGCGTCACTACTGACCAGGTTGCGTCCGGGAATGATCAGATAGGCGTAGGCTCGGTGGTGGGAACGTCCTACACGTCCCCGGAGCTGGTAGAGCTGGGCTAGTCCGAGGCGGTCGGCCCGATCCATGATGATGGTATTGGCGGTGGGGATGTCGATTCCGGTCTCGATGATCGTGGTGCAGACCAGCAGGTTGAAACGACGATGGTAGAAGGCGGACATCACCTGCTCCAGTGCCTGCTCCCGCATCTGTCCATGGGCCACCTCGATGGTGGCCTCGGGGATCAGTTCTGCCAGTTCTCGCGCGCGTTGTTCGATGGTCTCTACCTTGTTGTGGAGAAAGTAGACCTGACCACCGCGGTGAATCTCTCGCAGGCAGGCCTCTCGGATCATCGCCGGATCCCACTCTCGGACAAAGGTCTTGATCGCGACCCGGTTACTGGGCGGGGTGGCGATGATGGAGAGGTCACGTAGCCCGGACATGCTCATGTTGAGGGTGCGTGGAATCGGTGTTGCGGTCAGGGTGAGAATGTCGACCTCGGCCCGTAGTTTTTTGAGTTGCTCCTTTTGTCGTACCCCGAAGCGGTGCTCCTCATCGATGATCACCATCCCCAGATTGTGAAAACGGATCGACTTCTGCAGCAGCTTGTGGGTGCCGACCACGATATCGATCTTGCCGTTAGCAATCTGGGTCAGGGCGGTGGTCGACTGCTGACCGGTACGGAAACGGGAGAGTACCTCGATCCGAATCGGCCAGTCGGCAAAGCGGTCGCAAAAGTTGTCGTAGTGTTGCTGTGCCAGTAGTGTCGTAGGAACCAGAACCGCCACCTGACGCCCCCCCTGAACCGCAAGGAAGGCGGCGCGCATGGCCACCTCGGTCTTGCCAAAACCGACATCACCGCAAACCAGCCGATCCATCGGCTGTGGTTGCTGCAGGTCGCCGATCACTGCCTCGATCGCCTCGGCCTGATCCGGAGTCTCTTCAAACGGAAACTGGTTGGTGAACTGATGATATTCGATATCCGGGGGAGGCATCGCAAAGCCTTCACGAGCGGCTCGGCGGGCGTAGATCTCCAGTAGCTCAGCGGCCACATCCCGTACCTGCTCCGCCGCCCGCTTGCGGGCCTTGCTCCACTGATCACTGCCTAGACGGTGGAGCGGTGCCTTGTCGGGATCAACGCCGGTATAGCGGGCGATCAGGTGCAGTGCAGTGACTGGAACGTAGAGTTTTTCGCCACGGCTATACTCCAGCAACAGGTATTCGGCAATCTCTCCTCCGGCAGCGAGGGTGACCAGCCCACGATAACGACCAATACCGTGGTCGAGATGGACGACCGGAGAGCCGATCTGGAGCTCGGAGAGATGGTGAATGACATGGTCACCACCGCTACGGCGACGGCGACGACGCTGTTGCAGTACCTGTTGCCCGAAGAGTTGGGTCTCGGTGATGACGATGAGGTCATCGGACTCTCCTCGCTCTAGCACGAGCCCCTCGGTCAGCGGGGCGGTAGTGATCGCGAAAGGGATGTCCGGTTGTGCCAGGAACTGGCTCCAGCTCGAGACCACTTTGGGAAAGAGTTGGTAGGGACCGAGCATCTCTAGGAGTGCCTGACGTCGACCCGGTGACTCCGCCACCAGTAGTAGTCGGCCCGGGCCGCGCTGGATCAGCTCGACCAGTGGTTGCAGTGGCTGTTCCAGTCGTCCGGAGAGCCCCAGTTGCATCGGCTTTCCACTGCCGAGGTTGTGCGCCAGGCCACTGCCATCGTGGTCACTTTTGAAGCTAGAGAGTTCAATTTCGGGGTGGCGGTCGAGCTGCTCTCCGAAGGAGTCGAGGGTCAGAAACAGGGTTTCGGGTGCCAGTACCGGTCGTTGTGGATCATGAGTCTGTTCCTGGTAGCGTCCCTGTAGCTCCAACCAATACCGCTCCCCCTGTGGTCTGATACCGTCGGTGGTAATGATGGTGGTGTCGGGCGGGAGGTAGTCGAACAGGGAGTCACAGTGGTCGAAAAAGAGTGGGAGGTAAAACTCGATCCCGGCGGGAATCAGTCCCTGGCTGAGGTCGCGATAGATTGGGCACTGTTGGGGATCCCCCTCGAACCGTTGTCGCCATGACTGGCGAAAGTGACGGATCGATTCATCGGTGAGGGGGAACTCCCGTGCCGGCAACAGGTCGATGGACTCCACTGCAGAGAGGGTGAGTTGACTCTCCGGGTCGAACAGCCGTAACGACTCCACCTCATCATCGAACAGATCGATACGAAACGGGCGTTCTGCCCCCATCGGAAAGAGGTCGATGATTGCTCCGCGAAAGGCGTACTCGCCATGCTCCATCACCTGAGACACCGAGTGATAACCACCCTGTTCCAAACGTAATCGCAAGGATTCGCGGTCGACCCGTTCACCGACATCGAGCCGAAAGGCGTGGGCATGGACATAGGCCTGCGGTGGCAGTCGTTGCAGCAGGGTGTGCAGGGCGCTCAATACTACCCCGTGTCGCAGGGTGGGCAGGGTGCGCATGACCTCCAATCTTTCCGAGATGATGTCGGGGTGGGGGGAGAGGCGGTCGTAGGGAAGCATCTCCTGGTCGGGGAAAGAGAAGAGTGGAATCGCCTCCTCCCCACAGTAGAAGCGGATCTCCTCCTCTATGCGGTGTAGTGCCGCATTGTCCTCGACGATCACCAGGAGTGGTGCCGTGTGATGGAGTGCAGCTTGGGTGATGGCTACTCCTGACGCACTGCCGTATAGCTGATGCCAGCTGACCTTTTCCCGGTTGTGCCCGGGCATGGGGGGGTGGAGCAGGGGGGGGGAAGAGGAGCTCATTCATCTATTGTATCAATCGTTGAAAAAGTTTTGGCACTCCTGAGTCTCAACGCGCTCCCAGAGGGAGAGGGGGTTAGAGTGCATGGATCAGATGCCGCCTTTAATTCTGGCCCTCCGACTACGCCCCCTCTCCCTCTGGGAGAGGGTTGGGGTGAGGGGGAGGGCTGAACAGTTACCTATTTTGTACTACAATGTGGGGAGTGATGGGATATTGGCGTGCGCTCGAGCGCAGGTGGGAGAATTCAGATGCCGCTGATCGAGTGGAGTGACCACTACTGTATTGGAGTCGAGTCGATCGACCAGCAACATCGGCAACTGGTCGATCGACTCAATACCCTCCAGGATGCGGTGGAACAGCAGGCCCCGGAGTCACGCTGTTACGAGCTGTTCAAGCAGTTGGCCAAGGAGGTGAATGCCCACTTTTCCCACGAGGAGGCGCTGTTCGAGCAGTCCCACTACCCTGAGCTGCAGGCTCATCATCGCGAGCATGAGGTGTTGCTGGGGCAGATCGCCACACTAGATCGGCGCTACCCCCAGGGCGAACTACTCTTTTCCACTGCACTACTCAATTTTCTCCGGAGTTGGTTGATCGATCACATGCTGGGGGCGGATCGCCGCTATGCAGAGTATCTGCGGAACCCTTCGTCATGATAACGGTGATGGGTACGGTGGTTGCCGATGATCCTGGTGGGAATCCATCCTTGCTGGAGACCGGGTAGCGATGCCAGGTTTGCTGGAGCTACAGATTGGTCTACGTTATACCCGGGCTCAGCGCAGGGAGCACTTTATCTCCTTCATCTCACTGACCTCGATGATCGGGATCGCCCTTGGGGTGATGGCGTTGATTACGGTGCTGTCGGTGATGAACGGTTTTGAACGTGAACTGCGTGATCGTATCCTCGATATGGCTGCTCATGCCAGCCTGCTTGGGACCGGAGAGTCGTTGACCGAGTGGCAATCTTTGGCCGCCGAGGCTCGAAATCACCCGGCGGTGGTGGGGGTGGCCCCTTACGTCGAGGGCCAGGGGCTGGTGAGTCGTGAGGGACAATCTTCCGGGGTGATGATTCGGGGAGTCGATCCAGCGTTGGAGTCGGTGGTCTCCGAAGTTGGGGCAAGAATGGTGGCGGGACGGTTACCGGCACTGGATGAGGTTCGTTTCAGTACGGTGATCGGAACCGAGTTGGCCCAGCGTCTGGGCGTGGGACTGGGAGATAAGGTGACCTTGATGGTACCCCAGGGGGTGGCTACCGCCGCCGGGATGGTGCCACGAATGCGCCGTTTCACCATCGTC
>CAYFOQ010000030.1:13253-20333 GCA_964344735.1 uncultured Piscirickettsiaceae bacterium
TCGGTCTCTTTACCGTGGGAATGCATGAATACGATAGTGGATTGGTGCTGATCTCGCTGCGGGATGGACGTACATTGATGCGGCTGGGGGAGGGGGTGAGCGGCCTACGGCTGCGACTGCAAGATCTCTTTGATGCGCCGTTGGTGGTACGAGAGATCGCGACGGCTCGGCAACAGTCGCTCCGCTATACCGATTGGACCCGGCAGCATGCCAATCTCTTTCAGGCGATCCAGATGGAAAAACGGATGATGTTTGTGATTCTCACCCTGATCATTGCGGTGGCTGCATTCAATATCGTCTCGACCATGGTGATGGTGGTCAATGACAAGGCAGCCGAGATCGCCATTCTTCGTACCTTGGGTTCGACTCCAGGGGATGTGATGACCCTGTTTCTGGTGCAGGGAGGGGTGATCGGCGTGGTCGGCACACTGTTGGGTGTCGGGGGTGGGGTGGCGCTCGCGCTCAACGTCGAGACACTGGTTCCAGCACTGGAACAACTATTCGATACCCAGTTCCTCTCTGCCGATATCTATTATATCAGTCGACTTCCATCAGAGTTGCGCTGGGGGGATGTGATGACCATCGCGCTGGTCTCCCTGGGGTTGAGCCTGGTGGCCACGCTCTACCCCGCCTGGAAGGGGGCCCATATCAATCCAGCGGACTCTCTACGCTATGAGTAGCGTGGCACGACTGGAGTGTCGTGGACTTTGTCGTGGATTCGACGAGGGGGAGGGGCGGATCGAGGTACTGCGTGGTCTTGATTATGCCCTGCGGGCGGGGGAGAAGGTGGCGATCATCGGCGCCTCCGGTTCTGGTAAATCTACCCTGCTTCACCTATTGGGGGGGCTCGATCGTCCTGACCGTGGTGAGGTACTCCTGGATGGGAAGAGCCTCTACACCCTGTCAGAGCGGGAGCGCTGTCTGCTACGCAATCGTCAGCTTGGATTTATCTACCAGTTTCATCACCTGCTGCCGGAGTTCTCTGCCCTGGAAAATGTGATGATGCCACTGTTGATCGCACGTCCGTCACGACAGCAGCGAGTCACGCTACAGCAGCGTGCAATTGGGTTGTTGCAACGGGTCGGGCTGGGGGAACGCTTGCACCATCGTCCGGCCATGCTCTCCGGGGGAGAACGCCAACGGGTGGCGGTGGCCCGGGCAGTGGTAGGGTCACCCTCAGTGGTGCTGGCCGACGAGCCCACCGGCAATCTCGATCGCAAGAGTGCAGCAACGGTAGTGGAGTTGATGCTGGAACTCAATAGCGAAACGGGTGCAGCCCTGGTGCTGGTGACTCATGATTCGGAGTTGGCAGCCCGGATGGACCGTACACTGCAGTTGCTGGATGGTCTAGTTAGAACTACCTGAGCGCCGCTTCCAGCGGTCACGAACATGCCAGATCCAGAAGAAGTGGATCCCGTAGTAACCCAGTATTGCGCTACTCACTCCGTTGATCAGGCAACCCAGTAGAAACGGTTTCCAGATCTGGGGTAATACCGACTCCAGCCAGCTCCAGCTGACCTGGAATTCACTGATCTGGGTAGGGCTTCCCAACACCCAGGTTCCAACCAGATAGGCGAAGTAGTAGAGCGGGGGAATGGTGAAAGGGTTGGTGATCCAGACCAGACCAAAGGCTACCGGAAGGTTGACCCGTAACAGAATGGCGGTGGCGGTGGCCAGTACCATCTGTAGTGGTACCGGAACCCAGGCCAGAAAGAGACCGACCGCGAAGGCTCCAGAGACCGAGCGACGATTGAGGTGCCAGAGATCCGGAGAGTGGAGTAGGGTGCCGAAAAAACGGAGGTAGCGGTGATCCTTGACCTCGTTGTGGTCGGGAAGATAACGCTTGATGAACTCCTTTGGCATCGGGTGATTATAGCGAAAAGGGGCTGAATGTCTGTTTTTCGAAGTGTTTCGAAATGGAAAGTCGTATCGTCGAGCTGTTGTCGAGGAGTGCTGCCGGAGGTGGGATTTCCCTGGCTCATCGGTATCCTCTGGGTAGTGTTGGGGCAGGAGTTACCCTCACTCGGTTGGCACTGGACCACTCTCCCCCTGCTCTATCTGTTGGGACGATACCAACGGTTGGCTGCGGTACTGTTCTGGCTGTTTCTGGGATTACTCTGGGCGACCGTTGTCGCACAACAGCGTCTAGATGCCAGATTACCAGAACCGCTGGCAGGAAAGGATCTGCAGTTGGTGGGACGGGTGGTTTCACTTCCCCTGCAGCGGGCCGATGGTTCCTGGCGTTTCCGTCTTGCGCTGGAGCAGGCGACGATGGCGGGGAATCCACTGGCGCTTCAGGGAGTGGTTCGTCTCAACTGGTACCACCATACTGAATCAGTGGCGGTCGGTGAGCGCTGGCAGCTACAGGTACGATTGAAGCCGCCCCACGGTTTTTTCAATCCGGCCGGTATGGATTGGGAGCAGTGGCTCTTTCAGCAGCAGATTGTTGCCACTGGCTATGTTCGCAACTCAACCGACAACCATCGTCTGGAGGAGGCGATTGGAGGAGTTGATCAACTTCGGCAGCAGTTGCGACAGTGGATCCTCGATGAGGTTGGCGACAGTCCCCAGTATGGAATAGTGGTGGCGTTAGTGATCGGGGCTCGAAGTGATATTCCTCCTGAATACTGGGAGGTGTTGCGCTGGAGCGGAACGAGTCACCTGGTGGCGATCTCTGGACTTCACGTGGGGC
The DNA here is from genome assembly GCA_964344735.1 of uncultured Piscirickettsiaceae bacterium. GTDB lineage: Bacteria > Pseudomonadota > Gammaproteobacteria > Thiopontia. The sequence continues at coordinate 15,946 of CAYFOQ010000030.1, forward strand.
TGGTGGCCGCATTGGGATATGGGCTGTTCCGTGGCATCGGACTGTTCTGGCCAGGGCTACTCTTATGGTTGCCTGCACAACGTTTGGGGGCAATCGGGGGGATCTTGGCGGCGACCGGTTATGCTGCACTGGCAGGATTCACGATTCCGACCCAGCGTGCTCTGGTGATGGTGCTGGTGGCGTTGGGACTGGTTTTGCTGGGGCGAATGACCGACCGCTGGAGCGGTTATGGAATCGCATTGTTGGTGGTGCTGCTGATCGATCCATTTGCCGTGCTCGCAGCGGGGTTTTGGCTCTCATTCGGGGCTGTTGGGTGGATCCTCTATGCCCTGCCGATTGCCCAGGGTTGGAGACGTCTGCCGGCTCTGCTCTATCTACAAGCGGTTCTGCTACTGGGATTATTGCCACTGCAGCTCTACCTCTTCCAACAGGGAGCGCTGGTGGCTCCGGTCGCCAATCTGATTGCGGTTCCCTGGATCGGCATGGGGGTGGTTCCACTGGCCTTGTTGGCGGCGCTACTACAACTGCTTCACCTTCCCGGAGGGGGGGGGTTGCTCGATCTTGCAGTCTGGCAGCTAGAGTTACTCTGGCCTCTGCTGGAGGGGTTGGCGGAAATTCCCTGGTTACAGTTCCAATCCCACCGTCCACCACTGTGGAGTGTGATATTCGCACTGCTTTCACTGTTGTTACTGCTCTATCCTCGGGCGGGTCGGTCACGCTGGTGGGGGGTGGTTGGAGTGGTTCCCCTGCTGTTGTGGCCACCAGACCGTCCTGCTCCCGGAGAGGCCCGAGTGACGGTGCTCGATGTCGGACAGGGGCTGGCGGTGGTCGTGGAGAGTCACCGCCGAGTGCTACTCTATGATGCTGGAGATCGATTCTCTCCTACCTTCAATGGTGGTAGTGCCGTAGTGTTGCCCTATCTACGGCAACAGGGCTGGAGTCACATCGATCTACTGGTGGTGAGTCATGATGATCGTGACCATATCGGTGGAGTCGCCCCATTGCTTGCCGAAATCCCGGCGCTGGATCGGGTCAGTGCGGTTCCCGAGGCTCTACCCGGGGCCCGTTACTGTGAGGCCGGTGAGCGCTGGGAGTGGGATGGTGTGGTGATCGAGTTGATCCACCCACCCACTACCGGCCTCTTTCGAGGCAACGATCGCTCTTGTGTATTGCGTATCGAGGCTGCGGGAGAGAGCCTGCTGTTGACCGGTGATATTGAACGGGCAGCGGAAGAGGAGTTGTGGAAGAGGTGGCCGTTGCAGATCGATGTCGATGGTGTGGTCGTTCCCCACCATGGTAGTGGTACCTCCTCGACTCCGCAGTGGATCGACGCCACCTCACCCCGTTGGGCGATCATTCCGGCTGGTTATCTCAACCGTTACCGGTTGCCACGCGCCGAGGTGGTGGAACGTTACCACCGGCGTGGAATCGAACTCTACAATACCGCCATCGATGGGGCCGTCCAGGTTGAACTGGATGGAGTACAGCGGTTTCCAACCGGATGGCGGCGGCAGTGGTATCGGTTCTGGAGCCACCGTCCAGAGTCTTACGGGAAGCGATAGGGGAGAACCTTCTTCTCTTGTGGCGACGGGGTTGCTTCTTGTCCCTTTTGGTACTGATATTGGGGGGCAGGGGGGGCGGTTGTTGCTGCTGGGACTGTTTGCCGAGTAGTCAACAGTGTGGATTGCTGGTCGAGTTGATGCTCTACGGCAGCCACCGATTGGTGTAACCGTTCCAGCTCCTCCTGGACCAAAGTGCGAATCTGAGCCAGAGCCGCCGTTGATAAGTTGCTCTCTGTTATCGGAGCAGCCGTTGCGACCGTAGTCTTCATCTCCGGGGTCGAGGGGGTGTCGTCGTCATCCTTGGCGACTGCCGTCGTTGTCGACTCTTCATCAGCCGTGGGCAGAGTGGCAAGATCCTCTCGTAGCGTAAGCAGTGTGGTTCGGATCTCCTCCAGGAGTGGAGAGGGGGGGGGCGGCTCGGAGACCGTGGCTACCGGAGGGGTGTCCAATTTCTTCTCCAGCTCTTGTAACAGTTCACCCGCTCGCTGTCCCTGTTCTGCCAGCAGCATGATCTGCGTTGTCGACTCTGCAGAGTTGATCTCGACCTGCTCTCGCAGGGTCATCATCACCTCTCGCTGTTGACCAAGCTGTTCCGCTAGACCGAGATTCTCCACAACCAGGTAGCCAACGCCAGCAAGTGTCAGCAGAGTGGCGAGTAGTGGTATGCTGAGTTTCTGTTTGGTCTCATCCCCCTGATCGCGCTCCTTGATCGGGGGAAGTTGAGGTCGGGAGGCCTTCTTAATCGCCTGCTGGACCTCATCACCGACACGAATGCTGAGCGCCATCACCCCCTCTGAGGCAAGCAATGCGGCTTCAGCCGCCTCGTTGGCCGTCTCGGCGGTGGCCGCCAGCGTCTCGATCCCTTTGGAAAACTCCACGGTTTCGCTCCTGCGCGTCGTGACTATTTACCGAGAGAGAGAATGCGCTTACGCAACTGCTGGGTACGCTCACGGATGGCATCGCTATGGCGTTTGAGCTCATCCATGTATTCGCTCATCTCTGCGCTCATCATGATGGCGGAGTTGGCGTCACTCTGACTCTCTTCCAATTTGTGTAGTGCATCCTGTACCAGTTGTCGCATCTCCACAGAGGTGTTATTGGCCTGTTCGGCAGCATTACTGGCCTCTTCGATGACATCATTGGCGAGATCGGCCGCTTCATGGGCCAGCTCTACTGCAGTCAGAATGGAGTCCTCCAGTCGTGCCACCGGACCCTCTTGGTTCTGATCATCACTGGTGTTCTCCTCTTCCGGTTCAGAGATGGCGCCACCGATGAAATCTTCGGTCGGCTCCTCCCCCTCGTCATCGCTGTTACCATCGAGTGCAGCGATATCCTCGCCATCGCTCTCACCACCGATGTAGTCCACTTCATCCTCCTCTGTCCCATTCTCCATCACCTCGGAGAGTGGGTCGTGCATCTCTGCCGTCGGTGCTACCTCGGAACCCCCTTCCTCCATCGCAGCACGGGCAAACATCGCCTCCAGCTCATCGCCATCAGGTTCGTTGGTGTTGTTTTCTTCACTCATGGTAATCGCTCTCCTTCGGTTGAATGGACCAGAATATTGACACTACGGTCGTTGTCCCCTGCACTCTAGCAGGTTGTGTGCCAAGCGGATGTTTAGGACTCTACTGTGAGTGTATGAGTGTCAGGGCGATATAACCACACTAACTCAATGTGATTATTAAAATAAGATAGGATGATTATCTGTATCTAGTTGAGAGGTAAATCCTATAACAGACTGTTTGATTGTTGAATAGTGTGCCGTTATCCACTACCATCCGTAACTATTCAGGGGGGACTGTAACGGATTCAGATGCCCACACCTCTCCCAGAGAGAGAGGGAGTTAAAGTGCATTGATCGGAGGTTACTTTTGTATTCTGGCCCTCCGACTACGCCCCCTCTCCCTCTGGGAGAGGGTTGGGGAGAGCTGAATGGTTACTACCATCTAGCCATTACTGCCGAATGAGACGGTGGATGGAGGAGGGTCAGAGACGCTCTTTAAGGAACCTCTAAAAATTGGTTTGAGCCAAAGTGGCGAAAAACCGTCACATTTGAGGTGGCACGGCTCTTGTAAGGAGGAGACCGGACCCGACGACAGTCCAAGTGATTGGGGCAGGGTGTGGATCAGCAAACAGGATGACAGGAGTAATAGGAATGGAGAAGATGGTATCTGCGGTTGAGTGGCTGGGGGGTGAGTGGCTCCGCTTTCTGGTCTGGTTTTCGGTGGGACTCTTTCTGTTGCCCATTGGACTCTCGATGTTGACCGGTTGGATCAATCTGGATCGATTCTATGATGGTCTGGTTCCCGGGAATATCAACCTGGGGGTCGTGGTACTGGTTGTGGCACCTTATCTGATCTACTTGGGATACCGCCTCTTTATCCAGGGGCGTAGTCTCGACCTCTCTCAGCAAGAGGCTGAGATGTTCTAAGTCGGTTACCGTCAGTGTAAATGGAAAACCCCAGGTCATGGCCTGGGGTTTTTTTCGGGTGGAAGGGGCAACCAGCCTGTGGCTGATCCCTATGTTGCCTTCTTTTCTTTCGGCGCTGTTGTAGGGCGGTCAAGCCAATGAACCACCAATCCAGCGAGGCCAAGTGCGAACAGCAGGGATTGCTGCGCTGGATGAATGATGCCGGCCACGATCAGACCGCTACCCATTGCTCCCCAGTGAATGGATCCACTGCGTCCCCCTTTTCCCGAGTTCTGTCCATCTGTGGTTGCCTTGCTGCTCATATCCAATCCTGCTGTTGAGGCCCCGGAGGGCATGGAATCTTCAAGGCACCTCTAAAAATGCCCTTTTCCGGCAATTACTTCGTCAGCTCCGTA
>CAYFOQ010000031.1:0-19326 GCA_964344735.1 uncultured Piscirickettsiaceae bacterium
AGCCAGAGCCAGAGCCAGAGCCAGAGCCAGAGCCAGAGTCACAAGCAGAATCAGAGAAGACCGATAAGGCTGCCGTTCGGTCTGCAGAGGAGAGAGCTGAAGAGCGGTCCTCTCCCACGGAAGCCTACGTGGAGGCCCAGTATGAGACCGCAACGTTGCGTAATCGCAAGCCGCGCTATCCCCTCAAGGCACGACGTAAGGGGATGGAGGGGGTGGTTCGATTGGCGGTTGAAGTGAGTGCCATGGGGTTTCCCGAGTCGGTCGAAGTGGTGCGTTCATCAGGACATCGACTGCTGGATCTGGAGGCCAGGAGAACGGTCTCAAAGTGGCGGTTTCGTCCGGCAACACGTGGTGGTCAACCGGTATCCAGCAGGCTGGAGGTTCCGGTCCGCTTCCGATTGAAATAGATGGTGTTGTATGGGGTGTCGCAAAAATATTGGAGGAGTATCCACTCCATGAAAACCAGAGAAATAGCGTAATGATTGAAAATTCCTTATGGACCCACTGGTGGGGAGATGCCGACTTGCTGATTCGCTCCGTATTTATCCTCCTGGCACTGATGTCGGTTACGGGGTGGGGGGTGATTATCTATAAATTGATTCAGTTTCGGGGGGTATTACGCAATGAGTTGGCGCTGCGTCAGCAGTTGATTCTGGATAGGCCGCCGCCTGAGGTATCGCCGGGGGCATTGACCCCTCTTTTTTACCGAACGGCCTCGAAAATGGTCTGGGGGGTTGATGGCGAAATCAACAAGTTGAAACTGGATAACAAGGCGGATCAGTTTCTTGATGAACAGCGAATCGAGTTGGAAAACGGGCTGATTCTATTGGCCATTATCGGCAATAGTGCCCCCTTTATCGGTCTCCTGGGAACGGTCTGGGGCATTATGCATGCGCTGCAGTCGCTGGGGGGGAGCGCCATGCTGACCATGGATATGGTCGCAGGCCCGGTATCTGAGGCGCTGGTTGCTACTGCCGTTGGTCTGTTTGCCGCAATTCCGGCAGCAGCTGCCTACAACCTGCTGGTTCGTTGGTTGCGTCGTATCAGCTCCGTTATGGCGGGAAACCTGCGGGAGTTGGCCGATCGTATTCTGTTGGATGGGGGGCGATAGTGTGGCGATTCACCTCAACAGTGGAAATCATGAGGCCCCACTTTCCGAGATCAATGTCACTCCATTGGTGGACGTGATGTTGGTGCTGTTGGTCATATTTATCATTGTGGCCCCCATGTTCTCGCAGTCGATTCGGGTGGACCTTCCCAAGGTGGAGGCAAAGATGGATGTCGATCCGGTTGTGGTCGATCTTACGCTCGATCGTCAGGGACAGCTCTATCTCCAGGGGGAGTTGATCAACTTTTCGCAATTGAGTGGACGCTTGCTGTTGGAGCAGAGCGTCAGCCCGGATCTGGTGGTCCGGATCAGTGCCGATGCCGAGACCGATTATGCCCGGGTGGCCCAGCTGCTCTCTTCGGTGCAGACCAGTGGGGTCTACCGCTTGGCCTTTGCTACTCGATCCCCCCAGGTTGATGCCCCCATGCCGTAGTGGGGGCTCGGTGTCGATTTCTTTACAACGTTACAGACAGGGTCTGTTTACTATCCACAAGGAGAGGATGATGAAAAAAAATGTAATCACGATGGCGATCCTGGCAGCCGTCTATGGGCAGACGGTAGCGGCGGATGGACGGGTAATGGCGGAAATCCTGGTTGAGGGGGCGGCGCTGGCCGATTCCAGCAAGGCGATGTCTGGCGGACCGTTGGATGCAGAGGAGTTATCGGGGTTGGGAGCGACTGCAGATGGTGGTGAGCTGATGAGTAACATCAGCGGTGTTTCGGTGCGCCGAATTGGTGGACATGGGTTTGATCCGGTGATTCGTGGGCAGCAGCAGAATCGGCTCAATATCTTGCTGGATGGGGCCTTTGTTCACTCCGGTTGTCCCAATCGTATGGATCCGCCCAGCTCTTATGCGGCGCTGGAGACCTATGACAAGGTGACGATCCTTAAGGGGGGGCAGAGTGTCGAACATGGCGCCGGTGCACCGGGAGCTACCGTGCTGTTCGATCGTGAGACAGAGGTGCTTGGAGCTGGTGAGCGGTCCGGGAAGAGTGGTGTCACTTACCGGGACAATGGTAATTTCAAGAAGATCTATGCAGATGGAACCTTTGGGTTGGAGCAGGGCTATCTGCGTCTCGGGGCCTCATTGGCCGAAGCGGGGAACTATACCGACGGGCGTGGTGTTGAGATGCGCTCCGGTTTCAAAAGCAAGAATGGCACCTTGACTGCAGGGTTGCTGCTGGACGAGGGGCTTCGACTCGAGTTCGGATTCGAGCGTAATCGTGAGGATGACGTTCTGTTTGAAGGTTTGCGGATGGATACCGTCGAGACAGAAAATGATGCAATGCGTCTGAAGTATGAGGGAGAGGTCGATCTCGATCTTTATCGTACCGAGGTCGATCATGATATGGATAACTACACCCTGCGCACCAATAGTGCAATGAAAATGCGTCACTTGACTCAATCCGATACGATGGGAGGAAAGGTTGGTAAACGTCTGCTCCTGGGGAATACTCAGTGGAAGCTGGGGGTGGATGTCAAACGACAAGCGCGTGACTCAGCCCTGACGGCAGGGATGGCGGCGGCACCAGCGGCAGCCACGCTGTTTAGTTATGGTTGGCCTGATGCGGAAATTGATCAGGTGGGGCTGTTTGCCGAGGCCGAGCGACCGTTGGGTGAGGGGGCGATGTTGGCTTATGGTGTTCGGGCTGACCAGGTCGATGCCAAAGCCGATAAGGCGGCTGTCGCCGTGACCCACGGAATGGGCGGTGTAGTGACGGCATCGGCCAATGATGCCTACCGTGCGATTCATGGGAACAGTGCCGATGCCGCAAAGAGCAGGACCAATCTGAGCGGGTTTGTGCGGTGGAGTCGAGCTACGGCAAAGGATGGTGAGTGGTATCTGGCACTCAGTCGTTCTGTCCGGGCGGCAGATGCGACCGAGCTGTTCATCAATAATCGTTCCATGAACTCTGCTGGTGCAGCGGTGTGGAGTTGGGTCGGTAATCCGGGATTGGCTCCGGAGCAGCATCATCAGTTGGAGTTGGGGGGCGAAGGACGGATGGGGGAGGCTCGTTGGAGTGCCAGTCTCTACTACACCGATGTCAATGATTACATCCTCAAGTACAAGTCAGGCAGTACCACGACCTACAAAAATGTGGATGCAACACTTTGGGGCTATGAGGCTGCTGTGAGTCGTGAAGTGATCGCAGATCTCGTGCTCTCCCTCAACTTGGCCTACGTACACGCAACCAACGATACCGAGTCCAGAGCAATTGGGCAGATTGCGCCGCTGAATGGCGCTCTCTCGCTCGATTATGCGCTGAACGAGTGGGATCTGGGGGCGCGTCTCCAGTTTGCTCGCCGACAGGATCGTATCGATGGTGATATCGATGCCGGGGTCACCCCTGGATATGGGGTGCTGGACCTCTATGCCGGGAGAGCATTGGGTGAGAGTGCCGAACTCAAGGTGGGGGTCGACAACCTACTGGATAAGCGCTATGCCGAGCATCTGAGTTCAGAGTCGGTGCTGGATGGAACCTCCGTGCGGGTGAACGAACCGGGGCGCAGTATCTGGTTGAAGGTCAACTATCTCTTTTAGGGCAGATCGACCAGACGGGTTTCGGAGAAGCGGTCGTGTAGGGCCAGGTGGTCGCGGTCTATGATCATCCAGAATAGACCAAGGCCACCGAGCCCGATGGCAGGGATGGCGCTGAGAAACCGTAGTAGCAGATGCCACAGGGTGAGTGTTTTACCGTCGATCCGTTCCAGTCGGATACGCCAACTTTTCATTCCCAGGGTCTGACCGGTATTGATCCAGGACCAGGCGAAGTAGAAAAAGGCAACCAGAAAGAGCCAGCTCGCCATGATCGGGTTGCCGGGGCGAGTGGCCTCGCCACCGGTGAAGAGCAGGCCGATGGCGGTTGCCGTCATCAGTAGTGCCAGCAGCAGCAGAGTATCGTAGAAGAGGGCAAACAGGCGTCTCAGGAGGCCTGTGGTCGGGCGTTGCGAAGCGGTGGGGGAGGTCATTGGGGGCGGTTCATGGCAGGCGGTTGAAGTTCTACTCATGCGGTACGATAGAGCGGAAGGTGCCTGGGATTAGCGCGAGCAGAATGGAACCTCGTGCTCGAATCTTCAGCAGTAGGCAGGTACACTCCATCTCTTCCCACTGTCACGGCAGCCGGGGCCCCATTGTAGCAGACTCAGGAGAGATCACAGATGCCTCAATACCGATCCAGAACCACTACCCATGGCCGTAATATGGCGGGTGCACGCTCGTTGTGGCGAGCTACCGGGATGAGCAATGACGACTTCGGCAAGCCGATCATCGCCGTGGTCAACTCCTTTACCCAGTTTGTCCCGGGGCATGTCCATCTCAAGGATCTCGGTCAGTTGGTGGCGCGAGAGATCGAACAGGCCGGCGGTGTCGCCAAGGAGATGAACACCATCGCCATCGATGATGGCATCGCGATGGGGCACGGTGGCATGCTCTATAGCCTCCCTTCTCGGGAGATCATCGCCGACTCGGTCGAGTATATGGTCAATGCCCACTGTGCCGACGCCATGGTCTGTATTTCCAATTGTGACAAGATCACCCCGGGAATGCTCAATGCGGCGTTGCGGCTCAATATTCCTGCGATTTTTGTCTCCGGTGGCCCGATGGAGTCGGGCAAGACCTTCATCGATGGCAAGTTGCATCACCTCGATCTGGTCGATGCCATGGTTTCGGCTGCCGATGATCAGATCACTGATGATACCGTAACCCAGATGGAGCGCTCTGCCTGTCCTACCTGCGGCTCCTGTTCCGGGATGTTTACCGCCAATTCGATGAATTGCCTGGCCGAGGCGCTGGGGCTGGCGTTGCCGGGTAATGGTTCGTTATTGGCGACCCACACCGACCGGAAACAGCTTTTTCTACAGGCGGGGCGGCAGATCGTTCATCTGGCCAAGCGCTATTACGAGGAGGATGATGAGACGGTGCTGCCGCGCTCGATCGCCTCCTTCCAATCATTCGAAAATGCCATGGCGCTCGATATCGCCATGGGTGGATCGACCAATACCGTGCTCCATCTGCTGGCTGCGGCCGAGGAGGCGGGGGTCGATTTCACGATGGAGGATATCGACCGGATGTCCCGTAAGGTGCCCCATCTCTGCAAGGTGGCCCCTTCTACCCCGGACTACCACATGGAGGATGTTCATCGTGCCGGGGGGGTGATGGCCATTTTGGGGGAGCTGGAGCGTCAAGGGTTGGTTCATCCATTGCAGCGTACGGTACATGCCGCTACGCTCGGAGAGGCGCTGAATCGATGGGATGTTCTCCATAGTGACGACCCAGAGGTGGCGGAGTTCTACCGTGCCGGACCAGGAAACGTGCCGACACAGCAGGCCTTCAGTCAGTCTGCCCGTTCCAACTCGCTCGATCGTGATCGTCAACAGGGTTGTATTCGTGATGGGGCGCACGCCTACAGTCAGGATGGCGGGCTCGCGGTACTGTACGGCAACCTGGCCGAGGACGGCTGTATCGTCAAAACTGCGGGTGTGGATGAGTCGATTCTCGACTTTACCGGGCCGGCCCGAATCTTCGAGAGTCAGGAGGATGCGGTTGCGGCGATTCTGGGGGATCGGATTCAACCGGGGGATGTCGTGGTGATTCGTTATGAATGCAGGAGATGCTGTATCCTGCTAGTTATCTCAAGTCGCAGGGGCTGGGAAAGGCGTGTGCCCTGATCACCGATGGCCGTTTCTCCGGAGGGACCTCCGGATTGTCGATTGGACACGCCTCACCCGAGGCGGCCGAAGGTGGTACGATCGCCCTGGTGGAGGAGGGGGATACGATTGAGATCAGCATCCCCAATCGTACCATTCGGGTGGCCTTGAGTGATGCCGAATTGGCTGCTCGCAGAGAGGCGATGGTGCAGCGCGGAAGCGGTGCCTGGACACCGCAGCAGCGTAACCGCCCGGTTTCGGCGGCGCTTCGTGCCTATGCCGCAATGACCACCAGTGCTGCTCGTGGGGCGGTGCGGGATGTTAGTCAACTCGAGCGCTAAGGGGGGCGGTATTAATTTGGTGCACAACCTCTGTTTGCTGCACTAAAACAGTGCATCGCTTGGTTTTTCTGCGAGAAAATAAAAATATACTTGTTAGATTACAATTGGTTATTCTAAAGGCACGGAATTTGCCTATAATTGCTGCGCGTAACGGTGGTCGGGCTGTTTTGATGCACTGAAACCGTGTCACCGGTAAAGTTTTTTCCGGGCTCTCAGCGCTAAGTTGCTGTTGAGACCCTCTTTTCATCTGTATACCAGGGAGTTGTTCATGTCACAAAAAGTGCTCAAGCTCATCAAGGATAGTAGTGCCAAGTTCGTCGATCTGCGCTTCACCGATACCAAGGGGAAGGAGCAGCATGTCACGATCCCCGCTTCCGAGGTCGATACCGCATTCTTCAAAACTGGCAAGATGTTCGATGGCTCTTCTATCGAGGGTTGGAAGGGGATCAACGAGTCAGACATGGTGCTGATGCCGGATGCCGATACCTCTGTGCTCGACCCCTTCTATGAGGAGCCGACCGTTATCCTGCGCTGTAATATCGTTGAGCCCTCTACCATGGAGGGGTATGACCGGGACCCCCGTTCGGTTGCCACACGCGCCGAGGCCTATCTGCAGTCCACCGGAATCGGGGACAAGGCCTTCTTTGGACCGGAACCGGAGTTTTTCCTCTTTGATGATGTGCGTTGGGGCTCCGATATGAGCGGCTCTTTCTGCAAGGTGGACTCTGAAGAGGCGGAGTGGAACAGTGAAAAGGTGTTCGAGGGGGGCAACATGGGCCACCGTCCGAGCGTCAAGGGAGGCTACTTCCCGGTACCACCGGTCGACTCCTCTCAGGATATCCGTACCGCCATGTCTCTGGTGATGGAGGATATGGGGCTGAAGGTTGAGGCCCATCACCACGAGGTGGCCACCTCCAACCAGAATGAGATCGCCACGGCCTTCAATACCCTGGTGAAGAAGGGGGACGAGGTACAGATTCTCAAGTACGTGATCCACAATGTTGCCCATGCCTATGGCAAGAGCGCTACCTTCATGCCAAAGCCCATCGTTGGTGATAATGGTACCGGTATGCATGTTCATCAGTCGATCGCCAAGGGGACCAAGAACATCTTCTCGGGGAACAAGTATGGTGGGCTCTCTCAGGAGGCTCTCTACTACATTGGTGGAATCATCCGGCATGCCCGGGCGCTCAACGCCTTCACCAACGCCTCGACCAACTCCTACAAGCGCCTGGTGCCCGGCTTCGAGGCTCCGGTGATGCTGGCCTACTCTGCCCGTAACCGTTCGGCTTCGATTCGTATTCCGTTCGTTCCGTCACCGAAGGCGACCCGCATCGAGGTGCGTTTCCCTGACCCCAGTGCCAACCCCTATCTCGCCTTCTCGGCGATGTTGATGGCCGGGATCGACGGCATCAAGAATAAGATCGATCCGGGTGAGGCGATGGACAAGGATCTTTATGACCTGCCGGCAGAGGAGGCAGCCAACATTCCAACGGTCTGCCACTCTCTGGATCAGGCGCTCGAAGCACTGGATCGGGATCGTGAGTTCCTGGTTCAAGGCGAGGTCTTTACCAATGACTTCATCGATAGCTACATCGGTCTGAAAATGGAAGAGGTGACTCGGATGCGGATGACGACCCACCCGATCGAGTTTGATATGTACTATAGCGTCTAGTCGACGGTCACCCATGAAGACCCCGCCGCCGGTTCGGTGTGCGGGGTTTTTTTTGGGAGTTTGATCCCCTGTATCGGGGAGGGGGTGTTTTGGATCGCCCACTCTGATTGCACTCTATTGGTGCAGTGATAGGAGCTCGAGAGATCTGGGGTTGGTTCAGTATTATTTAACTTGTTGAAAAACAATGTTGTTTTTTGAGGGGTGGTTTGTAAGAGTGGTACGTTGATTGCAACGGGGGGAGTATGGTGACTCACAATGGAGAACAAGAGCTGACCGGCCGGGTACTGGAGATGACCACCGTGGTCTTTGTGGTGATCGATGATGCTCAGCGATTGCGCTACCTCAATCCGGCCGGGGAGGTGATGTTCGGAATTAGTGCCCGCAAGGCTGGTGGGCACCCATTATCGACGCTGCTCGACATCCGTTGCGATCTCAGTCAAGGGATCGCTCGCTCCCGTGAGCGTGGTGTCCCCTACACCGAACGTGGGGTTGAACTGCGCTGCCTCAATGCCGGGACCCTCACGGTCGACTGCTCTCTGATCCCATTCGATGACGATTACATCCTGATCGAGATTCAGCAGGTGGGGCTTCAGTTGCGGATTCAGAATGAGGAGCGGTTGTTGCACCAGACTCGGGCGACCACTGACCTGTTACGAGGGTTGGCGCATGAGATCAAGAATCCGCTCGGCGGCCTCCGAGGGGCGGCCCAACTGTTGGAGGGGGAGCTGGTCGATCCGGCACTGAAAGAGTATACCGAGGTGATTATCGGAGAGTCGGATCGACTGCAGTCACTGCTGGATCAGATGGTTGGCCCCAATCGTCGCCCCCATATGGAGCAGACCAATATCCATGAGGTGCTGGAGCGGGTTCGAATGCTGGTGATGGCAGAGGGGAGTAGTGCCGGGCTGGTGATCGAGCGGGACTACGATCCTAGTATTCCCTCCTTTCCAGCCGATCGTGACCTGATGATTCAGGCGGTCCTCAATATTGTCCGTAATGCGGCCCAGATGGTCGATAGTGGCGGGGTTATTCGTCTCCGTAGTCGGGTGCAGCGACAGGTATCGATCGGCAAACATCAGCATCGCCTGGTCTGTAGTCTGGAGATCGAGGATAACGGTCCCGGAATCGCCCCAGAGTTGCGCAATACCCTCTTCTTGCCGATGGTGACCGGACGTCCTGACGGTACCGGGCTGGGGTTATCGATTGCACAGTCGATTGTGCAGCGTCAGGGGGGGGTCATCGAGTGTGATTCCGAGCCTGGTCGTACCTGTTTTACCTTGTTGATACCACTGGAGACGTAGCGATGGATGAAGAGGAAATCCAGGGTCGTGTCTGGGTCATCGATGATGATCGCTCGATTCGTTGGGTGCTGGAACGGGCGCTGCAGAAGGCGGGGATGGGGGTGACCGCCTTCAGTGAGGTGGAGCCGGTGTTGTCCCGACTGGAACAGGAGGCTCCCGAGGTGATCATCAGCGATGTGCGGATGCCGGGCATTGGGGGATTCGACCTGCTCAAGGAGATTGTTCGTCGCCGTCCTGAACTGCCGGTGATCATCATGACGGCCCACTCCGATATGGATAGTGCGATCTCTGCCTACGAAGGGGGGGCCTTTGAGTATCTGCCCAAGCCGTTCGATATTGAAGAGGCGATCACGCTGACACGGCGTGCCATCGAGCAGGCACGCTCCAAGCGTGGGCGCAAAGGGGGGGAGCGGCGACAGGAGAGTGCCGATATCATTGGGGAGTCACCGGCGATGCAGGAGGTGTTTCGTGCTGTTGGGCGTCTCTCTCACTCCAACATGACGGTGTTGATCAATGGCGAGTCGGGTACCGGTAAAGAGCGAGTGGCTCAGGCGTTACATCGTCATAGTCCGCGTCAGGAGCACCCCTTTATCGCCCTCAATATGGCCGCGATCCCTCGGGAATTGATGGACTCGGAGCTCTTCGGTCATGAAAAAGGGGCCTTTACCGGGGCAGTGACGAGTCGACAGGGGCGGTTCATGCAGGCCGATGGGGGGACGCTCTTCCTCGACGAGATCGGTGATATGCCGCTGGAGACCCAGACCCGGCTACTGCGGGTGCTCTCCGAGGGGGAGTTCTATCAGGTGGGTGGTCATGCCCCGACCCAGGTCGATGTGCGAATCATCGCTGCCACCCATCAGAATCTCGAGCAGTTGGTCGAGGCGGGCGATTTTCGCGAGGATCTCTACCATCGCCTCAATGTGATTCGGATTCATGTCCCCCGGCTTGCCGAGCGGCGGGAGGATATCCCGTTGCTGAGTCAACATTTTCTCCATCTGGCAGCACAAGAGCTGGAGGTGGAGGAGAAGGAGCTGTTGCCAGAAACGATGAGATACCTAAGTGGTCTGCCGTGGAAGGGGAATGTGCGTCAACTGGAGAACACCTGTCGTTGGATTACCGTGATGGCTCCGACCCGAAAGGTACAGATCGAGGATCTCCCGATCGAGCTGCGTCAAGGGGAAGATGAGGCGGTGAGCACCGGTTGGGAGCGGGCGCTGGAGCAGTGGATTCGTAATCACCTCGGACGTAACGAAGAGAATCTGCTCGATCAAGTGGTACCGGCCATGGAGCGGATCATGCTTCGGGCAGCCTTGGAGTATACCGCCGGCAAGCGCCAGGAGGCGGCCCGACTGCTGGGTTGGGGGCGCAACACCTTGACTCGAAAATTGAAGGAGTTGGGGCTGAGTGATTGATCAGTGGCGGGGCAACAGGAATCGTGCAACCATTTCCGGTATGATCACCGCCAGTTAGAATCGGACGGAGCGCAGACTGTGCGGGTGGTGGGAATCGAGACCTCGTGTGACGAGACCGGTGTTGCACTTTACGAGGGCGGTGTCGGACTGCTTGGGCATCAGCTCTATAGTCAGGCGGAGATGCATAGTCGGTACGGTGGGGTTGTACCGGAACTGGCCTCTCGTGACCATATTCAGCGTATTCTGCCACTGCTACAGCGACTGTTCGAGGAGACCGGTATCACTCCGGCAGCACTCGACGGAGTGGCTTACACGGCAGGCCCCGGACTGATGGGGGCATTGATGGTTGGCGCGTCCGTTGGCCGTTCCCTGGCCTATGGTTGGGGGGTTCCGGCGGTAGCGGTACACCACATGGAAGGGCATCTGCTGGCGCCGTTGCTGGAGTCGGAGCGGCCCGAGTTCCCCTTTGTGGCACTGCTGGTCTCGGGCGGACATACGCAACTGATCCGGGTCGAGCGGGTCGGGCAATACCAGTTGCTGGGGGAGTCGATCGATGACGCCGCCGGAGAGGCGTTCGATAAGACCGCCAAATTATTGGGGCTTGGGTATCCCGGTGGTGCAGCACTCTCGCTGGCCGCAGAGCAGGGGGATCCTGAACGTTTCCATTTTCCTCGCCCCATGGTCGATCGCCCTGGCCTCGATTTCAGTTTCAGTGGTCTCAAGACCTACGTCCGGACCACCATTGAGCAGCATCGGGAGGATCCTGATCTGGTGGCCAATGTTAGTGTCGCCTTTGAACAGGCGGTGGCCGATACCCTGGCGATCAAGTGTCGGCGGGCGTTGCAGCAGTGTGGCCTGTCACAGCTGGTGGTGGCTGGAGGGGTGAGCGCCAATCGTACGATTCGTCGAAGGTTGAGTGAAGTGGCCGAACAGGTCGGGGGGCGGGCCTGGTTTCCCCGGCTGGAGTTCTGCACCGACAACGGCGCCATGATCGCCTATGCCGGTTATCTCCATCTTCAGGCGGGGGAGCGGAGTGGATTGGCGATCGAGACCCGTGCCCGCTGGCCGCTTCATGAATTGGCTGCGGTGGGAGATCCGTAGAGAGCGGTGATTACGGCGGGGGCTATTTTCCCGTTTGTGGTGGTTGATCGGCGATGACCCAAGGGAGCGACAAGGTAAAGCGGGATCCGTGACGCTCTTTACTGCTGACCTCGATATCTCCGTCCATCCGTTCTGCAAGTTGTTTCGATATGTAGAGTCCCAGCCCTGTACCGCCATAGTGAGTTACGGTATTACGTTGTGCTTGCATGTAGGGGTTGAAGAGGCGCTGCAATACCTCTGGAGACATACCGATTCCACTGTCCTCGACAATAAATAGTAACCGCTCTCCTTGTCGACGAACCGTTAGGGAGACCACGCCATGACGGGTGAACTTGAATGCGTTGCTCAACAGGTTGAGTAGAATTTGGGTGATTCGTTGGCTGTCTCCCAAGAGTGGAGCAGCTACGGTTCTGTGGTCTCGATCAACGAGACCGAAACGCGCTGTAACGGCTGTTTCTCCTGGTCAAACTGTTCCCAGAGCCGACGATAGGACTCTCCGTTTTGGGGGTGACACTCATCACCGGCAACCTCGGCCAGTGGTCCCAGCACGAAGGCGTAGCGGAGGATTTCGTCGCGAGGCAGGTCGACCCCTTGGTCATGGAGATCGAGTTGGTCGTAGAGCAGCAGGTCGATGTCGAGCGTGCGAGCACTGAAACGCTCTGCTCCTCGTATCCGCCCCCCGGCGGTCTCGATCTCGCGCAGAATCTGCTGTACCTGTTGCCAGGGTAGTGCGGTATCGAGGCCGGCCACCAGGTTGTAGAATGGCTCACCGGAGAAGCCGACTGCGGCACTTTCATAGACGGCAGACAGGCGTAAATCACCAAAGTGACCCCGCAGCTGGGAAACGCCGTTTCGGATGCTCTCTTCACGGTTGATATTGCTACCGATACTGAGATAGACCCGAGCCATCAGAGTGGCTCACCACGCTCGATGATCACCCCCACATCCCGTGATCCGGTAACTGCCCCCGGCTTACTCACCCGTAGCCGCAGTCTGGGTACGGCAAACTCATCACGGACAATAGTGGCGATCCGCTCCGCCATGGTCTCCACCAACTGAAACTGGCTGGTTTCGACAAAGGAGATGATCCGCTTGGCCACCGCCTTGTAATCGAGCGCGTGCTCGATCGAGTCGTGCTCTGCTGCTCTACGGATGTCACTTCCCATCTTCAGGTCGATGCTGACTGTCTGCTTGATCTCGCGCTCCCAGTCGTAGATTCCGATAACGGTTTTGATCTGTAGATCTTTGATATAGACGATATCCATGGTGAGTGGCTCCTGATTTGTATCTGGCTGGTGATTATCCCATAATCGGGCGCAATGATTGCCTTCACTCCTATCTTGCTGATTATCACGAGCTACCTACTGGGCTCGCTCTCTGCTGCGATCCTGGTTTGTCGGCTATTGCGACTGCCCGATCCTCGCAGCTCTGGGTCCAATAATCCCGGTGCTACCAATGTGCTGCGACTTGGGGGGAGGCGGGCGGCGTTATTGACCCTGTTGGGAGATATGCTCAAGGGGTTGATCCCGGTTGCTGCCGCCGTGGCGTTGGCGCTACCGGAGTGGGCCATTGCACTCACCCTGTTGGCCGCCTTTATCGGCCATCTCTATCCGATCTTTTTTGGCTTCAAGGGGGGGAAGGGGGTGGCGACTGCGCTGGGAGGGTTGATTGGACTCGACGCCCTCATCGGTGTCGCCACCATTGCGACCTGGCTATTGATGGCCGCCCTCTTCCGGTACTCTTCGCTAGCGGCACTTACCGCCATTCTACTGACACCACTCTACGTCTGGTTGCTCTATCCACTACCGCAACCCCTGCTGTTGAGTGTGACCATGGCGCTGATTACCCTGCTGCTCTTCTGGCGTCACCGCAGTAACATCCGCAAGTTGTTGGCGGGGGAGGAGAGCAAGATCGGACAACGGGCCGAAGCAGAATAGCCGGGAGTGGAGTGGTCTGTCTGAGGCCAGAGAAGGCTCGCAGGCGAGCGACACAGGGATGTGCTCGAGCGTGTTGCGGTTCAACAGTCTGTTAATTGGAGAGTGTTCTGCCACCATCGACGGCAATGATCTGACCGGTGATGTAGTGGGCATCCCGAAGGAGAAAAAGAATGGTCCGGGCGATGTCGTCCGGTTCACCGCTACGTTTGAGTGCGGTTCGGTCGATGATCTCGGCACGGGTCTCCTCCGCCAACCCGCTCTGAGGCCAGAGGATTGCACCGGGTGAGACCCCATTGACCCGAATTTCCGGCCCCAGCTCTCGGGCCAGGCTTCGGGTAAGCATCGCCATCCCCGCTTTGGAGATGATGTAGGTGGTGTGCGACTTCAGTGGACGCTCCCCATGAATATCGATCAGATTGATGATGGTGCCGCGGTGCTGGCGCAGGTGAGGGGCGGCGGCCTGGGAGAGGAAAAGGGGCGCTTTGAGGTTGGTGCCGATCAGTTTCTCCCAATCCTCATCGGTGATGGAGCCGATCGGGGTGGGGTAGAAGGTCGAGGCGTTATTGACCAATAGGTCGAGCCGTCCCCACCGTTCAACTCCCCGATCAATCAGTCGATGTAGGGTGTGGTTCTGTTGCAGGTCTCCCTGGAGCAGTGCAACCGAGTCACTACGACGTTGTTCCAGGGCAGTACACAGCGCTTCGGCCGGGCCGGAGGAGTTGTTATAGTGGAGCAGTATATTCATTCCCTGACGGTGCAGCATACGGACGGTGGCGGCCCCGATCCGTTGTGCAGCTCCGGTCACCAGAGCCACTTTTCCCTCCAGAGAGTTGTTATCATCCTCCAGCACCAGATCGATGACCCCGTCGTTACCCCAGCCAAGCCCGGAACAGTTGAGCCGCAGTCGGCAACTGCAGCAGCAGATCGTGGAGGATATTCATGCCCAGGGGGGATGGATACCGTTCGGTCACTATCTACAGCAAGTACTTTATGATCCGCAATGGGGATACTACAGTAACTTGGAAGGGTTGGGGGTGGATGGTGATTTTGTTACGGCGCCGGAGATATCTCCGCTCTTTTCTCGTACCCTGGCCCGCCAGGTTGCCCCGCTGTTGCAGTCTCTACAGCAGGCTCAGGTGGTCGAGCCGGGGGGAGGGTCGGGGGAGATGGCGGCGATCATGTTGTTGGAGTGGGAGCAGCTCGGTACCTTGCCGGAGCGCTATTCGATTCTGGAGGTGAGCGCCACGCTGCGAGAGAGGCAACGACAACGAATTGCTGCGCAAGCACCTCATCTGCTCTCCCGTGTGGAGTGGTTGGAGCGGTTGCCACAAGAGCCGTTCGATGGGGTGGTGGTGGCCAACGAAGTGATTGATGCCATTCCTTTCGACTGTTTTCAGCTGCGGGAGGGGGTGGTGCGTCCCCTTGGGGTATCGACCAATCCGGCGGCGGAGTTGATCTGGAGTGAGAGCCATCAAGCGCGCACGATCGATCTATCCTTCGAGCTACCGGTGGAGGGGTACCGGAGTGAGTGGCGTCCCCTCATCGAGTCCTGGATCGAGGCTTTGTCGGCTCCGCTGCAGCGTGGTGCAGTGGTATTGATCGACTACGGCTATAGTCGTAGTGACTACTATCGACCCGAACGTAGCGGTGGTACGCTCAGCTGTTTCTATCGCCACCGTCAGCACGATAACCCTTTTCTCTATCCCGGGCTGCAGGATATTACCGCCCATGTTGATTTCACTGCAGTGGCGGAGGCGGCTGACCGGGCTCGACTGCGGGTGGCTGGGTTCTCTACTCAGGGCTATTTCCTTTTGGGGGGTGGCGTGACTGAGTTGGCGGAGCAGGTGCTCATGGAGGATGAGTCGTTGCAGCAGCGGGTTGAGCTTTCCCGGGCAATACAGCAGTTGACCCTGCCGGCACAGATGGGAGAGGTGGTGAAGGTGATGGCACTCACTCGAGGTGTTGAGCTTCCGGCCCACTTCACCCTGTACGATCAGCTTCACACCCTATAGCCATGGAGTGGACGCAAGTTATCGTGCTGGCACTGGTGCAGGGGATCACCGAGTTTCTGCCGGTCTCCAGTTCGGCCCATCTCATTCTGGTACCACAGCTCACTGGCTGGGGGGATCAGGGGCTGGCGTTCGATGTGGCGGTTCACCTCGGTTCACTGATTGCCGTAGTGAGCTATTTCCGTGACTCGTTGTGGGAGATGGCGCGAGAGTGGTGGTTGTCGCTACGTGGGGGAGCGATGACCCCTCGTGCCCGTCTGGTCTGGGCGGTCGGAGTGGGGACGGTACCGGTGGGTCTGGTGGGGTGGGGATTGGGTGGTGTGATCGAGGCGGAGTTGCGTTCGCCAATGGTAATCGCTACCACTACGTTGCTTTTTGGTCTGCTGTTGTGGTGGTCCGATCGTAGTGCCCGGCAAGCGTTGAATGAGTACCAGATGGGGTGGCGTCAGGTGGCCGTGATCGCCGTGGCGCAGGCGTTGGCATTGATTCCCGGGACCTCCCGTTCCGGGATCACCATCACTGCTGGACTGATGATGGGGCTCGATCGTGGTAGCGCAGCCCGTTTCTCTTTTCTGCTGTCGATTCCGGTGATCCTGCTGGCAGCCGGACTCAAAGGGAGCGAGCTGATCACCTCCGATATTGGAGTGAACTGGGTCGAGATGGCGGCTGGCGTGTTGCTCTCAGCGGTGAGTGCCTATCTCTGTATCCACCTCTTTCTGCAACTTCTGCAGCGCCTTGGGATGTTCCCCTTTGTGATCTACCGACTTCTCCTGGGGGTGGGGTTGTTGATACTCTACGGTGGTTCAGGGTGAGACAAAATGGAGTGACGGAGCGATGATCGAGCGTATCTCTGCACAACCATCGCTCCTCCTCGCCCCCCTTGAGGGGGGAGAGGGTGAGGGCAGGGTGGTGGCACGACGAGGAGAGGCCAAGTGAACTACCGTTTTGTCATTGCAATCATTCACCGCAATGGCGAGTCGTTGATTCTTCGTTGTCTTGAGGCGTTGCATACCGCGACTACGGATCGCGATCAGGTGGTGGTGGTGGATAATGGGAGTGAAGACCAGTCGGTCGCCCGTATTCGGGAACGATTTCCCGAGGTGGAGGTGATCGAGAACGGTTGCAATAATGGTTTTGCGGCGGCCAACAATCAGGTGCTGACCCGGCTCGATGCCGACTATTTTCTGCTGCTCAATAACGATGTCGTGGTGGGGGTGGAGATGCTGCAGCAGTTGCAGCGCCGTTTTGAGTCGCAACCCGAGGCCGCGGTGATCTCACCCCAGTTGATCGGGAAGGATGGGCGGCCGCAACGTTCTCATGGGGTATTCATGCGGCCACTCGATGAGGTGTTGTCGTCACGGTTACGTCGCCGACAACCACGGCTGTCGGATGGCTCTGGGGCGGTAGAGGTGGATACGGTGATCGGTGCCTGTATGGCGGTGCGGGGGCGTGCCGTGGCGGAGGTGGGGGTGCTTGATCCTGCCTTCTTTTTCTACTTCGAGGAGACCGAGTGGTGTCATCGTTTTGCCGAAGCAGGATATCGGGTGTTGCTCGACCGTGAAATCGAGGTGGTCCATGAGCGGGGGACCAGCACTCGTGAGGTTCGAAATGAGGCCCAGATCGAGATGCTCAACTCCCGTCTTCTCTACTATCAAAAGGTGTTTCCTCCCACGGTAGCACGACTTCTGAGTGGATATCGGGTGTTGCGGATCGTCATCAATCTGCTTTTTGCGCTGCTGTTGGTGGGGTTGAGTCTGGGGGTGATCCGGCGGCCACGATTACAGCTGTGGCGCTACGGACAGCAGCTGTTGTGGCTGCTGCTGGGGCGACCTCGGGGGTGGGGGCTGCCGGACAAGTGTCCACCAGTCAAGGAGTGATCTCTGGCATATTGTTTGCTTGCATCGGGGAGAGCGTGGAGTTTTTGTCACCATCACCGTGATCGTTGGCACGGGATAGCGGGGATGACTCCAGAGACCATCTTCTACCCGGTATCGAACGATGAGAATGACCACAACAGAGCGTCCCTCGAACTACCCTGCAGCAGTCCTGCTACTGACGCTGTGGGGGGCTGCAACCACCGCCCTGGGGGCGGAAGGGGGATTACAGAATGTCTTTCTTGATGTGGGGTTGGGCGGCGCAATTGCCAATAGCAACCTGCGATACTACAATCCCAATGGTTCGCCGGATGCCCCTACGGTAAAGAGTGGGGAGGGGTATATCAGTCTCTCCGATCTGGACAATGATGACAGTGTCTTTCATGGGTCGTTGGCGTTGGGGTATAACAATCGGGATATCAACGCCATTCTCAAGGCCTCTTACCATCACTTCGGGCAGGTCGAGACCTTTGGCCGAGGTGATTTCAACGGAGAAAGTTACGAGCAGCGGATGAAGGCGACGGCATCGGCGGCCTTTTTCGAGTTCGGCTCGGCAATCGATCTCATGCCTGCGGTCTATCTTGAAACCAATGGTCGGATCGGTTTCTCTATGGTGCGGTCGAAAGCGACTCAGGGGGCCAATCTCGGGCTCTCTACCGCCTTCCCCGACAACTCTCGTACCAGCATCGCCTGGGGGTTGGGGGTCGGGCTGGGATATCAGCTCTTCGACAATACCGATCTGCTACTCAATATCGACTATTTCGACCTCGGAGATGCCCGGACCGGCACGACCGGCAATCCCCCGCCAACTGGAATGAATGTCGATGAGCGGTTGGAGTCCACCCTCTCCTTTACTTCGACCACGATTGGACTAAGGCGCTCGTTCTAGCAGGCTGTTGAAGCTCTACTCCTGCGGCACGATAGCGCGTTAAAACTGGCCTCAAAGTGTTCCTTTGCTGGAGCCAACTCCGCCTTGGCCTGCTAGTGTCCCAGGCAGATCCCATCGTCACCACAGACGTGACCCCGCACTCTTCGGCGTGACAGATAGAGGAGCCGTGTTGGCGTGATCCCGGTAGAGATGATGGGCGACTTGTAGGTCCCCTTGACCCGGCGAATGCGACGGATCTCGATTGGATCGGCGGTGAGTAGCGGGCGGGAGGTGGTCACCAGGGTTCTGCGATAGAGTCGGGCCGGAGCCACCAGGGGGGCGCTGGTGTAGTACTGCTTCCCTGCAGGAGCGTGATCTGCAACCACTGCGGCACTGCGACCGACGACCAGCGGGGAGAGCAACATCTCGATCGCCTGGCTTGGAGGGATAAACAGTAGGGTGGCAGTTCCCAGTAGGGTGGCGGCAATGATCCTGTTCATGATTCAGAGGCTCCTTGTTTTGGGGTAGGCGTCTACTTACATCGGTATAAAGAAGTGTACACCCAATTGCCGGAAAATGGGTTGGTGAATCATCAAGGGAGAGTGGGTTTTTTTATAACTATTTGATTCGTTTTTTATTTTTTGGGGGTGGTGAGGGAATTCCTGGTGAATATTGAGACCAGGCCCATAAGCGATCACTCATCCATCAGTAGGTTGAGTGGGATCACTGAGGCTGAAGCGCTTTTGGTTGAGCCTACCCGCCCGTCATATTCATGAAGCGGATCACCTGCTTATTGTCGTTGAACTCATGACGTTCCGGCTTCAGTGCCAGGGCGGCGTGAATCGCGGCGATGATCTCGTCATCACTGGCACCGCCCCGTAGTAGCGGGCGCAGGGGGTAGCTCTCCTCCTGACCCAGACACATATAGAGTGTACCATCGGTTGCCAATCTTACCCGGTTGCAGGTTTCACAGAAGTGTTGGGAGATGGGGGTAATAAAGCCGAAGTGGAGATCGGTCCCCTTGACCTTGAAGTAGTGGGCAGGCCCTCCAC
>CAYFOQ010000031.1:19346-19976 GCA_964344735.1 uncultured Piscirickettsiaceae bacterium
GGCATCACGCTGGGGATCAGTTCGAAGCGCTGCTCCAGTTGGGTGCGAACCTCGCTGAGGTCGAGGTAGTGATCCTCGCGCGTACGGCTACCGGTAGCGCCCACCGGCATGGTCTCGATGAAGCGTAGGGTGAAGCCCTGTTCGATACAGAACTCCACCATATTGCTCAGTTCATCGTCGTTGATCCCGCGCATCACCACCATATTGATCTTGATCGGGGAGATGCCTGCCTCTCGCGCTGCCTGCAGCCCGTCGAGTACCTTGTTCAGTCGTCCTCCACCGGTGATTTTGGCAAACTTCTCCGGGTCGAGGCTGTCGAGGCTGACATTGATCCGTTCTACCCCTGCCGCCATGAGCGACTGGGCATGACGCCGCATACTGACGCAGTTCGTGCTGAGTGAGAGGTCATCGATTCCATCGAGTCGGGAGAGTCGGCTGGCCAGCTCCGGAACCCCCTTCCGCACCAGGGGCTCGCCACCGGTAAGACGTACCTTGCTGACCCCTAGGCGGCCAAAAAGGGCGACCACCCGCTCGATCTCATCGAAGGTGAGCCAGTCCTCTGGGGTTTCGTAGTCGTCAAACCCCTGGGGCATACAGTAGAGACAGCGCAGGTCACAGCGATCGGTGACC
>CAYFOQ010000032.1:0-11836 GCA_964344735.1 uncultured Piscirickettsiaceae bacterium
TGAGGCTACACTGCGCACCGGTCGTGCGGTGGCTGCAGGAGGTGTCCAATGAGCGCTATTCGATGGATCTACACAGCAGCCATTCCGCTGTTGCTGGCGGGGTGTGCTGCCAATCCAAACAAGGAGGCGAGTGACTCCAAAGCGCTGAAAATAGAGGCGAGAGAGATCATCAATCAGCGTGAACAGCAGATTGCAGAGCATGCCAGACTTGGGCCGGTGGTAGCCGATGCGATGACCCACTCCCAACAGCAGCAGCGACGCACCTTCATTGGCAAGGAGGAGCAGCAGAACTATCTGGAAGTGAAGACGAGTGACAGCTTTCCGATCAGCCTGCAGTTTGACAAGGTTGAGGTGCATCAGGCCTTTGCCCTGTTTGCCGAGATCATCGAGCGCAACATTCTGGTCGGGGATGAGGTGAGTGGTGAGATTTCGGCGCGGATTCACAATGTCCCGTGGGACAAGGCGCTTGATGCGCTGCTCAACATGAAGGATCTGGCCAAGCATGTCGACCATGAGGCCAATATCATTCGTATCCATAAGCGCAATATCCTGGTGGGACAGGAGAGTTTTAACCGTCAACGGGCCGAGGCCCTGAAGCAGGCACAGCAGTTGAAAGAGACCCTGGAGCCGCTTCATACCGAGATCTTTCAGCTTCACTATGCCGAACCGGAGCAGGTCAAGGAGGGGGTGGAGTCGGTGCTTGCCACCCTCACCGGGGGGGGGCGAACCACCATTACCGTTGACCAGCGCACCCGCTCACTCATTGTTCAGTCCAGTCAACAGAATCTCGATCTGGTCGAGCGGCTGGTGGCACGGATGGATCAGCGTACCGAGCAGGTGTTGATCGAGGCCTATATCGTTGAGGTCAAAGACTCCTTCCGGGAGGAGTTCGGAGCTCGGCTGGGAATGGCCTATCGCAAGATGAGTGCGGGTTATCGGGATTTCGAAATGAGTGGAACCAATGCCCCTACGGTGGTCTCCAGCCATGGTGGTGGGGAGTCGGCCGGAGAGTACGAGACCACCTTGGCTAGCGCTGGGGCCAATGATATTTTCAACCATCTGATCTCCGGTGGCAGTGCCATCGGTCTCCTTAATCGCACCGGAGTGTTCGATCTCAAGCTCGAGCTGAGTGCACTGGAGGCGGATGGGATCACTAATATCATCTCCAATCCTCGGGTCTTTACCCTCGACAATACCGTTGCTACCATCGAGCAGGGGGATCAAATTCCCTACAAGAGCTCTACTGCAGATGGCGTGCCGACCACCGAGTTCAAGGATGCCAAGGTCTCGTTACAGGTGACCCCCAGTATCGTCGGTGACGGCAATCTACTGCTCGATCTCGAGGTCCACAAGGATTCGGTCGAGGCCCAGAATGTCGGTAGTGAGCCCCCGATCACCCAACGCATCATCAAAACCCAGCTACTGGTCTCGGATCGCAGCACCGTGGTGATCGGAGGGATTTACACCCAGACCACCACCGAAGCGACCCAAAAGGTCCCTTTTCTTGGTGATCTTCCGGGGATCGGTGCCCTGTTTCGCAAGGAGACCGATAATGATGAGCGTAAGGAGTTGATGATCTTTATATCACCCTATATTGTTTGATCTTGTTCGAGGTGCAATCAGCGTAAAACCGGAGTAGTGCGAATGGACGGTAGCAGTTCCCTGTTCGAGTCTGCCAGAGGGGAGGATATGGTACGCCGGGAGCCGATGACCCCTGGTGCGGCAGCGCACGAGGAGACGGCCGCGGAGCAGCAGGAGCTCGATCCAGCACTACTGGCGGCGCTGCAGGCCGATCAACAACTCCAGGAAGAGCCTCCTCCATTCGATATCGACCGGTCCTGTGTCAACGTTGGTATCCTCTCTGAAGAGCAGTTGAGACGGCTGCGTGAGACCACTCGGCACCAGCCCGATTACGATCTGATTCGGGATCTGGTCGAAAAGAGGATCGCTACCGAGGAGATGGTGATGTTGGCGCTGATGCAGGAGTCCGGGTTTCAGCAGGCCAAGATCCGTCGCAGTGAGGATATCGATCCGGAGGCCAGTAGTGGCTACGATCTCGACCTGCTGCAACAGAGCGGGGTGCTCCCCTATCACCAGCTGGGTAACACCCTCTCGGTTGCGGTCGCTGACGAGCGTGGACTACTCAACCTGCCCCGCTTCGAGCCCCTGGAGAAGGGGGCAGTCACTCCGGCCATCGTTCTCTTGAGTGAGCTCGATGGTGGCTTCAAGCAGTTGCGGGAGCGGGAGGCCCGATTGATGAAGGGGGAGAACGCCTCGGAGTTCTCCGGAGATGTGATCAGCTTTGTCGAACTGCTGCTCCACGCCTCGGTCTCTGACGGCGTGAGTGATATCCATATCGAGCTGTTTGCCAAGCGGGCCGATATTCGCCGTCGTATCGATGGGGTGATGCAGCCCTGGCCGGTGAGCGGTTTTCTGATGGACAACTATGTCGCCATTGTTGCCCGGATCAAGATTCTGGCCGCACTCAACATCTCTGAGCGTCGGTTGCCACAGGATGGGGCCATCACCATCGAACATGATGGTCGCGATGTCGATATCCGGGTCTCGATTATTCCCGCCCTCTTCGGGGAGCGAGTGGTGCTGCGTATTCTCAACAAGGGGGCGCTCGACATGAGTATCGACACCCTCGGTTTTGGGGCCCGTGAACTGGAGTTACTGAAACATTCGGTCGATGCCCCGCAGGGGATGGTACTGGTGACCGGTCCCACCGGCAGCGGCAAAAGTACCACGCTCTATTCGGCACTCAATCGAATCAATCGCCCCGAACTGAATATCCTCACCGCCGAGGACCCGGTGGAGTATCAGATGGAGGGGGTGGGGCAGATTCAGGTGAAGGAGGAGATCGGCCTCACCTTTGCCGCGATCTTGCGCTCCTTCCTGCGACAGGATCCCGATGTGATTCTGGTGGGGGAGATTCGTGATCGAGATACCGTCGATATTGCCATCAAGGCGGCGCTTACCGGACATCTGGTGTTGAGTACGCTGCACACCAATGATGCCCCGAGTACCATCTCAAGATTGCTCAATATCGGGGTTCCGGGCTACATGATCTCCTCTTCGTTGAAGCTGATCGTGGCCCAGCGGTTGGTGCGGAAGAGCTGTAGTGGTTGTCGGGTGGTGGATGATCGGGTCTCGGTGCAGGAGCTGATCCGGATCGGTTTCGATCCGGTCGAGGCGGAGCAGCTCAAGAGCTATCGTGGGGAGGGGTGTCCACGCTGTCACGGTACCGGTTTCAAGGGGCGGCGCGGGGTTTACGAGGTGATGGCGATTACCGACCGCATCCGAGAGGCGATCGATCGTCAGGTGACGACCGATGAGTTGCGGGAGGTGGCCCATCAAGATGGCTTTCGGACCATGCAGGCACTGGCGCGAGAGATGATTCGAGAAGGGGATCTGTCGCTGTTGGAGTATGGTCGGGTGATGTTGAGTGAGTGATCCGGCAACGACACCATGTCTCGCTATCACTGGAAAGGGTTTGTTAATGGTCAACGTTCCGAGGGGGATATCGACGCGATCGATCCGACCCAGGCCAAGATGTTACTGGCCCAGCACCATGTCACCGTACTGGAGTTGCGTGAACTGAATCTGCAGCAGGGGCGGGGGGGACGAGCGGTCAAGGCTCGACGAGGACGAGTCGATCCCGAGGCACTGCTGGTGTTACTGAAGAAGATGAGTAGCATGGTGAGTGCCGGGTTGCCGGTACTGGAGGCGCTGAAGATGCTGCGCGACCAGGCGACCACTCCGGCGCTGCTCTACCTGATGGAAGAGATCTACCGATTTGTCGAGCGTGGCAACCCGGTCTCTGCCGCCTTTGCCCGCCACCCGGAGGTGTTCGATGCGGTCTTTGTCAGTCTGTTACGGGCGGGGGAGAGTAGTGGACGCTTCGACTTCTTTCTGCAGCGGCTGGTGGTCAGTGTGGAGAAGGGGATTCACATTCGCAAAAGTATACGCAAGGCGATGTTCTACCCGACGATTCTGCTGACCGTTGCCGTTGCCGTGGTGACCATTATGTTGCTCAAGGTGGTTCCAGTTTTTGTCGAGATGTATCGTGGTATGGGGGGAGAGCTGCCGGCGATTACTGCCATCGTGGTGGGGGTCAGTGACTGGCTGCGCAGCCCCCTGGGTGGGGGGATGTTGTTGCTGGTGGTGGTGTTGATGGGGGTGGGGACGAAGCTGTTGTTGCGTCGCAGCAGCCGCTTTCGACGCCGGGTTCAGCAACTACTGATGCGACTTCCACTGGTGGGTCCACTGATCACCCAGGCGGCGATGTCCCGAATAGCGCTCGTGCTGGGTAATCTCCATGTGGCGGGAGTCTCGATCAACCAGGCCCTCGATATCACCGCCGACTCGATTGAAAATCTACTGGTGCGTGATGGGCTGGAGCAGATGAAGCGTGGGGTATTGGCTGGACGCTCCCTGTCGGAGATGGCGGCAGAGCAGAAGGTGTTGCCGCTGGAGTTCTCCCAGCTGTTGGCGGTGGGAGAGCGGACCGGACAGTTGGGGGAGATGCTGGAGGGGATGGAGAAGTTCTACCAGGAGGAGTTCGACAACACCATTCAGAACATGACCACCCTGATCGAACCGGTGATGATCGTCTTTCTTGGGATCGTAATCGGCGGTATCCTGATGGCGATGTATATGCCGATTTTCAACATGGGACAGATGATGTAGCAGGCGGTGATTCAGGGACAACTCGCCGGTTCGCTCAGGACACTATTGTGGTCGATCCTATAGCGGTGACCGCTAGTAGGATTGTGGGCACAGGCGACAAAGCCGGTGGGGGCAGTACTGGCGCTGGGGGTGGAGAGTAGTTGGTATTGGAATGGAGTGCCGGGACGGAGCGTCTCGACGCCGTTGAACAGTCCGGCATTGATCTCGGCACGACAGTCGTCATCGGTGCAGGCAGCTCCCCCCGGAGTGGGCCAGTATCCTCCGGTATCGGCACGGTAGTCCAACTGTATGAGATAGATGGAGAGTAGTGCACTCTGAGCATCGATCTCGTGGGCATTATTGATATAGTTACTGTAGCCCACCATGCCGATCGTCGAGAGAATGCCGATCAGGGCGATGGTGATCAGCAGTTCGACCAGGGTGAGCCCCCGTTGGTGGCTGGGTGGTTTCATTACAGGAGCGTCTTTAATCGAGCAGGAGTAATAATCGGGTGGATCTGAATCAGCGAATCGAGTACTACACTAGGAACTATACCCTTTCTGACCTCCATATCCATGCCGATCAGCCCCTTTCGATTCGGGTCGATGGTGAGATTCTGCGGATGGAGGAGGATCGGGTCCCGGCTGCCACACTGCGGACCTTTATCCAGCAGCAGTTGCAGCAGGCAGGGCTGGGGAAGAGCTACCAGCAGCAGAAGGATGTCGACCTTGCCATCGTCGTGGCGGGGATCCGGTTTCGAGCCAACTGTTATCTCACCGCAGCGGGGGAGGCGATGGTGTTGCGTCGAATTGAGACCACCATCCCCGGTTTTGATGCTCTCGGGCTACCTGCGGTGGTTAACCGGATCGCTCAGTCCGAGAATGGACTGATTCTGGTGACGGGGCCGACCGGATCGGGAAAGTCGACCACACTGGCGGCGATGATCGACCGCATCAACAGCGAACGCCACGGCAACATTATCACCATTGAGGATCCGATCGAGTTTGTTCACAGCAGTCGCAGCTGTATCGTCTCCCAGCGTGAGGTGGGGCGGGACGCAATCTCCTTTGGCCGGGCATTACGGGCCTCATTGCGAGAAGATCCCGATATCATTCTGGTGGGAGAGATGCGGGACCTGGAGACCATGCAGCTGGCATTGACCGCGGCTGAGACCGGCCATCTGGTGTTGGGAACCCTCCATACCAACGGTGCCCCCAGCACGATCAATCGGGTCATCGATCTCTTTCCCTCGGCTCAACAGGATCAGGTGCGGTCTCAGTTGGCGCAGTCACTGCGGATGGTGATGACCCAGAGATTGCACCGACGCAAGGGGGGAAAGGGACGAGTCGCCTCGTTTGAGATTATGACCCGCAGTGATGCGGTCAGTAACCTCATTCGTGAGGGCAAGATTCAGCAGCTCCACTCCACCATTCAGATGGCTCGGGCTGAGGGGATGCAGACCATGGAGTCATCGATTCAGATGCTGGTCTCTCAAGGGGTGATTGAGTTGCCGGGTAACTGTTCAGCTCACCCCTGAAATCCGTCATTTCGGCGTTCGAAAATGGTCATTTACACCTGTGACACTACGAGCAGTGCTCGCGGTCATCTAGGGATAAACTCACATTTTCTGCCTTGAACTGACGAATTTCAGGGGCAACCTGAATCAGTTACAGGTATCCCTGAATAGTTACGTTGCCGGATGGTTAGTCTGTTAGAGAACACAGGTGGTCAATTCGAAAGAGACATCCTGATCGGTCTGTGCCGGACGATCTACCAGATCGGGGATCATCATCCGGGCAGTAAAACGGTGACGACCGGCACTGATCTCGACGTAGAATGGGGTGTCGATCGGGAGCGTGATCCGGATCATTTGATAAGGGATATCCTTATCCAGACTTTGCTGGTAGTAGCCACTGACTGCGGTGGCCGTGGTGGCCGGCTTGCTACGGCGTACCATATTCAGTACCAGCGAGACTGCATCCCGAACGGTATCGAAACTCTCGACCCAGCCGCGCAGTGATTCGGTGCGCTGCTGTGGCGGAAGGTTGAGCCAGAAGTGATAGAGCGGAAAGTCGATATCGGAGAGACCGCCCGGTACCCCTGAACGTTGGCGAAAATTTTTCATGAACTCCGAATCACGCAGGTCCTGTCCCGGTTTACCTCGATCGGAGTCGAGATCACGATTGAGTTGGGAGATCTGGTTCAGGTAGCTGTCGAGCTGTTGATGATCGATCCCCGGGTGCTCACGCAGTGCCGAAAGGGTGAGGTGGTTGCGATCGAGCTCCTTCATCAGATCCTTTTTCAGCTCGGAACGCTCGGTCAGCGTCAGAATCTCGTTGAGGCGTTCCAGGGTGGCGTGGCTGCTGGCCGGGTTGGGATCATCGAGGGTCTCCTGGATATTGCGAAAGAGAGACTCCAACCGCAGCAGAATCCGGATCCGTTCATTCAGCGGTTGTTCGTAGGTGATCGTTTCAGACAAGGGAGAACCTTTAGCGGGAGTAGTCCAGAGAGTAGTCGAATATCGAATCGGCCCCTCTCTGGAATGAGAAGATCATTGTCCCCCGATTCTATCATTGCCGACGGGCTAGCTGAAGGTATTGTTGGTGGAGGCGTTCGACCTGCCCTGGAAGTGTGGTCCGGTCAATATTGATGATGGTGTCGTCTGCCAGTGCCAGACGGTGATCGCGGTCGGGCTGGGCTGCCAGAATCGCCTCCGCCTGTTGCCGATTGATCTGATCCCGGGCCATCACCCGTTCGATCTGTAACGATCGAGGCAGGTCGACCACCAGTACCCGATCGATGGGGTAGGGCCCCTGACGTTGTGTCAGTAGTGGAATCATGAAGATCAGATAGGGGGCGGTGATGGCCCTAGCCTGTTGTAACAGATTTTCGGCAATGAGCGGATGGAGCAGTTGCTCTAGCGCCTGGCGTTCTACCGGGTCGGCAAAGATGATCGCTCGTAACCGCTTGCGATCGAGTGTGCCATCCTGTTGCAGCAGTTCGGAACCGAATCGCTCCACCACCCCCTGCAGTCCGGGAGAGCCGGGTGCGACGACGGTACGGGCGGCGAGATCGGCATCGAGAATCGGGACACCGTGGGCGGCAAAGAGCTCGGCCACACTGCTCTTGCCGCTGGCGATCCCCCCGGTGAGTGCGACCCGTATCATCCGCCAACCCCAGGGAGAGGAAGTCTCCAGGAGTAGATGCCGAACAGCAGGGTGAACCAGCCCGCTCCAGCCAGAAAGGGGCCAAAGGGGATGGCGGTGGTCAGTATCGAGTCGGGTTGATCGTTGCGCTGTCGGCTCCACAGCAGTAGCGGTAGGGTAACCAGGAGGGCACTCAACGCCGAGAGTAGTACGATCTGTGGCAGTGCCTCCCAGCCACACCAGGCCCCAAGGGCACCTAGCAGTTTGAAATCCCCCGCCCCCATGCCATGACGACCGGCCACTCGGTGATAGAGCTGAAACAGCGTCCAGAAGGTGAGATAACCGCTGACCGCGCCCCAGAGTGCCGAGCTGGGGGTGGTGAAGAGCCCCCATTGGTTGCAGATCACCCCACCCCAGAGCAGCGGTTGAGTCAGTGAGTCCGGCAGCAGTTGATGATCGAGATCGATGAAGAGCAGAGCCAGCAGGGCCCAGCCCACCAGTGCCGCTACCACAGCAGTGATCGTAGGGCCAAACTGAAACCAGGTCGATACCGCTACCCCCATCGCCAGCAGTTCCAGCAGGGGGTAGCGCCAGGAGATCGCCTCACCACAGTGGTGGCAGCGGCCACGATTGAGCAGAAAACCCAATAGTGGCAGGTTGTCGATGATTCGAAGGGGGTGGCGGCAGTGTGGGCAGCGGGAGCGGGGAAGTGCGAGACTCTCCTCTTCGACTGCTCGATTGGTGGTGGGGGGGGCGGTACTCAACGCCTGACACTCTTGCTGCCATTCCCGAATCATCATCCCCGGCAGGCGGTGAATCACCACCGACAGAAAGCTGCCGATCACTGCCCCCAACAGCAGCGCCAGTACCAGCGTGAGGTTCGGTTGTTGTTGCAGTAGTAGTGTCAGCGTCATAGTTGCTGTCCCATCTGGAATATTGGCAGGTAGAGGGCGATGGCGAGGAGCCCCACCACGCCCCCGATCAGCGTGATCAATAGCGGCTCCAGCATTCCGGTCATGCGCTCGATCCGGTGATTGCTCTCGACTTCGTAGTAGTCTGCCAGTCGTTCCATCATCTCGGCAAGCTCTCCGCTCTCCTCTCCGGCATGAACCATCTGGATGGCGATAGGGGGAAAGAGTCGGCTCTGCTCCAGCGCCCGGGAGAGTGGAACCCCTTGCGCAATGGCGTGATGAACCTGCTCCAGTCCGTGCTGGAACGGCACTAGCGCGGTCATCTCGCGGGCACTCTGCACCGCAGTGTGGAGAGGAATCGTGGCACGATGGAGGGTGGCGAGAGTACGGCCGACCCGGGCCACCAGCAGCTCACGCAGTGTGGTGCCGATGAGCGGGAGTCGCAACAGCAGTCGGTCGATCGTCAACCGCAGTGTAGGCAGGGTGTGGTATCCCCCCAGTAACAGGGCTCCCCCCACCCCTACTCCACCGAGCAGCGTTAGCCAGTGCTGCTGTAGGGAGTGAGCCAGCGCCAGGGTGGTCTGGGTGAGGGCAGGGAGTTCTCCATCGAGGGTATGAAACAGCGTTTCAAACTGTGGCACCACCTGTAGCAGTAGAAAGAGAGAGAGGGTGATCGAAAAGAGCAGTACCCCCAGTGGGTAGGTAACTGCCCGCCACCCTTGGCGACGAATCGCCTGTGATCGCTCCCGATGGTCGGCCGCCTGCTGCAGCAATCGGGGGAGCTGGCTGGAGTGTTCCCCCGAGTGAACCAGATGGATCAGGAAGCGATCGAACAGCGCGGGACGTTGTGCCAGAATGGTTGAGAGTGGGTCGCCCTGGTGGAGCTGCCGCAAGATCTCATCGCAGAGTCGGGCCGTGGGGGTTCCGGGCTGGCTGGCAACCATCCCCTCCAGTGCCCGAGCCAGTGGAACTCCTGATTGCAGCAGGGTGGCGAGTTGACGGATCAGCAGGGTGACCTCGACCGGCCCTATTCGGGGTGACGGGGAAGAGAGTGGGAGTAGTAGAGGACGAGCGATCGATTGGTGTTGTAACTGCTCCCGGGCTCCCCTACGACCGGTAGCCTGAACCACGCCTCGCCGCCAGTGACCATCGCCTCCGATTCCGAGCCAGAAGTAGCGGTACACTATTGGTCTCTCCAGGTAATGGACAACCGCGATATACTGTAGTCATGACTAGTCGACAATCCAACCCCGTTGTAATCGCTCCAGGCCTTCGGGTGGTGATGAGCTATCGCCTGGCGTTGCGTGATGGTACCGAGGTGGAGTCGGCGACGATGGCCGATCCACTCGAGTTCGTGGTCGGTGATGGCACCATGATCGCCGGATTGGAACAGGTGCTGGTGGGACTCTCTCCCGGAGAGCGTGCGCAGTTCCAGATTGCTGCAGCGGATGGGTTTGGGATGCCTGATCCACAGCAGTGTCACCCGCTGCCACGGCAGCAGTTTGATGCCGGGATGGCGCTCGATCCCGGGACCGTACTCACCTTCAGTAGCCCTTCGGGGGAGCAACTGCCGGCTACCATCGATCGGGTCGAGGGGGAGACGGTGTGGGTCGATTTCAACCACCCGCTGGCGGGACGGGAGCTGCTGTTCGAGGTGACGATTCATACCGTGGGGCCTCCATTGTGAAGATCGAGTTGGCTACCCCTAGAGGTTTCTGTGCTGGTGTCGAGCGGGCGATCGCAACCGTCGAACGGGTGCTGCAACGGTATGGCACACCGATCTATGTTCGTCATGAGGTGGTTCATAATCGCATCGTGGTCGAGCAGTTGCGGCAGCAGGGGGCGATCTTTGTCGAGGAGCTGGATGAGGTGCCAGATGGGGCACGAGTGATCTTTAGTGCCCATGGGGTGTCGGCTGCGGTCGAGCGAGAGGCGCAACGGCGACAACTGGAGGTGTTCGATGCCACCTGTCCGCTGGTGACCCGGGTTCATACCCAGGTGGCGCGACATGCCCGGGCCGGTCGTGATGTGGTGCTGATTGGTCATGCCGGTCATCCTGAGGTGGAGGGGACGCTGGGACGATACCATGGTGTTCGAGGGGGGGCGATTCATCTTGTAGAGGATGTTGCCGGGGCGGCGGCGTTGACGATCGAGAACGAGGAGGGACTCTCCTACGCTACGCAGACCACGCTGTCGATGGATGATGCTGCAGCGGTGGTGGCCCAGCTGCGGCAACAGTTTCCCACAATCGAAGGGGCGCGCCGGGATGATATCTGTTACGCCACCCAGAACCGCCAGAATGCCATCAAGCGGCTGGCACAGGGGTGTCAGGTGGTACTGGTGGTGGGGTCGGTTACCAGCTCCAACTCCAATCGGTTGCGAGAGATTGCCGAGGGGGTGGGGGCGCGGGCCTACCTGATCGATGAGGCGGCGGAGATCGACCCGGCCTGGTTGCAGGGGGTAGAGCGGGTTGGAGTCTCCGCTGGAGCTTCGGCCCCTGAGATGCTGTTTGTCGGTGTGGTCGAGCGGCTGCGAGAGCTGGGCGGGGAGTGGAGCGGAGAGTGGGACGGCGAGCGCGAAGAGGTCACCTTTCCGCTGCCGTTGACACTGCGCTGAGAGTAGCGGTTCTGTCACCAGCACACCTCGCCACCTTCACTGCCACTGGCACTACGATTGCCATGGTGGTCGAGTGACAGAGCTCCGCACTGGGGATCACTCGGTTCCCCCGCCACCGGAGTTGCCGTGATCCGATACCACGTTGCGCCACTCTCCTGCGTGAGTCGATAGTGACCGAGGGGGGATTGCACCGCAGTTGGTGGAATTTCGGCCCCGAGGTAGCTACCGTTTTCTAGGCGGTATCGCTCCACCCGCTGGGCCTGTTGCATCAGTGCCACCACGGCATCACTTCGTCGTCCCTGTTGCAGGGGATGATGATATTGGGGGAGCGCGATGAGTGTGAGCGTGGCGGTGATTGCCAGTACCACCACAATCTCCAACAGAGAAAAGCCGCCGGCCGTCGAATGGTCTATTGAGCGCCCGGTGCGTTCTATTTCAGGAGGCACAGGGGGAGAGCTCCCGACCACGACCATCCTCCGGTAGGCCATTGCC
>CAYFOQ010000032.1:11863-19716 GCA_964344735.1 uncultured Piscirickettsiaceae bacterium
GGTTGGGGAGGCGGTCATGGCAGAGTGCCAATCGACCAAAACCACTGGAGTCCCCACTGGGTAGATAACGGATCCGATTGCGTACCCCTCCATTGCCATGGATGGAGAGCCCGAGAGGGAGTGGAGGGTGTCGCCGTAACAGGGGGTCGTCCGGGTCCAGGCGACCATTACGGTCACGGTCCACGAACAGAATCCATCCGGATCTCCAGTCACCCTGCGTGGTGCAGTCGATCCCATCCAGGCTGTTCCCGAGTGTGTCCCATTGGTGTCGTTGTAGCGCACTGCTGCGGGCCAGTTGCAGTTGCTGAATCAATTCGGAGGTTGTGGTATCGAGCTCGGTCGTACCGATCGTCGTCCCCATCTCCGGCAGCAGCAGCCCCGGTATCAGTGCCATCAGGGACAGCACCACCAGTAGTTCGAAAAGGGTGAATCCCGTGGTCTGCGTCGGCAGAGGGGAGGCGTTAGAGTAGACCACGTTCGGCCAATGAGGTGGTTTGGGAGCCGTCACCGACGATAATATGGTCGAGTACACGAATCTCGACCACCTCCAGAGCCTGCTGCAGCTTGCGGGTGATGGCAAGATCGGCCGCACTCGGTTCAGTTTGTCCTGAGAGATGGTTGTGGCTCAAACTGACCGCCGCTGCATGGTGACGCAGTGCCGCCCGAACCACCTCCCGGGGATGGACGGCGGCACCATCGATGGTTCCGACAAAGAGGGTCTCGAACTGGATGATGCGGTGCCGATTGTCCAGATAGAGCAGGGCGAAGCTCTCATGGGCGCGGTTGCGTAGTCGACTGCTGAGGTAACGCCGGGTCAGTTCGGGGTTGGTCAACGCCTCTCCCCGTTGCAGTCGGGACTCGAGGTGGCGGTTTGCCATCTCCAGTACTGCAGCGAGTTGAGCATATTTGGCCGTTCCCAGCCCGTGGGCACTGCAGAACTGTTCACGATCCGCCTCCAGTAGCTCTCGTAGTCCACCAAAGTGGTGCAGTAGTTCACGTGCCAGATCGACCGCAGAGCGTCCTCGGGTGCCGGTACGTAAAAAGATGGCCAGTAGTTCGGCATCGGATAGGGTTGCAGCCCCCCGCTGTAGCAGCCGTTCTCGAGGCCGCTCCGACGCTGGCCAGTCTGATATCGCCATCGCTAGTTAGGCTCGATCTCTTAACGGATCGCCATCAGTCGTCCCACTTCAGCGATCAACTGCTGCGCCAGCAGCTGTTTCGATGCCTGCGGTAACTCCCGTTCACCGCCATCCCATAACAGGGTAAGAGCATTTTCATCCGCATCGAACCCGCTACCAGCCACTCCGACTCGATTGGCCGCCATCAGATCGACCCCCTTGCGCAATCGCTTCTCCCGAGCATGGGCGATGACCTGCTCGGTCTCGGCAGCAAAGCCGACGGTGAACGGCGGGTTACTCTGCGCCGCGACCGTAGCCAGAATGTCAGGATTGGGCAGCAGCCGCAACAGCAGCTCTGTACTTTCTCTCTTGATCTTCTCCACGGCAACTTGCTGAGGACGGTAGTCGGCCACTGCGGCGGTGGCGATGAAGAGCGTAGTCCCTTCCAGTCGCTCTTCCACAGTCGCCAGCATCTCCAGCGCAGATTCGACATCGATTCGATCTACCCGCTCCGGGGTCGGTAACGCTACCGGACCAGCCACCAGCGTCACTTGCGCCCCCGCCTCCATCGCCGCCCGTGCCAGTGCAAACCCCATCTTGCCGGAGCTGCGATTGGTCAAAAAACGTACAGGATCGAGAGCCTCCCGGGTTGGGCCAGCGGTGATCAATACCCGTTCTCCCTGCAGCGTGCCACGTTGAAACTGATTCGCAAGCGTGGTGATGATCTGTTCTGGCTGCTGCATCCGGCCCGGTCCACGCTCGCCGCAGGCCTGCGGACCATCATCGGGGCCAAGCAGTTGTACTCCGGCGGCCAGCAGTAATTTGACATTACGTTGAGTTGCCGGATCGGCCCACATCTCCCGATTCATCGCCGGGGCTAGCCACTGCGGTGCCGTGGTGGCTCGACAGATCGCCGTCAACAGATCGTCCGTCTGTCCCGATGAGAGACGAGCCAGGAAGTCGGCAGTGGCCGGAGCCACCAGCAGTAGATCGGCCCAGCGTGCCAGCTCGATATGGCCCATCGCCGCCTCAGCGGCGGGATCGATCAGTTCACTTCGCACCGGATGGCCCGAGAGTGCCTGAAAGGTGAGTGGGCCGACAAATTGCTGCGCGGTCGCGGTCATCACCACTCGCACATCGGCTCCGGCTTGAACCAGTAGTCGCACCAGTTCGGCACTCTTGTAGGCAGCAATTCCTGCGGTCACTCCAAGCAGGATACGGCGATTTTGTAATGTATTAAGGGGCATGCGTCGATTATATCAATCGTCAGAAATGTGTAGCTGGCCATTTTCGAGCGCCGAACCCACCATCCTGAATAGTGGGTTGGATAACGAGAGGCCTCAAAATCGTTTGGTTTATGCTATGGTTAACCATAGATGGGGTGTGGTGACTCCGGGAGGGGGGGAGTCGTTGTGTCGGGATTCCGGTATAACCTGGTCGATGGAGGAAGATTGCAGTGGAAACGGATGGTGTGAACGATCTGCCCGGCCTCGATATCGCCCAAGGAGTGGATCGCCTGGGCGGGGATGCGCAACGCTACTATCAGATCGTAGAGAGCTTTCTGGAACGTTTCGTCGACACCCCGGAGGAGGTTCGTCGACTGCTGCAGCGCGGTTCGATGGAAGAGGTGATCCGACGGGTTCACGCGGTCAAGGGGGTGAGCGGTAACCTGACGATGGATCGACTTCATCGGCAGGCCTCGGCGGTACTGGCCGATCTTCGTGCCGGGAATTCAGCGGTCGATCTTGGTCCCTTCCTGGAATCGCTGGAAGAGGTGCTCGAATCACTGCGGCGACTACTGGATTCTCCAGTGGTTGACGATCAACACTCGACGGAAAAGATTGCGGAGACGGCCTCTCGCAGCCAGATCATTCTCGTTGTCGATGACCAGCCCATCAATCTGGAGGTGGCACGGTCGGTATTGGATAGTGATCCAAAACTGCGAGTGGTCACGGTTGAGAGTGGGGAGGTCGCACTGGAGTATCTACTGGGTGACCATCCACCACCGCTGTTGGTGTTGCTGAACGTGCAGATGTCAGGGATCAATGGCTATCAGGTGGTGGAGCGCATGAAACGGGATCCCGATCTGTGTGATATTCCCGTTATTTTCCTCTCGGCGCAGTCGGAGACGGTCGATCTGGTGGAGGGGTTTCGTCACGGTGGGGTCGATTATGTGATCCAGCCATTTGTCCCCGAGATCCTGTTGGCCCGGGTGAAGACCCATATTCGGTTGCGACTGCTGGAGCTGCAGCGGGAGTCGATGCGGGAGATGGAGCGTGAGGCTGAGCGCTCGGAGCGGGATGCCGCCTACCGGAATGGGCTGGTGGAGATGGGGGGGACGATTCTTCACAATATCGGCAACCTGCTGGTGGGGGTACAGGGGGTGCTCTACTCGATGGAGGAGAGTGGGGAAGAGCTGAACAGCGTGGTGGTGCTGCTCCGGCAACTCTCTGAACGGTTGAAACAGGGGGAGTCTCCCGAGACGGTGGCCGGTTTTCTGCAGGAACTGGCTGAACTGCTGGAGGGACGATTACTGGAAGAGATGCAGCAGGATCGGACGCACGCCTTTCAGGTCTTCACCGCAATCCGGGATCTGGTTTTTGCTCAGCGCAGAATTACTCAAGATGGCCTGGTCTATACTCGATTCAAGCTACAGGATCTGCTCGATGATGTGGTGGTGGTGGCTGGAGAGATGCTGCGCGAGCGCTCGATCCAGGTGGTGCAGGAGCTGGATCCTATGCTACCTGATATTCGGTTACCCCGTTCGTCACTGGGGCAGGTGATTCATCGTCTGCTGGAGAACAGTTCTGCGGCAATCGCCGTGGCGATACAGTCGGGTCAGTTGGAG
Organism: uncultured Piscirickettsiaceae bacterium; assembly: GCA_964344735.1. Lineage (GTDB taxonomy): Bacteria > Pseudomonadota > Gammaproteobacteria > Thiopontia. The sequence goes on from CAYFOQ010000032.1 coordinate 15,830, forward strand.
CGATCACAAGGGCAGATAACCCTGCGAGCAACACGGGTCGACGAGGGGGGGTGGTCATTGGAGGTCGAGGATAATGGGTTGGGGGTCGATCCCGAGCGGCTGGATAGCTTGATTCAGGTCCAACGCAGGAACCAGGAGGATTCGATCAGGCAAGGGCTTCATGATGTCGCCAATTTTATCTGTGAGTCCGGGGGAAGGTTTGAAATCGACAGCATCTGGGGTGTAAGTGGAATGCGGGCGATCATGCGTTTTCACAAGGAGGTGAAAAGATGAGTCATTGTCGGGTGTTGGCAGTGGATGATGATCCGCTGGTGTTGCAGATGTATCGACGGATCTTCTCTGCCACCGCTGGTTCCAGTGGATCGGCGTTGGATCAGTTGATGGCCAGGTTGGAGGAGTCGGAATCGATCGATTCTCCACTCCACGCCCCCCGGTTTCAGACGTTACTCTGTACTCAGGGGGAGGAGGCGGTAGCGGCACTGGAGCTGTCTCAACGCGAAGGGGTTCCGTTCCAACTGGCCTTGATCGATATGCGAATGCCCCCGGGCATCGATGGGTTGGAGACGGCTCGCCGGATTCGGCAGGTCGATCACGAGGTTGCCATCGCCTTTGTCAGTGCCTACACCACCCGTTCCAAAGAGGAGGTGGCGTCGGAGTTGCGGGGGGCTGTCACCTGGTTTGACAAGCCATTCAGCTCCAGAGTGCTACTGGAAGAGGCCGTCTACTGCTGTCAACACGGCCACTGGAGGAGTCAACGACCCAACAGCCGTAATGAGGGGAGTTCCGATGAAGCGAGCGATTGAGACCAAAATTCTTGACCCTCGATTGGGAACCGATTTCCCCCTTCCCTCCCACGCCACCGACGGTGCGGCCGGACTTGATATTCGCGCCTGTATCGAGGCTCCCCTCACGCTGGAACCGGGATCATCGCAGTTGATCCACTCCGGTTTCGCCATCAATATCGAAGACCCGGGAGTGATGGCAGTGCTGGTGGCCCGCTCCGGATTGGGGGTAAAGCGAGGCATCGTAGTCTCACAAGCGGTGGGCGTGATCGACAGCGACTATCATGGAGAGGTTCTGGTCTCTCTCTGGAACCGCTCCAGTGAACCATTCGTGGTCGAGCCGGGAGAGCGGATCTGTCAGATGATCTTTGTCCCGGTCATCCAGGCGGAGTTGAAGGTGGTAGAGAACTTCTCAGTAACGACGGCGCGGGGAAGCGGCGGATTTGGCTCCACCGGAAGAGACTAAGAGAAGCGGATCAGGATCAAACCAAGGCAAACAGAATTCCTCCCCCTCTCCCTCTGGGAGAGGGCCGGGGTGAGGGCCGGGGGGAAGGTAGGTAGGGGCAAGAACTCATCCCCTGCCAGCCCAAACCCCGATCTGGTATAGTCCCCACCGGCCGCAAAGGCCATTCACTGAATTCAACCAAACCCGCTCAGGGTAGGGAGCACAACATGGATAGTTCGATTTTCCGCGCCTATGACATACGAGGCATCGTCGGTGAGGCACTCACCGTAGAGGTGGTGGAGCAGATCGGTCGAGCGATCGGTAGCGAGAGTCAGGCTCGGGGAAGCCATTCCATCGTAGTCGGTCGGGATGGTCGCCTCTCCGGCCCTGATCTGCAGCAGGCACTGATGTCGGGGCTGCAGCAGAGCGGAATGGAGGTGATCGATATCGGTCAGGCCCCCACCCCGGTGATCTACTTCTCTGCAGTGCATCTCGAGGCCGGCTCCTGTGTGGCGGTTACCGGTAGTCATAATCCTCCCAACTACAACGGCCTCAAAGTGGTTGTGGCGGGAGAGACCCTCTCGGCCGACGCCATCCAGGATCTCCGTCGCCGCATCGAGTCGGGAAACCTCCTCTCTGGCAAGGGGTCGATTCGCACGGTCGAGGTACTGGCGGAGTATCGTCAACGAATTTTTTCCGACATCCGCCTGGAGCGTCCACTCAAGCTGATTGTCGATTGCGGCAATGGTGTGGCTGGCAACAGTGCCCCCGAGCTGTTACGTGGATTGGGATGTGAAGTGACCGAGCTCTACTGTGAGGTGGATGGCCACTTTCCCAACCATCACCCCGACCCCAGTAAGCCGGAAAATGTGGCGGAGCTAAGAGAGCGGGTGGTGGCCGATGGTGCTGACCTCGGGCTTGCCTTCGATGGTGATGGTGATCGCCTCGGGGTGATCGATTCCGCCGGAAACCTGATCTTTCCCGATCGTCAGATGATGCTCTATGCGCGTGATATTCTTGGTCGTAATCCCGGGGGAGAGGTGATCTACGATGTGAAATGTTCCCGTAATCTGCCCGAGATCATCCGCCAGGCTGGCGGGGTTCCGACGATGTGGAAGACCGGCCACTCTTTCATCAAGAAGAAGCTCAAGGAGAGCGATGGCTCGTTATTGGCCGGAGAGATGAGTGGGCACATCTTTTTCAAGGAGCGCTGGTATGGCTTCGATGATGCGCTCTACACCGCAGCGCAACTGCTGGAGATTGTCGCCGCCGATGGTCGTCCCACCGTGGAGATCTTTGGCGAGCTGCCCGATACCGTCAATACGCCAGAGCTCAACCTGCAGTTTGCCGAGGGGGAACACTACGTCTTCATGGAGCGGTTGCAGCAGCGGGCTCGTTTCGAAGGGGCCGAGATGACCACCATCGATGGGGTGCGGGCCGACTACCCCTACGGTTGGGGACTGGTGCGCCCCTCCAATACCACACCGGTGTTGGTGTTCCGTTTCGAGGCCGATAGTGAGGAGGCCCTGGAGCGGGTGCAGGCGGCATTCCGTGCCGAGCTGATGCAGGTCGACGGTGATCTGCAGCTACCGTTCTAGCGGTTGTTCGATGATGGCAATGAATCAACAGACCAGTCTCGCCTTTGCCCAGGTTCTCTCTGAGGCCCTCCCTTACATTCAACGTTTCCGTGGCAAGACGGTGGTGATCAAGTATGGTGGTAACGCCATGACCGAAGATCACCTCAAGCGTAGTTTTGCCCGGGATGTGGTGTTGTTGAAGCTGGTGGGAATCAACCCGGTGGTGGTTCACGGGGGGGGGCCCCAGATTGGCAATCTGTTGCAACAGATCGGCAAGCAGAGCCAGTTTATCGAGGGGATGCGGGTAACCGATCGCGAGACCATGGATGTGGTGGAGATGGTGTTGGGGGGGTTGGTCAACAAAGAGATCGTCAACCTGATCCACAGCCACGGGGGCAATGCGGTCGGCCTTACCGGCAAGGATGGCAACCTGATTCGCGCCCGCAAGCTGGAGATGCGGCGGAATGGTCCCGAGTTGGAGGCTCCGGAGATTATCGACCTCGGCCATGTGGGGGAGGTGGCAACCATCAACACCGCTGTGGTGGAGATGCTCGATCAAGGGGAGTTCATTCCGGTAATTGCCCCGATCGGGGTGGGAGAGGATGGTGCCTCCTACAATATCAATGCCGATCTGGTAGCCGGCAAGGTGGCCGAGGCACTCGGTGCGGAGAAGTTGATTCTGCTCACCAATACCCCGGGGTTACTGGATGGGGAGGGAGAGCTGCTGACCGGTCTCGATGCCGCTGCGGTCGATCGGCTGGTCGCCGCTGGCGTGATTCATGGCGGGATGTTGCCAAAGATTCAGACTGCGCTCGATGCGGTCAACAGCGGGGTGGTGAGTGCCCATATCATCGATGGTCGGGTTCAGCATGCGGTGATGCTGGAGATCTTCTCTGATCAGGGGATTGGTACTCTGATACAGTGAGCGAATTTCAACGGCCTGTTAAGTTGGATGGTCCCTCCACTCGCTCATCCTAACCCTGATCGTGGTCGAATCACTACTGCTCTTTTTTATCTCCTTTATCGCTAACTGTTGACACCGGAGTAAACCCGCACTTATTCGCCGCATCCCGCAGGGGCGGC
>CAYFOQ010000033.1:0-6546 GCA_964344735.1 uncultured Piscirickettsiaceae bacterium
CGGCCGCTCCGTTTTGCGCTGGCACTCAATGTGTTGACTATGCTGCTGCTACTCTCCAGTGGTGATCTACTGGCGCTTTTCATCGGTTGGGAACTGGCGAGTTGGTCGGCCTGGCTGTTGATGGTGGTGGCTGGTGGGGAGTCCTGGCAGCGGGCCGGACGTTATATGATCTATGCCATGAGCGGGGCGATGATGATTTTCGCGGCACTGGCCCTGCTGGTGGTCGAGGTGGGTAGTCTGCAGTTCGAGGCCATTGCGGCCGCCTCCACGCAGTTTGGGGATGGTCAGCGCTGGCTCTTGATGGGGCTGACCATGGCCGGTTTCGGGATCAAAATGGGACTGTTGCCATTTCATCTCTGGCAGGCCCCGGCCTACGCCGCGGTTCCAGCACCGGGCAGTGGTTTTCTTGGAGCGATCTCCTCTCGCCTTGGACTCTTTGCGATGATGGTGGTGCTGTTCAAGCTGTTTGACGGCCTCTGGCTGCAGCCGTTGGAGTCGGGGTTGGGACTGCGTGATCTGTTGGCCTGGGTGGCCGTAGCGACGATTCTGTTGCCTACCTTTACCGCTATGCGCCAGAACGATGCTCGTGAGCTACTGGCCTGGCACGGTATTGGTCAGGGGGGGTATATGCTGCTGGGGATCGTGATGATGGATCCCCTGGGTGCCGCAGGCGGATTGCTCCACGTCTTCAATCATGCCACTTATCAGGCGGCGCTCTTTCTGGCAGTCGGGGCGGTGATCCACCGTACCGGTAGTTCCGATCTCAATCAGCTCGGTGGACTAGTGGTACGGATGCCACTCACCTTTCTTACCATGCTGGTGGGGATCATCGGTCTGGCTGGGTTGCCACCGATGAATGGCTTTGTCTCCAAGTGGCTGGTCTACCGGTCGCTGTTGGATCAAGGAGAGGTGTTGCTCTTTGTCGGGGCGGTGGCCGGTACGCTGGGTACCATCCTTTCGGTCTACAAATTGCTCCACAACACCTTCCTCGGTAGTCTTCGGCTAGAGCATAGCGAGGTGCGTGAGGTCCCCTGGAGTATGCGTTTGCCGATGCTGCTGTTGGTCGCGCTGATCCTGTTGACCGGTATCTTTCCCGGTGTCCCACTGCTCTGGATGGCGGATGGGTTGGAGGTGGTTGGACTGCCACTGCCGCAGTTCCATGCCGGTGGGGTCGAAACGGCTGGAGGAGATCTCGATATGCGGGTGATCTCTGCGGTGTTGCTGGGGGGCTTTGGGGTGGCGGCGCTGCTCTTTTACGGTGCCGGCAGCAGTCGTCGTATCCATCCACTGGACAACTACGCCGGCGGTCATTTTCTCTATGCCACCAACCATTACCACTACAGTAACAACTTCTATGCCGGGTTGATGCGTCTGATTGGTCCCTGGTACCGTCAGCTCTTCGTCCGCCTGGAGCGGTTGCTGTTGCGGTCACTGCGGTTACTGGCCGATCTCTCTCATGGTCTGTTTTTCACGGAACAGGCGCTCCCGGTGGTGGTGCTGACGCTGTTGTCACTGTTGTGGTGGGGGGGCGTGTCGTGACCCTCTCTACGCTGTTGCTGGAGCTTCTGCTGATGCCATTGGTCGCCTTTCTGGTTGGGCTGCTGATGGTGTTGTGGATGCGGCGGCTGGGGGCACGGATTCAGCGCCGGGTAGGGCCGCCGTTGTTACAGCCACTCTATGACGTGGTCAAGCTCTTCGGCAAGCGAACTCAGATCTCTCACGGGCTGCTGCATGAGATCGGAATCGTCATGGCGATTGGGGGGTATATCGCTGCAGAGACCCTGTTGCCGGTTCCCGGGATGGAGGGTGTGGCCTCCTACGGGGGCATCATCACTCTCACCTATCTGATGATGATCCCCTCGTTGGGACTGGCGCTGGGGGTTGGTCAGTGCGCCAATCCCAACGGCTCTATCGGCATTTCTCGGGCGTTGACGGCGATGTTGGCCTATGACATCCCTTTCGTGATTGTCATCTTCGGGGTTGCCTACCATGCCGGTAGTGCCAATCTGGTAGAGATCATCGCTGGACAGCAGGCGGTTGGGTTCTCCGGTTGGGGGATTGTGGAGATGCCGCTGTTGGCACTAGCCGGGCTGGTGGCACTGCAGGGAATGTTGGGAAAGCAGCCACTGGAGATCTACGTGGCCCCGGCGGAGATCGCGACCGGACCGATGGTAGAGATGGGCGGAAAATTCCTTGGTGGGCTCTTTGTGATGCAGGCGTTCCAGCTCTATACCGCGGCCGTACTCTATGTTTCACTCTTTCTCGGTGGCGGTAGTGGCTGGTTCGATCTGCTGCTGAAGAGCTTTGTGGTGCTGACCATCCCGATGAGTATCGCCTTTCTCTTTCCCCGTTATCGTACGGAGGATCTGGTCCGGCTGCTGTGGAAGTGGCCGGTGATGTTGGGGTTGTTGGGAGTGGCCTTCCTATGAGTCGAAACCATCTGTTGTCCCGTGTTTTTGAGGAGCTGGAACGTTTCGCCCGGGCGCGTTCCCTCTTCATTCTCCACTACTGCACCGGTTGTGGTGCGATCGAGCTGCCGCCAGCGATGACCTCCCGTTTCGACATGGAGCGGTTGGGGATCTCGCCGATGGTGACGCCACGACAGGCCGATATCCTGCTGATTACCGGCTACGTCTCGATCAAGACGCTGAAGCGGGTGATGCTCACCTATGAACAGATGGCATCGCCCCGCTATGTCATCGGCATCTGCTCTTGTACCGTCAATGGTGGAATGTACTGGCAGAGCTATGCTACCGCCAAGCGGCTCGATGAGTATATGCCGGTCGATCTCTATATCGCCGGTTGTATGCCACGGCCCGAGGCGGTGATCACCGGATTGCGTCAATTGATGGCGCAGATCGACAATGGCAAGGCCGATCAGTGGGAGCGCTACTACCGCGAATATGACTTCTATCTCGGTAATCAGCAGAAGCTCTTCGGGGAGCAGTGGCAGACCCCGGTCGATGTGATTGGTGAGGCCGAGCAGTACGGGCTGGTGGGGTCGGGAACGCGGGGAGAGCACACCCGGTTGTTGGAGCAGGTACAGCAGCCGTTGCGGCCACTGGAGATGCGACTATGAGTCTGGATGGGTATGGTCACTGGCTGGATGACCTGATGGAGCGGATCGATGGGGTGACCATCACCCGTTCTGAATCGCAGCAGCGACGGAGTCGAGTCGATTTGCCGGCCGATGGTTTGAGTACTCTGCTGGAGGCGGCCAAGGGGGAGATGGGGTTTGTCCATCTTTCGGCCATCTCTTGCGTCGACTGGATCGATGAGGGGGTGTTCGAATTGGTCTACCATCTCTGGAGCTATGAGCAGAATCAGCTGCTTTCGGCCCATGTCCGAATCGATCGTGAGAAGGCTCGGTTTCAGTCGATCTACGATCTCTATCGCCCCGCTGGCTTTTTCGAGCGGGATATCCATGAGATGTACGGGGTCTACTTCGAGGGGGCGCCTGATATGGGACGCTTTATCCTGACCGAGTGGAACGGCCCACCGCCAATGCGCAAGGAGTTCGACAGTGAGGCCTTTGTTGAGGAGAATTTCAACTGGCAGGAGTATAACCCGACCTGGCTGCAGGAGATCATCGCCGCGGGGGGCGGGGTGGTGGTGCCGCCGCAACCGCAGCGGTTCAGTCAGCGCCAGGGGACTGGAGAACCCCTTTGGAGCGGGGATCAGGGCGCAGCGATCCTGAAGGATCGGGAGGAGCGCTGATGCGGGCGGAAAACTACCAACAGATCAACCATCCGCCGAGCCACGAGTTCGAGCTCAATTTTGGTCCCAATCACCCCGGAATCGAGGGCAATTATGCCCTGCAGGTACAGGTGGAGGGGGATCGGGTAGTGCGGGCACGGGCTGATGGCGGCTATCTCCATCGAGGGTTCGAGAAGCTGATGGAGCAGCGGCTCTGGATTCAGAATATCGCCCTGGTCCCGCGGATCTGCGTTCCTGACCCGGCTCCGATGGAGGTCTGCTACGCCATGGCCGTGGAGGCGATTGCCAATATTGAGCCTCCTGAACGGGCGCGCTGGATTCGGGTGTTACAGTTGGAACTGTCCAGAATTGCGGCTCATCTCTTCACCTTTGGGGGACATGCCGCCACCACCGGTATGTATAGCCCGATGTTCTGGGGAGTGGCCGATCGTGATCTGCTGCTCGATCTCTTCGAGCTTTTTACCGGAGGGCGGGTCTACAGTATCTACAATCTCCCAGGTGGGGTGCGGCGCGAGCTTCCTGCAGGATTCCTGCAGCGGGTGAGTGAGACCATGGACTACATCGAGTCTCGTCTGCCCGACTATGATGACCTGTTGTTTCGTAATCGAGTCTTTATTCAACGTGCCCGTGGGGTGGGGGTGTTGGATCAACAACAGGCGCTGGAGTTGGGGGTGACCGGTCCCAATCTGCGGGCGACCGGACTGGGGTTCGATGTGCGCCGAGATGACCCCTATCTGGTCTATGATCAACTACAGTTCGAGATTCCGGTGGAGGAGGCGGGGGATGCCTGGGCCCGGACGCTGGTGCGGCGGGCCGAGTTGATCGAGAGTATCGCCATCGTCCGGCAGGTGATTCAGGCCCTGCCGGATATCTCTGGTCCGGTTCGCACCCCGATCCCTAACCCACTGGCCTGGCGGGTGCCGGCTGGAGAGAGTTACAGTCGAGTCGAGTCCTCCAAGGGGGAGTTGGGATATTACGTGGTCTCTGATGGTAGCGAGAAGCCGTGGCGGGTGCATGTCCGCGGTCCCTCTTCGATGCATGCGGTACAGGTGCTGGAGCAGTTGGTGACGGGGGGGCGGATCGAAGATGTGGCCCAGACCATGTTTTCGCTCGACGCCTGTCCACCGGAGGTGGATCGATGAGCGTGGGGATTGCGATCTGGAGAGCGGTTTGTCGAACGTGGTTCCGGGGTGCGGTGGGAGAGGCGTATGGACTATAACGACGACGGTAGCCTGCTACGGCCGTTGCGGGCGTTGGGGTTTCTGTGGCGGCCAGCGGTGACCGAGCCGCTGGAGCCTCGTCCGGCCGCTGCCGGGTATCGTGGCTTCCATCTCAATCAGCATCAGCGCTGTATTGGATGCAGTAGTTGTCAGAAAATCTGTGACAACGCCGCCATCACCATGGTCGAGGTGCCGGGACTGCCGCTCGATCCGGTGGCAGGAGTACGCAACCTGCGTCCGGCGATCGATTATGGTCGCTGCTGCTGGTGTGCGCTCTGTGTCGATATCTGTCCTACCGGCTCCCTTACCTTGTCTCAGGAGTATGTCCATACCTGTACCCAGGAGGAGATCGACAGTTACTTCACCTTCCCCAATGAGAACGGGATTCATGGGGTCCCCTTCGATCACGGCTGGGTCAAAAGCGAGAGCTCAGATTTTATCGATCTCACGCGACAGCCGATGGCAGAGCTGGCTCCCGAACTGCGTAGTGACAACTTCAAGGAGATCGTTGCCGGTTATAGCCGTGAACAGGCGGTGGCAGAGGCCTCTCGCTGCGTTCAGTGTGGACTCTGTCACGACGCCTGCCCAACCGGAATGCATGCCCCGGAGTATATTCGCTCCATCTACGAAGGGGATCTGGAACAGGCGGTGCGCTGGATCTATCAGACCAACCCCTTCTCACACGTCTGTGGGCGGGTCTGTACTCACCGCTGTGAGGATGCCTGCAGTGTTGGGCGGCGGGGTACTCCGTTGGCGATTCGTTGGCTCAAACGTTACGTGATGGATGGAGTGAGCCATGGTCGGATCAAACAGATCACTCAGGAACATCAGGTGGCGCTCTCCAGTGGCAAGCGGGTGGCGGTAGTCGGGGCCGGGCCAGCCGGTTTGACTGCGGCTTGGGATCTGGCGCGTATGGGGCATCGGGTCGTGGTCTATGAGTCCCGGAGTCGACCGGGAGGGATGCCTCGCTATGGTATTCCAGAGTATCGCCTCCCTTACGAGATGCTCGATCGGGATATCGATGTCATTACCTCCATGGGCGTGGAGATCCGTTGTGGGGTGGAGATCGGTGCAGCGCTGACACTGCAGCAGTTGCAGCAGCAGTACGATGCGGTTGTGCTGGCAATCGGACTCCATCTCGGGCGCTCGACCCGTATCCCGGGAAGTGATCATCCCCAGGTGTTGAAGGCGGTGGAGTTGTTACGTCAGACCACCGAGGCGGGAAGTTTCGAGGTGAGTCGTGAGGTGGTTGTGATCGGTGGGGGGAATGTGGCGATGGATATTGCTCGCACGGTGGCAAGATTGCAGGGTGAAGTGCGTACTGCGGTGGTGGCCTTGGAGGCGCTGGAGAACTTCCTGGCAGACCCGGAAGAGATCCGTGAGGCGGAGGAGGAGGGGATCACCATCTGCCCCTCACGCGGACCACAGGCCTGTGTGGTGGTGCAGGGCGAGTTACAGGCGCTGAAGAGCTCGCGGGTCTGCTCCATCTTTGATGGTCGGGGCCGTTTTGCCCCCCACTTCGATCATGCCGATGAGGTCTCTCATCCAGCCGGAATGGTGATCGAGGCGATCGGACAGATGGCCGATACCACGGCGATTCTGGGGGAGT
>CAYFOQ010000033.1:6624-19244 GCA_964344735.1 uncultured Piscirickettsiaceae bacterium
ACGGGGGCGGCTGCAAGTGAATCCAGAGGGGAGAACCTCCGAATCCTGGCTCTGGGCCGCGGGAGATTGTGTCAACGGACCCGATGTGGTCCACGCCGTGGCGGATGGTCACCGGGTTGCGGCCAGTATCGACAGGGAGCTACGCAATGCGTGAGGGGGATGCCGAAAAAGTAGAGCGGATCGAGGCGGCGACAACGCTGGAGGAGGTGGTGGCACTGGCGATCCAGTTCGAGGAGGCGGCGGCAGAATTCTATCGTCTGCAGTTGCAGCGGGTCAGTAAACCATTACGCTGGTTGGTTGAGGAGCTAATCGCAGAGGAGGAGAGTCACGCCGAGCGGCTACGGCAGATCGAAAGGCGTCCCGATCTCCATGATCTGCTGCTGCAACAGTTGGAGCAACCGATCGTCGATCCCCGCTTCTCCGACGCCATTCAGACCCCGGAGGCGGATCAGTTCAACGACGACCAGGCGGTGTTGCAGTATGCCCTGGGTCGAGAGCAGTTGGCGATGGAGCAGTATGGTCGGTTGGCGGCTGTCACTCCAGAAGGGCCGTTACGGGATCTGTTTCTCTGGTTGGAACAGGAGGAGGTGGGCCATAAGGGGGAGTTGGAGAAACGCTATTACGATCTAGTCCATCGAAGCGGAGGAGTTTGACCCATATCCCCCCCTCTCCCCCTCCTGCCTCCAGGAAAGAACGGGAACCGCCCTCTCCCTCTGGGAGAGGGCCGGGGTGAGGGCCCGGAGCAGGCCGTAATCAAACAGAACCATTACGATCAGATCGACAACCAACGACTGGCCTCATTCAACTGTTCGGCAGCACTTCTCGGAGGTTGCCACCGAAACGAGACCAGCGACAGACTCCAGATGCGGCGATCACTGCTGTGGAGGTCGAACAGCTCGATCCGTTTCCCCCCGTTGACTACAGAACGTTCGACCCCCATGTCGTCGATCACCAGCACATGGGGCTCCAGTCGCAGGTGTTCCGCCGGGTCGGCCATCACCAGTTGATAGTGTTCGATGATGCGGTCGACATCGAGTTGATGGTTGAGTCTTCTCCAGGCCTGCCAGCTCTCTTCGATCTGCTCCGGGGTCGACTCCCCTTGACTGAGTTCTCGCTCCAGCCGTTTCCCCCGGCGATAGTGGTGGTCACGCTGTTCCCGTATCTGGATCAGTTCATTGCGAACCTGATGGGAGAGCCGGTCGATGAAGTGGCGTCGAATGAGACCGCGGCACCCCGCTTCATCGGTCGCGGGGAGAGTAAAGGTGTGGTCTTTGAAGTTGATCACCTGCTGCGGGACATCTCGTTGAATCACGCCGTTCTTCTCTTCGATACCGAACCGTTGATGGCGTTCCCAACGTACCCCCATCAAGGCGTAGAGGGTGTGGCAGTCAGGGCAATCCGGCTGATATTCGCGCATGGCGATGCTGAGACGAAGGGTACGCAGTAACTCCTCTGGTGAGGCGAAGAGGGCCCGTACTCGGGGGTTCGTGATGAACTGTTCAGAATCGAGTGAGAGCGCGGGGGGAAGTTGATCGATCAGTCGGTAGATGTAGTCGAGCGCCTGGTGGAGGATCTTGCGAAAGGTATCTGGATAGTGACGGCTCTGCAGGATCAGTGGGTCGATCGCCTCGACCGTCTGGCGCAGGCACTGCTCCAGTCTGAGATGGTGTGGATCAGGTTTTGCTGGGTTCGAAGAGAAGAGCCATTTGAACGGCAACTCGATCATGGTTCAGATGCGTTGGAGAGATCCTCCGCCGGTGGTGGCTCTCTGGTGTCACGCTCATAGGCTCGTTTGCGCACACCACCCGGGCGGTTTTTGGTGGTGTCACTGAAACGGAAACGGCCTGCCAATACACACCCCTTCATCCCGGGGTCACACAACTCCCCGGGTATCTTGAGGCACTCCCCCTTGACCTCGTGTGGACAGCCCCACCCTCCCATCGGTCAGTTCTCGTTCTGGAAATATTTGCGATAACGCTTCGGACGCTTGCGGTCACGCATCTTGAAGTTCTCGGGTAGCAGCCAGCTCTGGTCCCCCACCTGTTCGCCGATTTCGAACGGGCTTGGCATGGAGATATTGGGTAGCTCCCATCCTCCGGGCATACGCGGTGCGTCGGCCAGGAAATCTTCGGCCTCGTGGAAGGCCTCATCGGGTGGGTCGGAGAATTTTCCAGAGTCACCCCATGGTGCCCCCGGTTCCCATGGTTTGTAGTGCCAAGGGTTACCGGTTCCCGGCACCGGCCAGAACTTCATTGGACTCATGTCGAAGTTTTTGTCATTCCCCCAGGGTGGTTCCATGGTTGGAGGATTGAAAGAGGGGTTGAAGGAGGGGGCGCGGTACCCCTCGGGGCCGCCACCAAAACCTGGGGGGGCGTAGCCCATCGGGGGGCCATAGGGCGCCATGCCCGGGGGAGGGGGGTAGGGGCTGCCCCACTGCGGAGGATAACCATTGTAGGGCATCATCGCTCCAGCAGGAGGCGGCATTCCGCCCCAGGTCGGGGGTGGGGTGGGGTTATCGGCAGCAGCGGCAATCCCGGTAACTCCCTGCAGTAGCAGGAGGAGGGGGAGTAGACGACTGGAAGGGCGTGTGGTCATAATTGTGCTCTCGTTTCTCCGGGTAAACCGTATGCGGTACCATCGGGCGCAGTGTAGCAGAGTGGAGGGGTGGATTCAATCAATCCATTGAATGTATTTTGTCGAGAGAGCCGACGGTTTTCACTGAAGAGGACTTCGTTGTCTCCCGCTCCACTATTTCCGGTTGTGGGCAGGGGCTCTTTACCCGGGTGCAGTTGGAGCCGGGAGATACCGTGGGCCCCTATCTGGGGACCCGGATCACCGACGCCGAATCGGAGTGTGAGCCCTGGTTCAGTTCTCACTACCTGCTCTGGATCTGCACCGACTGTCTTATCGCCGGAGAGAACTACACCCGTTATATCAACCACTCCGATACCCCCAATGTCCAGTTCGTGGTTTCGACCCGGTGGAAGAAGGCCCGGGTCGAGGTGTTGGAGTCGGTCGCCCCCGGTGAGGAGCTTTTTCTCGATTATGGTGAGGAGTTCTGGATCAACTCCAGTGAGACCGTGATTCCTGTCTGAGTTACCGATACACGACTACGGATGGATCGCTGGAATGATTCATGGTCCGTTTACGTATCTGCTGTCATCCCATTGTCCGTCGAGATATGATGTGGCAAAGAGAACCATTCTGAACAGTGTTTAAGGTGCCTTTTAAGGTATCTTATAGCCGTGCTCTTGTGGAGAAGGACATCGCCTTGAGGAGAAAAAATGAAGAAGAATCTACCCGTTACCCAAAAGCGGATCGAGTTGTCACCGGAGGCTATCCTGGTGAGCCACACCGATCTCAAGGGGATCATCACCTGGGCTAATCGTGAGTTTGCCGAGGCCAGTGGTTTCTCCTGCTCGGAGTTGATGGGGAGCAACCATAACATGGTGCGTTACCCCGATGTTCCACCCGTGCTCTTCAAGGATCTTTGGGCTACGGTGCAGCGTGGAGACCCCTGGAGTGGTTACGTCAAGAATCGCGCCAAGAACGGGGATCACTACTGGGTCGAGGCCAATGTGGCGCCGCGTTTCGAGAAGGGGGAGATCGTCGGCTATCTATCGGTACGACGGGCGTTGACGCTGGAGCAGATCCGAGAGGCCGAGGCTCTCTACGACGCGGTGAATCGGGGCAAAGTGGCCGTGATGGCTGGGGTGGTGCATCAAGGTGTGAGCGGTTGGTTCAGTCGTTTGATCAGACCGTTTACCAACCGTAGTGTCCTGGTCAAACAGACATCGATGGTGCTGTTGTTGGTGGCATTGCCACTGTTACTGTTTGGTTGGGTTGCCGTTGACAAGTCGCGTATCGCCCTGCAACAGCAGGTTTTTTCCGGGCTGGAGGCGATTGCCGCCAATAAGGGGAGTGCGGTCGAGCGCTATTTTCAGCAGATTCAAGATCAGGTTCGTACCCTGGCAGAAAATCGTATGGTGGTCGATGCCATGGACCGCTTCCCCGGATTATTCGCCAGTTATCGTGATGATCTCGGGGCGGATGATGCCCAGTTGATGCAGATGAGACAGCATGTTTCGGGGTACTATCGCAACGCCTTTGGTAAGGAATATGAGGCACAGAATCGAGGCAAAACGGTGGCGGTCGACCACCTCTTTACGGCGCTGGATGACGAGACGATGCTGTTCCAGCACCAGCTGATCAGCGCCAACCCACACCCTCTGGGGAGTAAGGATGAGCTCGATGTTCCCGGTGGTGGAGGCTACTCCGAGTTCCATGCCGAGATCCATCCGATAGTTCGCAACTACTTAAAAACATTTGGCTATTATGATATTTTTCTGGTCAGTAATCGTGGCAAGATCGTCTACTCGGTCTTCAAGGAGCTGGATTATGCCACCTCTCTGATTGATGGACCTTATGCCGAGACCGGAATTGCCGAGGTCTATCGACAGGCGCGTGATCTTCCCGCCGGAGGGGTCGCGTTCTCCGATTTTCGTCAATACCTCCCCTCCTATGATACTCCCGCCAGTTTTATTGCTACACCGATCCATGATGCTCAGGGAGAACCTCTCGGGGTGCTGATCTTCCAGATGCCGCTAGACCGCATCTCCGCGGTAATGAAAGATCGTGCCGGGCTCGGTGAGAGTGGTGAATCCTACCTGGTGGGGGCAGATCGGTTGATGCGCTCCGATGGCTATCATGGTGAAGATCACACCGTCATCAACTCATTCCGCTACCCCGATCAGGGCAGGATCGAGGGGGAGGCGGTAGAGCAGGCGCTACAGGGACGCTCTGGGGTGGTGACGGCGAACGACTATCGAGGGGATAGGGTGCTGAGCGCCTACAGACCAGTCACCATTTTTGACGGGCTGAACTGGGCGCTGGAGGTGAAGGTGGATCGAGACGAAGCCTTCGCTGAGCTGGAGGAGATGAATCGACTCCTGTTGCTGTTCGGTGGCGCAGTGCTGCTGGTCGTGCTGGTCCTGGGAGGGGTGTCGGCACGCCACGTTGCGCATTCGATGCGACGGGTGGTGGTGCTGCTATCGCGGATGCGGGAGGGGATCCTGGATAATCGCATTCGACCCGATGGTCAGGATGAGATTCAGCAGATGTTGGCGGCACTGCAGATTACTCAGGTGAAGTTGAGTGCCGATCTCGATCTGATTGGTACTCAGGCGGCCGAATCGACTCGAATCAAGGTGGCGCTGGATAATGCCAGTACTGGGGTCATGGTGGCCGATATCGAGCGCCGGATCATCTATATGAACCGGGCACTAGAGCGTCTGCTGCGGCGTAATGAAGCGGCGCTACAGCAGGCACTACCGCACTTCCGGGTCGATGAGGTGGTGGGGCAGTCGATGGATGTTTTTCATCGCAACCCGCAACATCAGGCGGACCTGCTCGATGGTCTGACCGAACTCTATGAGGCCGAAATCGTGATCTCGGGGCGTACCTTCGTGCTAAAGGCCAGTCCGGTGATCGATAGTGACGGGGTGCGTCAGGGAACCGCGATGGAGTGGAGTGATATCTCTGAGTCGGTTGCGGCACAGCAGCAGGTCAATAACCTGGTTCAGGGGGCGGCTGCCGGAGAGCTGGATCGTCGTCTCGATACCTCGGACTTCAGTGGCTTCATTCGTATGCTGGGGGATGGTATCAACCAGATGCTCGATGCGATCGAAGCTCCGCTGGGTGAGGTGATGCGGGTATTGGAGGCACAGGCCAAGGGGGATCTCTCCAGCAACATGAGTGGGCGTTACTCCGGGCAGTTCGAGACACTTCAATCCCATCTCAACGAGATGAACAGTAGTCTCAAAGAGGTGATTTCCGAGGTGGTGAGCCGATCCGGAACGATCTCCCATGCCGCGGCACAGATCTCTCAGGGGAGTACCGATCTCAGTCAGCGAACTCAGGAGCAGGCCGCTTCCGTTGAAGAGACCGCCGCCAGCATGGAAGAGATGACCTCTACCGTGGAGCAGAACAGTAACAACTCCGAAGAGGCCAACAAACTGTCACAACAGGCCCGCCAGGTAGCAGAGGAGGGGAGTGAGGTGATGCGTTCGGCGGTGGTTTCGATGCAGGAGATGCATCAGGCCAGTGCCAGGATCGCCGATATCATTGCCACCATCGATGGGATCTCTTTCCAGACCAACCTGCTGGCGCTCAACGCAGCAGTCGAGGCGGCTCGAGCTGGGGATCATGGACGTGGATTTGCGGTGGTGGCTGGGGAGGTACGGAGTCTGGCACAGCGTAGTGCGGATGCAGCCAAGGAGATCAAACTGTTGATCGAGGATAGCATTGCCAAGATCGAGCGGGGGACCAGTCAGGTGGATCAGGCTGGAGAGAGCCTCGATCGGATCGTCTCTGCAGTGCAGCAGGTGAGCAGTATCGTCAGTGAGATCACCATGGCGAGTCTGGAGCAGAAAGAGGGGATCGGCCAGGTCAATCGAGCCGTTGGTGAGCTCGATCGAGCTACTCAGCAGAATGCTGCCCTGGTGGAGGAGACCGCCGCCTCCAGCGAAGATATGAATAATCAGGCTCAGGCACTGCGGGAACGGATGGGCTACTTCAAGGTGTAAATGACCACTTTCGAACGCCGAAATGACGGATTTCAGGGGTGAGCTGAACAGTTACACTGAAAAAAACAGGTTCACAGTGTAAACTTTAGGCCGAATTGGGGGGGCAATGGTTCCTTGTCGGACGGATCTCATCTTGTGTGGATAGAGCATGAATAGAAGAGTACTGGTGATTGATGATGAGGAGCGGGTGATCAACACCTATCGCGAGATCCTCGTTTCTCAGGATGATGCGATCAAGGCCGCGAGCCGTGAGATCGACGAATTGACCGGTGTGGTCACTGCCTCCGCAGCCAGCCTCGAAGTTGATTACGAATTGAGTAGTGCCCAACAGGGTGAGGAGGGGGTGGAGCTGGCTCGTTTTGCCTTTGAGATGGGGCGTCCGTTTGCAGTGGCACTGGTCGATATGCGGATGCCACCGGGGATCGATGGACTGCAGACTGCAGAGCGGTTACGTGAGATCGATCCCGATATCTATGTCGTGCTGGTAACCGCCTATACCGACCGTTCGGTCGAGGAGATTCAGCAGACACTGCAGTATGATGCGATGCTGCTCTACAAGCCTTTTACCGCCGATGAGATATTGCAGCTGATTCGGACACTCTGCATCAGCTGGAATAACCGTCGAGAGAAAGAGGAGGCGTTCCTCGAGGTCGAGCGGCTCGCCTCCTATCCCCAGGAGCACCCCTCGCCGGTGTTACGCTTTTCCGAGTCGGGTGAACTGCTCTACCACAACCCCCATAGTGGGGAGGTGTTGGCGATGATGGAGGTAGATCGTCCCGGGGAGAGGTTGGTTGGCTCCTGGCTAAAGCTGATTCAGGCGGTTTATCAGGATGGTCGTGGGCTCGAAATCGAGGTCGGGAACGGTGATCACTTCTATCTCTTTACACTGGCTCCGATTCATGACAAGGGCTATATCAACTGCTACGTTCAGGATATTACCCGGCGCTACACGCTGAACCGTCAGCTCAGCTATCAGGCACGACACGATCCGCTCACCGGGCTTCCCAACCGTAGAGAGTTCATTCGCAAACTCAATCTGACCATTCGTCGAGTTCACGAAGAGGGGGGGGAGCACGCCCTGCTCTATCTGGATCTTGAACATTTCAAACAGATCAATGATACCGCTGGCCATTTAGTGGGGGATCAGGTGTTGCAAACCCTCTCCGGCCATCTTCTCAATGAGCTCAAGGATGGTGATATTCTCTGTCGAATTGGTGGAGATGAGTTCTCCATGCTGATCTTTCAGGTTACCCCAGAGCAGGCCTATAAGGTGGGACAGCGGTTCTGTGCTGCTGTACAGAAGAATATCTACCAGTGGCAGGGGTTGGAGTTCTCGCTCGATGTCAATGTCGGTATCGCGATGGTGACCCAAGAGAATCTCAGTGATGCCAAAGAGATGATCAATCGTGCCGATCAGGCCTGTTTTGTGGCGCGGGAGAAGGGGAGAGATCAGGAGAGAATCCATCTCTACCAGCAGGATCGCCTGGCCGATGAGGTCGAGAATGAGGCGGTGGTACTGGCTGGTGAGGTTCGCGATGCCATCACTAGTGGCTATTTTCAGCTCTATCTGCAACCAATCGCGGCACGAGCCAATGCTAGCAGTGAGCAGCTGATGAGTGAGGTGCTGTTACGGATGACCAGCTCCAGTGGGAAGGTGGTGGCGCCAGCAGAGTTTATCCCCAATAGTGAGCGGTTCGATCTGATGCCACTGCTCGATCGCTGGGTAATCACCGAGACCCTGATTCGTGCCGGGCAGGAGGATCACCTCGGCTCCGAGCACCGCTACTCGATCAACCTTTCGGGAAGCACGCTGGTTAGTGAAGGGTTTGTGCTCTTTGTTCGCGACCAGCTGGAGCAGCATCGGGTTCGAGCGGCGAATATTATCTTCGAGATTCCCGAATCGGTCGTCTACTCCCGGATGAGTGCGGTACAGCGCTTTATCACGGAGATGCACAAGCTTGGTGTGCTGGTGGCGGTGGAGGGGTATGGCAGTGTTGATCGATCCCCTCTCAATCTACAGAAGCTCCCCTTTGATCTGATCAAAATCGATGCTCGCCTGACCCAGGGAGTGACCCATAATCAGGTGGAGCGGGCCTTGCTGGAGTCGATTCAACACATCGGGTTGATGCTCGGGATGGAGCTGGTGGCCACTGCAGTGGAGGATGAGAAGACGGCTGGGGCACTCGATCGCATCGGGGTACAGTATCAGCAGGGGTATCTGACTGGGAAACCGCGACCATGGGGATAGAGCCGATCCTCAAAGGGGTATCGCAGTCGCGAGAGGGGGACGAGGCGGTGGCGGAAATCCTGTTTCGCTGGAGTGAGGAGGAGCGACAGGCGATTCAGTTGCTACTGGTCTACCACTCCAGTGAGCAGGATGCCACCAGGGTTGCTCAGACGATTCATCAACTTCTGCCCGGGGTAAAGGCGGTTGGTTGCACTACGGCTGGGGAGATTCTCGATGGTCTCCGTTATGACGGCTCATTGGTAATGATGGCCTTCACCACCCCTAAAATTCGCTGGAGTATTGGTCTGATCCCGGATGTGAACCGTTTCGTTACCACCGATGCTCGGGCTCTGATCCATGACCTGACTGTCGGTCTCGGGCTGGAGCATACCGTGCTGCAGGCAGATCGCAACTTCTGTATCGTGTTACAGGATGGTTTGGCGATGAAGGAGGAGCAGGTGACGGCGGCGTTGGCACTGGAGTTGGGGAGTGGTGAGAAGGATGGGGTCGTGCTGGTAGGGGGGTCGGCCGGAGATGATCTCTGGTTCGAGAATACCTGGCAGCTTATCAATGGAAGTGCCCATCGTGGTGCGGCGGTGGTGATTTTAGGAGACAGTGATATCCCCTTTCGCCCCTTCAAGCATCAGTATTATGTCCCGGTAGCCGGGCAGGAGTTCGTGGTGACCGAGGCCGACTATAATGAGCGCCGGGTCTATAGTCTCGATGGTGAGCCAGCAGCGGAGGTCTATGCCCGGGCCATCGCGATGCCGGTGGAAGAGCTCAGCAGTTCTACCTATGGTCAGAGTCCACTGATCTACCAGGAGATGGGGAACCCCTATGTGCGATCGATTCAGCGGGTGGAGAGTGACCACTCCATGATCTTTTACTGTGGCATCGAGACCGGTGCGCTGCTTGATCTCGGCCAACAGCACTCCCCCAATGAGATGTTGGCGGCTGATTTGGAACGGCTACGACAGGAGTTGGGAGAGATCTCCGTGATGCTGCTCTTTAGCTGTATACTCTGTAAAGTGGACCAACAGGGGGGAGGAAGTTTGACCTGGAGTGGACGGTTACAACAGGTCGCACCACACGTAATTGGGTTTGATACCTATGGCGAGCAGTTCAATGGGCTCCATATCAATCAGACCTTGACCGCCCTAGCCTTTGGAGCGATAGCATGAGTCTCAGCCTGGAGCAGGCACAGCAACAGATTGTGGCACTGCAGCAGACCAATCAGGTACTGAAAGATCGGTTGCGGCTCTACCAACAGGATGATGAGGCTGGTCACTCCGTACTGTTTCGCCATCTGGGTAATCTGCAGCAACAGTTGCTGGAGGTGCGAGAGCGTGAGGAGGAGTATCGGCAGCTCTCGGAGTCCCTGCGCGAAGCCAACTTCTATACCAAATCGATTCTCGACTCCATCACCGAGGCGCTCTTCGTCACCAGTAGTGAGGGGTTCATCGAACAGGTCAATCCTGCCGCTGGTCAACTGCTGGGTTATCAGGTAGAAGAGATGATCGGCAAGAGTATTGCGGAACTCTTCGTGGAAGAAGAGGCAGAGGGGGATGATCTCTTCTTCTCGGTCGATACCCCACTCGACCAGTTGATCCGGTCCGGCAAGGGGGAGAAGATCGAGCAGCTGATGCTCAATTCCGAGGGCAAGGAGATCCCGGTAATGATCTCCGGTGAGGTTGCCCAACCCTCTGAACATGAACGCTACATCGTGGTCGCGGCACAGGATATGCGCGAGCGCAAGCGTATGGAGGAGGAGGCCCAATACAACGCCTTCCAATCGGGAGTGGCGGAGATGAGTACCGTCATTCTCCACAATATCGGCAATGCCGTTACCGGGCTCTATGGTAGCTCCACCCGGATCATCAAGCAGAGTGCCAATATCACCAAGATTTCTGCGATGCTGGTCGAGACGGGAAAAAAGCTGGAGGGTGAGATTGCGCTGCTCCAGCTGAAGGAGGGAAGTCTGGTAGGCAACATTCCGATCCTGTTGTCGCGGGCCGGTGAGTTGCTGGAGAAGATGGTGGGAGAGGAGATCGTTCCCAGTGCCGAGTCGATTGAGGAGGGGGTCAATCACATCTCTGAGATTATCCGTATCCAGAAGAGTTCGGCGGCAATGACCCACACCCGTACCACCTTCAAGCTGGAGGAACTGATGCAGAACATCATGGTGATGCAGCAGGAGTTGGTGGAGCGTCACCCGATCCAGATTGAACTCGACGTCGACGCAGTTCAGAACAAGCTCCACCTGCCTCGCAACCAGCTGATTCAACTGCTGCTCAATCTGCTCAAGAATAGTCGTGAGGCGATATTCGAACGGATGCAACGTGAGGTTGCACTTGAAGGGGTGATTTCGGTGACCGCCTCTCACGTCGATGGTGGGATGTTTCAGTTATGTGTGAGCGATAATGGCTGTGGTATACCGCAGGAGAACCACTCTCGACTTTTTAATCACGGTTTCACGACCAAGGTGGAGGGGAGTGGCTTTGGATTACATTCCGCTGCCAATTTTGTTAACAAACTGGGGGGGCAAATGACAGTAGAGAGTGGTGGGGTGGATCAGGGGGCCCAGATCTGTTTCCGTCTTCCCTATCGGGAAGGAGATTAGCACTTGAGTTCTTCCCCCTCTTTCCATAACCACCGCGTGTTGGTGGTGGATGATGAGGACTCTATCCTTCAGCTTTATCGTGAGGTGATGTCAGATAATCGTGGGTCTGATATCGATAACCTACTGGATCTGATGGCGCCAGACTCCAAAGATCATCATCGTTCGAACTCTCCTGCCGTCCGGTTCGAGGTCGATACCGCTGCCCAGGGGGAGGTGGCCTTACAGTGGGTGGTTCAGGCAGTGGCGGAGAAGCGTCCCTATGCCGTAGTGATCCTCGATATGCGAATGCCGCCCGGTTGGGATGGGCTGAAGACCGCACGAAAGATTCGTGAGGTTGACGATGATGTCCACGTTGTTTTCGTTACCGCCTATAGTGATCATACGATCGATGAGATGCAGCATGATCTTGGTAAAAACACGATGCTGCTGACCAAGCCCTTTGTTCCTGAGGTGGTGGTACAGATGGTACGCACCCTCTGCATCAGCTGGAGCCGGGAGCGGCAGCGATTCGAGGCTATGCGACAGTTGCGGCAACTATCAATACAGTTGGAGCATCAGGCCAATCATGACCAACTCACCGGGCTGGCCAATCGTCGTGCATTTTTTCGAAAGATCGATCTGCTGTTGGATCATCTGGCTGAGGATGATCAGGAGCACGCCATGCTCTATCTCGATCTCGATCAGTTCAAGGTGGTCAATGATACCTGTGGACACTTCGCGGGTGACCAACTGTTGAAGGAGCTCTCCAGCAATCTGCAGGCGGTGATGGGAGCGGGGGACATGCTGGCGCGGTTGGGGGGGATGAGTTTGGAATTCTTGCTCGTGGTCGTGGGCGGGCATCGGTTCGTAAGTTTGCTGAGATGCTGTTGAATCATATCAACGACTACCGTTTTCACTTCGATCAAATGGAGTTTTCAGTCGGTGCCAGTATCGGGTTGGTGAGCTTCAACACCCACTATCCATATAGTCGACACGAGCTGATCCAGTTTGCCGACCTGGCCTGTTACGAGGCCAAGGATCGAGGACGTAATCAGATCTTCTTTTACGCCGACGGGGATGATGCCGCCCAACAGCGGATCGATGAGATGAATGTGGTGGCGATGGTGAGTCGGGCCTTTAAGGAGAACCGTTTTCGGGTTCCTTCCTGAATTGTGTGGGTAGCCCCTGAAATCTGATGATAAGCTTACCA
>CAYFOQ010000034.1:0-19238 GCA_964344735.1 uncultured Piscirickettsiaceae bacterium
CGTCCACTGCTGCCTCTTCATCGGGACCTTTTTCTCGAAGCCAATCCGATCCCGGTGAAGTGGGCGCTGCATCAGATGGGGAAGATCGACAGTGGAATCCGATTACCGTTGACACCGTTGTCAGAGCCGTTTCGTGCGGTGGTTGGCGAGGCCGTTGCTGCCGCTGCCGTAGGGGGTGAGTCGTGAGAGTGGTCATTCACACCACGGCTCTCTTCTCCGTGTTGTTACTGCAGGGGTGTAGTACCGTAGATGAAGTGGTGGAGAAGTATCAGGGCTATAAGCGTGAGCTCAATTATGAGAGTAGTGTCGAGGTGAAGCCGCTGGAGGTTCCCCCCGATCTCACGACCGCCACCATGCAGGATCTTTATCACGTTCCGGCCGGTGGAGTCACCACACTGAAGGATTATGAGTCGACAACAGCCGCCGAGCATCCCCGGGGGGGAGGCGCTACCGAGGTGATTCCACTACAGAAGGAGATCCGGGTGGTGCGTGATGGTGATCAGCGCTGGCTCGAGATCGATGCCACTCCAGAGCAGTTGTGGTCGAAGTTGCGAGAGTTTTGGCTCAAGAATGGCTTTCTGATCGAGATCGAGGATCCCCGCATCGGTATCATGGAGACCGATTGGGCAGAGAATCGGGCCGAGATCAACGATGGCCCGATCCGACGTTTTCTTAGTTCGGCCCTCGACTCCCTCTACTCCACCGGTACTCGTGACAAGTTTAGGTTGCGACTGGAACGGGGAACGGAGAGCGGTGTTACCGAACTCTACCTCAGTCACCGCCGCATGGAAGAGGTGGCCTCTGGCGAGAGCTTTGTCTGGCAGCCTCACGCAGCGATGCCGGAGTTGGAGGCGGAGCTGTTGAGCCGGATCATGTCCTTTCTGGGCATGGAGGCGACCCGGGCCAACACGGCTTTGGCTGATCTTGAAGGAAAAGGGGTTGTTGAGCGGGCCCGGATCATTGATGGTGAAGGGGAGCGTTTCCTGCTGGTACAAGAGGGGTTTGCTCGAGCTTGGCGGCGTACCGGCCATGCCCTCGACCGGGTCGGGTTCACCGTAGAGGATCGGGATCGTGCCGCCGGTATCTACTACGTCCGTTATATCGATCCCTTTAAGGATGGACAGCGTAAGGGATGGCTCGATAAGCTCAAGTTTTGGTCGAATGAAGAGCAACCACAAGAGGGGGCGTACCGCATCCAGGTGGAGTCTCATCAACAGGTGAGCCGTATTTTAGTGCTGGAGCCACAGGGAGGAGAGGATCGTACCGTTACTGCAAGGAGGATTCTGACCCTGCTGCATGAGCAGCTGAAGTGACTGCCAGCTTCTCTCTGGCCCGGCTACCAGTCCTAAGGTTTGGGGCCGGGGTCGTGTCGGAGTTGGGGACGTTGGCACGACAGTGGGGGCACCGCCTGTTGCTGGTGACCGGTGCCGACTCTTTCGACCTTCTCGACCACCGCTTTCGGCTGCTGGATGGACTCAAAAAGTCTGGTCTGGATGTGGTTGAGCGGTTGACCATCTCTGGCGAACCTTCACCCGCACTGATTGACCACTATGTCGATCGACTTCGGGAGCGAAAGATCGATCTGGTGGTGGCGATCGGTGGTGGAAGTGTGGTGGACGGGGCGAAGTCGATCGCCGGGCTGTTACCGAGTGGGGACTCGGTGATGGAGTATCTTGAAGGGGTTGGACGGGGTAAGCTTCATGATGGGATTACCGTACCGCTGATTGCGGTACCGACCACCGCAGGTACGGGCTCCGAGGCGAGTATGAATGGGGTGTTGACCGATCGTGAGCAGAGGTTCAAGAAGTCTTTTCGCCACCCTGCACTGGTGCCCCGGTTGGCCTTGGTCGATCCCGATCTACTGGTGACCGTTTCGAGTGAGCGTTTGGCTGCTCAGGGGTGTGATGCCTTGAGTCAGCTTCTGGAGTCCTATCTCTCGCCCCAGGCCTCTACTTTTACGGACAGTTTGGCTGAAGGGGCGATCGAGCGTCTTGGTCGCAACCTGATTTCACTATGTGAATCGGAGGGCGAGGACCCCCAGGCACGTGCTGGCGTCTCTTACGGTGCGATGATCTCCGGTATCACCTTGGCCAACGCCGGATTGGGCGCAGTTCACGGTCTGGCCGGGCCGATCGGGGGGCTCTTTCCCATTCCGCATGGGGTGGTCTGTGGGACGCTATTGGGAGAGGCCAACCGGATCAATATTGCGGCGCTGTTGGCGCGTCACCCTGAATCGGTGGCGTTGCAGAAGTATCACTGGATCGCTCGGACATTGGGGTTTGCTACCCCGTCGATGGAACGGAAAGAGTCGCTCCAGTGTCTCAGTGAAGGGCTGCTGCAGTGGGTAGAGCGGCTACAGATCCCGCGTTTGGGTGCGTTTGGAGTGACTTCGGAAGACCTTGAACGTATTCTTTCGATTTCCGACCAGAAGTCCAATCCGATCGAGCTGAATCCAGATGAGTTTGGTGCTATTGTCGCACTCAGGGTCTGATCACCGCAGTGTGTGGTGGAGTGTTCAGGGGAGAAGAAGATGCATACTACAGTGGTACATATCCAGGTCAAACCGGAGTCGATTGAGGCGTTCATCGTGGCTTCCGAGAAGAATCATCGAGCCTCGGTACAGGAGCCGGAGAATAGCCGTTTCGACCTGTTGCAGGAGCGTGAGGATTCAACTCGATTCATCCTCTATGAGGCCTACGCGACAGCCGCTGGTGCCGCGGCTCACAAAGAGACCGCACACTATCTGGAGTGGCGTGAGGAGGTGGCAGAGATGATGGCGACACCCCGTCGGGGGGTGGGTTATGAGGGCCTCTGTCCGGCATCTTGAGTCAATGATTCCGGCGGGGAGGCCGGAAAGGGAGCGCTTGTGAAAATTGCAACAGCCAGTACGGTGGTACCAGAGGTCTCTGCTGCAGCGGCAGAGAGCTATCAACAACTGGAGGAGCGTTTGAGAGCTCCCCCCAGCTTGATGTTGGCCTACTATTCTGAAGGTTATGAGAGTGGTGAGTTGAGCCGGGAGTTGAGCCGGTTGATGGGGGGGAGGGGCGCTCTGCACGGCGCCTCCTCCTGTCTCGGGGTGATGACCGGAGAGGGGTTTCACAGTGCCGATGGGGTCGGTATGGGGCTGTGGGGAATTTACGATCCGGAGGGGGATTATGGTACCGGTGCGGCAGAGGTAGGAGAGGATCCTGGAGCGGCTGTCGTGGCCGCACTACAGCAGGCACTGCAGAATGCTGGTCGGTTTGGAGAGGTGCCAACACTGGTATGGATCAACGGTACCCCGGGGTTCGAGGAGGTGATGATTGCTGGAATCGAGTCGGTGCTGGGGCCCGATGTCCCGATAGCGGGTGGTAGTAGTGGGGATAACAGCGTCAGTGGCAACTGGTCTCAGATTGCCAATGGTGAGTGCTGGCAGAGTGGCGTTGTGGTCTCGGTGATGTTCCCTTCGACAGAGATCTCCTACGCCTTCCATAGTGGCTATGACCCTACCGAGGTGACCGGTACGGTGACACGCAGTGAGGGGAGACTGCTGCAGGAGATCGATGGCCGTCCGGCGGCGGAAGTCTACAATGAGTGGACCGGTGGTGTGGTTGCCGAGCAGTTGGTGCAGGGGGGAAATGTGTTGGCGTTGACTACACTCTATCCGTTGGGGCGCGTCGTCGGTCACATCGGGGGGTTGCCCTACTACAAGCTCTCTCATCCCGATAGCGTTACTACGGAGGGTGGTTTGACACTCTTCTCCGATATTCGTGAAGGGGAGCAGTTGACCCTGATGACCGGAACGGTCGATAGTTTGGTGCGTCGGGCGGGTCGTGTGACCGATGCCGCTGTGGTAGCGGGAGATTTTCACCAGGATGAGTTGGTTGGTGGGCTCGCAATCTACTGTGCTGGCTGTATGTTGACGGTTCAGCCCCATATGAATGAGGTGGTGGGTCATATTCGTGATGCACTCGGTGAGCAGCACTTCATCGGGGTCTTTACCTTTGGTGAACAGGGCTGCTTCATCGACAACGATAACGCCCATGGTAATCTGATGATTTCGATTGTTGCATTCAGTAACCGACCAGTGGAGTAGGGCGGAGATGGCCCGGTTCGAGTGGTTGTCGACGGTACCGATCATATGGTGCCTACAGTAGATAATGAGGCCGTACGTGAGGCGCTGGTCAATCTCGAGCGCTCACGTCAGAAAGAGCAGGTACTGCGCGAACAGGCCAACCACCTGTTAGAGGGGCTGGAGATCATCACCAGTGCCACCGGCACGACCGATATGCTGGGGCGTCTGCTGGGAATGGTGACTCAACAACTCAAGTGTGAGGATGCCTTCATTCTCTCTCCGCTTCCGGAGGAGGTTGAGATGGAGTGTATCGGCACCACCCACCCCGCCTTTGCCGAGGCCCCATGGCGGGTGGGGCAGGTGTTTCGGCGAGTGCTCGATGGTCACTCCACTATGCTCTTCAGTGTTGACCTGGTGGAGGAGTGGCAGCAGCAGCGTGAGCGGGTCCGTGAGTTGAGCTGTTCGGCACTGCTGGTTACCTTTCCCGGGGTCAACCACACCCTGTTGCTCTGCTGTGTCAGTCGGCAGCGGGCCTTTTTCAACCGTGGTCACCTCGGATTGATGCAGCGGTTGATGCCGATCACCTCGCATGCGTTGCATACGCTCTATATCAATGAGCAGCTACAGCGCGAGATCGATGAGCGCAATCGACTGGAACAGTACGCCTCTTTTCAGGCCGGTATCGCAGAGATGAGCGCCTCGGTACTACACAATATCGGTAACACCATCACCGGAGCCCAGGGGCATCTGATTAAAATCGGTCACCAACGGGAGCATCTGCTGGCACTGATTCCGATTCTCCAGCGGCTGGAGCAGTGGATGGGGGAGGAGGTGACTGCGGAACGTCAGGAAAATATCCTCAAGGTGCTTTCCAGAATCATGAAGCTATTGCACCAGACCTTGAGTGAAGATGGTGTGATCGATGGTGCGGTGCAGGCAATCGAGCGCTCCATTCTCCATGTTTCGGAGATTATTCAGATGCAGCGGGGGGTCTCCATGCCGGTCTTGACGGCATCTCGCTTCGAGATCCAGCAGATGGTTGATGATACTCTGGTGATGATCGAAGAGAGTATAGAGAAGCGACAAATCACCATGGAAGTGGAGATTTTGCCCCCACTGAATGAGCTCTGTTTGCCACGAAATCCGATGATCCAGATGCTGCTCAATCTGGTGAAGAACAGTGTCGAGAGTATCGATGAGAGATATCAGGATGACCCCGAATCACATGGTAGAATCGAGGTGCGATTCGAGCCGGTGGATGAGTATGAAGGGGATTGGTTCCGGTTGAGCGTCAGTGATAATGGCATGGGAGTGGAGCGGGATCGGCTGGATTCGATCTTCCAGTTTGGTGTGAGCAGCAAGGAGCGTGGCTCCGGATTCGGTCTGCATTCAGTGGCCAACTTCGTGACGAGTGTAGGTGGGCGGATCGAGATGAGGAGCGAAGGCCACCTCTGCGGTGCAGAGATGGTGTTGTTGATGCCGGTGGAGATGGAAGATTAAGGGTTGACAGCCTGTTACAGATGGCTGGTTATCGGGATGGTAGGAGATGCAGTGTGATAAAAGAGTGCTGGTGGTTGATGATGATCTCTCTGTTCACCATCTCTACAAACAGCTATTGGGAGTGCGAGAGCAGCAGGAAGAGGATGGTGGTATCGCCGACCTGATGTCACTGGTGGATATGGAGGAGGAGCCCAGCGCTGCTGAGTCCGAGTGTATGGTGACCCTGGTCGATCAGGGTCAGGGTGCCGTCGATGCCGTACGTGAATCACTGCAGCGGCAGAGCCCCTATCAGCTGGTCTTTCTCGATATGCGTCTGCCTCCGGGAATGGATGGCAAGCGTACCGCGCTCGAGATTCGTAAGCTTCAGCCAAGGCTACCGATCGTCTTTATTTCTGCCTACTCGGACTACTCCGAAGAGGAGTTGCGGCGGCTATTGCCCTCGGCACCGATCTACTTCAGTTATAAGCCCTTTACCCGGGCGGATCTGGAGCAGGCGATCGAGAGTTGGGCGCTATAATCGATAGGTAATGGCATGGAGTCAACGTTGATGACTCTAGCGCAGCGAGAGATACCGCCAGGGAGGGTATGGAGATGGAGATAGTCAGGGGCGGTCCGGCACTGTCACAGTTTCGACTGGAGAAGATCGAGCGTCAGCTCGAGGAGTTACTGGCAGGCAGACACCGGGTGGAGTCACAGTGGCTCCACTTCGTCGATCACGATGGTGACCTCGAGGGTGTTCAGCGGCAGATTCTGCAGCAGTTGCTGGAGTATGGCCCGGCCCATCAGACGATGGCGGTATCGGGCTGGCAGCGTCTGGTGGTCCCAAGGTTGGGTACCATCTCTCCCTGGTCGACCAAGGCGACCGATATCGCCAATAATTGCGGTCTCGAGGGGGTCAGACGGATTGAACGCGGGATCCTGTGGGGGATTGAACTGGAGCAAGAGCCTGACGCCGAGGTTGAGGAGCGACTGCTGGCACTGATCCATGACCGTATGACCGAAACGGTACTGGAGACGGTAACGGAGGCCACGGCGCTCTTCATTTCGACCGACCCGGCAGCATTGAACCGAATCGATCTGCTGGGGGGAGGGCGAGAGGCGCTGGTGCAGGCTGATCGTGCGCTGGGATTGGCGCTGGCTGAGGATGAGATCGACTACCTGTTGGAGAATTTTGAGACGATGGGGCGTAACCCCACCGATGTCGAGTTGATGATGTTCGCTCAGGCCAACTCGGAGCACTGTCGCCACAAAATCTTCAATGCCGATTGGGTCATCGATGGGGAGTCACGACAACGAACCCTGTTCGGGATGATTCGTGAGACCTACCATAACAATAGCGTAGGTGTGCTCTCGGCCTATCGTGATAATGCCGCTGTAGTCGAGGGACACACCACCACCCGTTTCGCACCGGAGCAGGGGGTCTATCGTAGTCGGGTGGAGGAGATCGATATCGTCTACAAGGCGGAGACCCATAACCACCCCACCGCCATCTCCCCTTTTCCTGGGGCTGCAACCGGTGCCGGTGGCGAGATTCGGGATGGTGGCGCCACCGGTCGTGGAGCCAAGCCCAAGGCGGGACTGGCCGGCTTTTCCGTCTCCAATCTGCGGATTCCTGGAGCAGAGCAGCCGTGGGAGCGCGATCACGGTAAACCCTCACGTATCGTCAGTGCCCTCGAGATCATGCTCGAGGGGCCGATCGGTGCAGCCGCTTTCAACAACGAGTTTGGTCGACCGGTGGTTCAGGGCTACTTTCGGACCTTCGAGTTGGAGGTGAACGGTCCAGCGGGAGAGGAGATCCGGGGATATCACAAGCCGATCATGCTCTCCGGGGGGGTTGGGAACATCCGTCGAGCCGATGTCGAGAAGCGAACCATTCCACCCGGGAGTCAGATCGTGGTACTGGGGGGGCCTTCGATGCTAATCGGGTTGGGCGGGGGTGCTGCCTCCTCTATGACCAGTGGCGAGAGTTCAGAGCAGCTCGACTTTGCCTCGGTGCAGCGTGGCAACCCGGAGATGGAGCGGCGTTGTCAGGAGGTCATCGACCGCTGCTGGCAGTTACAACAGGAGAATCCGATCATCTCGATTCATGATGTCGGTGCTGGTGGACTCTCCAATGCCGTGCCGGAGATTGTCAATGATTGTGGTCGTGGCGGGCGGTTCGAGTTGCGTACTGTTCTCAATGATGAACCTGGTATGTCTCCTCTCGAACTCTGGTGTAACGAGTCCCAGGAGCGTTATATCGTAGCGATCGCCGCCGACCGTATCGAGCAGTTCAAGGATCTGTGTGAACGTGAACGGTGCCCCTATGCCGTGATTGGTGAGGCGACGGCGGAACAGCGGCTGATTGTCGGTGATGGCCACTTTGACAATAGCCCGATCGATCTGCCGATGGATGTGCTCTTCGGCAAACCCCCAAAGATGTTGCGCCAGGTCACACACAACCCCATCCAGCACCGCCCGTTCGAGCGTGGCGGAATCGACCCGCGAGAGGCGCTCTACCGGGTGTTGCGGTTGCCGGTGGTGGCCAACAAGGGCTTTCTGATCACCATTGGTGATCGAACGGTCACCGGTATGGTGGCTCGAGATCAGATGGTCGGGCCGTGGCAGGTTCCGGTAGCCGATGTGGCGGTCACCACCTCGGGTTATGACAGTTACTGTGGTGAGGCTACTGCACTGGGAGAGGCGGCGCCGATTGCTCTGCTCGATCCTGCCGCCTCGGGGCGGATGGCCATTGCCGAGGCGGTGACCAATATCGCTGCGGCTCGAATCGAATCACTATCGCAGGTGCGGTTCTCTGCCAACTGGATGGCACCGGCCGGTCATCCCGGCGAAGATGCCGCCCTCTACGATACGGTGGCTGCGGTGTCGGAACTCTGCCAGCAACTGAATATCACCATTCCGGTTGGCAAGGACTCGATGTCGATGAAGAGCGTTTGGGAGGAGCAGGGAGCGTCTCGTGCCGTTACTGCACCACTCTCACTGGTGGCCTGTGCCTTTGCTCCGGTGGTCGATGTTCGTCAAACCCTCACCCCCGAGGCGGATACCACGACAGAAGAGAGCGATCTGTTGTTGATCGATCTAGGACAGGGGGCCAACCGTCTGGGCGGTTCGGCGCTGGCTCAGGTCTACGGTGCGGTGGGGCAACAGCCTCCCGACCTCGATGATCCCCAACGGTTACAGCAACTGTTCGATGGGGTACAGTCTCTCAACCGTGAAGGGCTGATTCTAGCCTATCATGACCGCTCTGCCGGTGGCCTGGTGACGGCGTTGGCGGAGATCGCCTTTGCCGGCCATGTTGGGATTTCACTACTACTGGATGATCTCGGCAGTGATCCGATAGCGGCACTCTTTAGTG
Source organism: uncultured Piscirickettsiaceae bacterium (assembly GCA_964344735.1). Taxonomy (GTDB): domain Bacteria; phylum Pseudomonadota; class Gammaproteobacteria; genus Thiopontia. The sequence continues at coordinate 8,910 of CAYFOQ010000034.1, forward strand.
AAGAGTTGGGGGTGGTACTGCAGATCCGCCATCACCATCTGCAGCGAGTGCGCCAACTGCTGCAGCAGGTCGGCCTGTTACGCCATACCCACCTGCTTGGAACCTTGAACGATGAGGACCGCATCACCATCCGTTATCAGGGGCGTGTGATGATCGATGAACCTCGGGTTGAGCTGCAGCGGGCCTGGAGTGAGACCAGTTGGCAGATGCAGCGACTGCGTGATAATCCGGAGTGTGCCGATCAGGAGTACGATCAACTGCTTGACCGGGAAGATCCTGGAATGGCGGTCAAACTCACCTTCGATCCAGCAGATGAGATCTCCGCACCCTGGATTGCCCGAGGGGAGCGACCGGCGGTTGCTATCCTGCGTGAGCAGGGGGTGAATGGGCAGGTGGAGATGGCGGCGGCGTTTGACCGGGCCGGATTCGAGTGTCACGACCTGCACATGAGTGATCTGCTTGCGGGTCGGACGACGCTGGAGCCCTACAAGGGGGTGGTCGCCTGTGGTGGGTTCTCCTTCGGTGATGTCCTTGGGGCCGGCGAAGGCTGGGCCAAATCGATTCTGTTTCACTCTGCGGTTCGAGATCGTTTTCAACACTTTTTCGAACGGACGGACACCTTTGGACTCGGGGTTTGTAACGGTTGTCAGATGATGTCGGTACTGCACTCGCTGATCCCTGGTGCAGAGGGGTGGCCGCGGTTTATCCGTAATCGTTCCGAGCAGTTTGAGGGACGTTTCAGCCTGGTCGAGGTGGTGGAGTCCCCCTCAATCCTGCTCCAGGGGATGGCAGGTTCGCAGTTACCGATTGCGGTGGCTCATGGTGAGGGGCAGGTGGAGTATCGCGATACCCAGCAGCGTTCAGCGGCTTCTCTGGCACTGCGTTACATCGACCATCGCGGGGTACCGACCGAGCAGTATCCACTCAACCCCAACGGTTCAGTCGGGGGGGAGACCGGTTTTACCACGACCGATGGCCGCTTTACCATCATGATGCCCCATCCGGAACGACTCTTCCGTACCGTGCAGCACTCCTGGCATCCGTCAACGTGGGGCGAGGATGGCCCCTGGTTGCGAATGTTTCGTAACGCCCGGGTCTGGGTCGAATGAGTGGTACGAACATGGATGATCAACAGCAGATGTCCAATCGACAGATTCTGGTGGTCGACGATATTCGGCCCAACCAGCTGGTGGCGAAGTTGATGCTGGAGCAGTGTGGTGCCGTTGTCGGCACCGCCAGTGATGGTCGCGAGGCGGTGGAGAGGTTACTTGAACCGCACCATTACGACCTGGTGTTGATGGATTTGCAGATGCCGGTGATGGGGGGGCTGGAGGCGACTCGTCAGATTCGGAGTGCAGGGCAGCAGGAGTTACCAATCATTGTGGTGACCGCCTCCGAGAGTGAGGAAGATCGTCGTTCAGCGTTGGAGGCGGGGGCGGATGAGGTGATTATGAAGCCGATTCAGTTGCACCCGCTTTGTACACTGTTGACAGCGATCGAGGCACGTCGGGCTGGTAAGGGGGAGGGGAGAGCGGTTGAAGAGGTGTCCAGGGAGTTGACGGTGGCCGATCGGGAGCGGTTGCAACAGCTATTGGAGCTGCTTGCTCAGCAGATGAAACAGGGGGCCTTACAGCTCGATCTGGTATCGATCTCCGACCTGATACAGCAGCTTCGTGCTGTTGGTGAGCAGGTTGCCGCAGAGGATATGGTGACGGTCTGTCAGGAGATGGAGCAGTCCATCGAGGAGGAGGACTCTCTGGAGTTGAAATCGCTCTACTCCGAGTTGGAGCCGTTGGTCACTGAGGTGATGAACGATGAATAGGTATCACAACACCGACTACTTGACAGGGTATGCATAGATATTAGATAGTCCACTCCTTTTGGAATAGGCTCCCGATCTGTTGTCGGGTGGGGAGGAGGTCACGCATGAAGGTCAATCTTCCGGTTACGGACAAGATTTATAAGGTCACGCATGACCAGATTCTGAACTCCAAGACCGATCTCAAGGGGGTGATTGTCGCCGCCAGCGCTGATTTTATCGAGGTGAGTGGTTTCGATGAAGAGGAGCTGCTCTACTCTTCGCATAACATCAATCGTCACCCCGATGTGCCATCGGCGGTGTTCGAAGATCTCTGGAATACGATTCAGAGCGGTAAGCCCTGGAATCAGGTGGTGAAGAACCGGCGCAAGAATGGTGATGCCTACTATGTGATTGCCAACGTCGCCCCTTACTACAACAACAACCACAAGCATGTGGGGTACATTTCGGTGCGGACCCCCCCGACCGATGAGCAGATTGCCACCATCGACGGGGTTTATAAACAGATCGAATCCGGCAAGTTGGTCATTCGTCAAGGGGTCGTGATGAGTCGCTGGCAGGACTGGATGCGCCGACTCAATCCTCTGAGTTATCTTGGCGTGGGAGGTAAGCTGGGGGCGATCTTCTTCGGTACCATGTTGGGGGTATTGGGGATGTTCACCTGGATTCGTTATATTCCCGAGGGGAGCCCACTGCTCTGGGCTCCTTATGTGTTGGTTGTTGTGGGTACGGTGCTGATCTGGCTCACTACCGCCCAGCAGATCACTCGGCCGCTCCGTCTGATCTACGATACCATCCGCCAGGCGACACAGCAGAGCCTACTCAGTCCACGCATCAAGCTCTATCAGCAGGATGAGCTAGGGGATATCGCCAATGCCTACAATGAGATGATGCAGATGATGCAGGCGAGTGTCAGCGAGACCAATGATGTCACCAAACAGACGGCGGCGGGCTATTTCGACAAGCGCATTACCGTGGAGATGGGGGGAGACTTCGCGCTGCTTCGCGACTCGATCAACTTGACCATTCACCATAACTTTCGATCGATCAATTCACTCTATAAGGTACTGATCAACCTCGCCAAAGGAAACTTCAATACCGACTTTGAGCTCACCGCTGAGGGGGATTTCCAGGTGATGCTCAATACCGCCAAAGAGGCGATCCAGGCTCTGGCCTTTGCGCATACCGAGATCAACGATGTCGTCCGGCGGATGTCTGAGGGGGACTTCAGTGGCCGAATCTCCAGTGCCCTGGAGGGGGAGTTCTCCGTTTTACAGCAGAATATCAACCGTAGTCTGCAGGCACTGGAGGATGGGATCAATAGCATTACCGCCACGGCCAATCTGCAGGCTGAAGGCAAGCTCTACGTCCGTATCGATGGGAATTACAGTGGTCAGTTGGCATCGTTACAGCAGGCGCTCAATCGCTCGACCGAAGAGATTTCGAAGATGGTGCAGGAGGTACAGCAGACGTCGCAGTCACTGGCAGAACATGCCGAATCGCTCTCTCATACCAGTCATGATTTGGCGGAGTCGACTCAGCAGCAGGCGGCCTCGGTCGAGGAGACGGTGGCCAGCATGGAGCAGATGGCCTCCAGTGTCGATCACAGTTCCGATCACTCTCGTGAAGCAGCCGACCTGGCCCACCAGGCCAGTGGTAAGACTGCGGCCGGTAGCCGGATCATGAAGCGGGCAACCGAATCGATGGGGCAGATCTCCAGCGCCTCCGACCAGATCGGTGAGATCATCACCGTGATCGATAGCATCGCCTTTCAGACCAATCTGTTGGCACTCAATGCCGCAGTGGAGGCGGCTCGAGCCGGAGAGCAAGGGCGAGGATTTGCGGTGGTGGCTGGTGAGGTGCGGGCACTGGCGCAGCGAAGTGCCGATGCTGCCAAGCAGATCAAAGAGCTGATCGAGCGTACCCTGGAGCAGGTGGGGAACGGGGTCAACGAAGTCAATCGCCTGGGAGATTCGCTCAATGAGATCAAGGCGGCAGTCGACAAGGTCAATATGATTGTCAGTGAGATCAGCTCCAATAGTCATGAGCAGGGACAGGGGATCATGCAGGTGAATCAGGCGATGCAGGCGATCGATGCCTCGACCCAGACCAACTCTCAGCAGGTGGAGAAGAGTGCTGACGATAGCAAGGTGCTGGATGAGCAGTCGAAGCGAATGCAGGAGATGATGAGACGGTTCCAGCTGGTGCAGTAGCCTGGCGGCGGGATCGGTGTCGAGATGTCACTCTCCTTTACCCATCAGCTCGAGGCGATCGAGGAGAACTATCGCTGTATCGCCATCGATGATGACCACTCGGTGCTCAACTACTACAACAGCATCTTTCTAGGTGCTGAGAGCGACAATGGTCTGTGGGATATCCTGGCGGAGGTGATGGAGGAGGGTGGTGGGCAGGCCCTACTGGAAAATAGGCAAGAGCCCTCACTGCCGTTCGAATTGACCACGGTGGCCAGTGGTGAGAGTGGGGTAGAGCAGGTGCGTATCGCTCTCGATCAGGGAAAACCCTACTCCGTGGCGCTGGTCGATATGCGGATGCCTGGGGGGATCGATGGTCTCGAGACCGCTCGGCGATTGCGTGGCCTCGACCCCAGAATCATGTTGGTTTTCGTCACCGCCTACTCGGACCATCGGATTCATCAGATTCAGCTGGAGCGGGATGTGCTCTATCTCAATAAACCCCTCTCCAGTGATGAGGTGGTCCAGACGGTGCGTATGCTCAACGGTAGCTGGAAGGAGCGTGAAAAGGGCAAGTTGATGGAGCTACAGCTGGTGAGCCAGGCCAAGATGGCCTCACTGGGTAACATGGCGATACGGATTGGTCATGAGATCAATCAACCCCTCTCCTACATCGGTGGCTTGCTGCAGTTACAGCGTGTGGCGCTCGAAGAGGGTGAGGAGATCGACCCTAAGGTCTGGATCGATGAGCTTGAACTGGCGCTGGTGCAGACCCGCCGGATCAAAGAGATCATCGATAGCCTGCGGGTCTTCGCCCATCCGGATCACAAGCAGCGCCAATCGATCCAGATCGATGAAGCACTGGATCATGTCCGTAAACTTTTCCGGCTGGAGTTGGAGTCGAAGCGGGTACGGCTTCTGATCGAGATTCCGCAGGAGTTACCCATGATCTCCGCCAACGCCTCACAACTGCAGCGTATCTTCACCAATTTGACCAATAATGCACTCGATGCTCTGGAGCAGGTACGATCACAGCGTGGCGCGGGTTGGGAGCCCACACTCCGGATCCTTGCACAGCCGTTGAAAGGGGGGGTGGAGCTCATTTTTGGTGACAATGGTGAGGGAATACCGGAGCCGCTGATCGCTCGTATCTTCGACCCCTTCGTAACCACCAAAGAGCCGGGGCAGGGGACCGGGCTCGGTCTTTCCGAGGTCCATGGAATGTTACGGGAACATGGAGCCACGATCAGCTACAGTTCCGACCCAGAGCTGGGCGGGGCACGATTTACCATACAATTCCCAAAAATAGCAGAGGTAGATGAGAACAATGAGTGAACAGGCAAAAATATTGATCGTAGACGATGAGGAGGTGATTCATGCGCTATTTCGCAAGATGTTCGCCTCCTCCAATTACAGCATGAGCTTTGCGACTAGTGGAGAGGAGGGGCTGGAGATGTTTCGGCAGATCAAGCCGGATGTGGTGTTGCTTGATTACCGCATGCTCGGGGCGACCGGGGATGAGTTCATGTCGGAGTTGGATGATGTTCTACTCTCCCGTACTTCGATTATCATGATCTCAGGTCACGCGGTTCCCGAGATCGATCTCTCCGAGCGCAATCGGCGCAAGCTCTTCGCCTACTTTGAAAAGCCATTCTTCGAGATCACCAAGCTCAAGCAGACGATTGTTGATGCGATCGAACGCAATCGACGTTAACTCCATTTCATTTGTAGGGATAGAACGATAGAATTCCCCCCTTTCGAGGAGAGTATTGCCGGGGTGAAGAGATGACCATGCGCGAGACCGATGATCTGCGAATTCAGGGAATGCAGGAGGTGAAGCCTCCGCAAGAGGTGCATCAGTTGCACCAGATCACTGAGCAGGCTGCAGAGACGGTCTGGCGAACCCGGGAGGCGATTCATCGGGTACTTCATGGAGAGGATGATCGCCTGGTGGTGGTCGTCGGTCCCTGTTCTATTCACGATGTTGCGGCGGCAGAAGAGTATGCCGACCGGTTGCGGCAGCAGATCGAACGGTTCGAGCGTGATCTGATCATCGTGATGCGGGTCTACTTCGAGAAACCACGCACTCGGGTGGGTTGGAAAGGTTTGATCAACGATCCCGATCTCGATAAAAGCTTCAATATCAACAAGGGGCTCTGTCTTGCTCGTGAGGTGCTGCTACAGATCAATGACCGTCAGGTGCCGGCAGCAACCGAATTCCTTGACCTTATCACGCCGCAATATGTGGCCGATCTGATCAGTTGGTGCCCGTACCACCGAGAGCCAGGTCCACCGTGAACTGGCCTCGGGTCTCTCTTGTCCGGTGGGCTTCAAGAACGGAACCGACGGCAAGCTCTCGATCGCCATCGATGGGATCTGGGCTGCCTCTCAACCTCATCACTTCCTTTCGGTCACCAAGCAGGGGTACTCGGCCATCTTCTCGACCCGTGGAAACGAAGATTGTCATGTCATCCTTCGGGGGGGAGATGGCCGTCCCAACTATGATGCCGAGAGCGTACAGGATGCGATCCGTGCCCTCGAAGAGGGAGAACAGAATACTCGGTTGATGGTCGATATCAGTCATGCCAATAGTCGCAAGGATTTCCGTCGGCAGCCTGACGTTGGTCGGGATGTGGCCCATCAGATCCGCCACGGTAACCGTAATATTATGGGGGTCATGGTGGAGAGCCACCTGGTCGAGGGACGGCAAAACTTGACCGACCCTGGCTCTCTCACCTATGGTCAGAGTGTCACCGATGGCTGTATCGGTTGGGAGAGTACGGTCGAGCTGCTGGAGGTGCTGGCCGCAGCGGTCAGTCGACGGCGAACGTGTGGTTCGGCAGCGGAGGAATGAGCCGATTGCTGATCCTACTGATTCGCGGGTATCAGATCGTTCTCAGCCCCTGGATTGGACAGAGCTGCCGTTTCAACCCCACCTGCTCCCACTACGCCATCGAGGCGTTACGGCGCCACGGTGCCTGGCGGGGGGTGTGGTTGGCAATTCGCAGGATCGGTCGTTGTCACCCCTGGCATGAAGGGGGCGAGGATCCAGTTCCAAGATAGTCCCCTTTCAATCGAACATAGTGTTTGGCCGATTCGTGCAGCCACTCGATCTCCGTCGGTTTCAGTTGACGGATCGCGGTGGCTGGAGAGCCTCGCCAGAGTTGTCCTGCGGTGAGTCGTTTGCCCGGTGGAACCAGACTACCGGCAGCCAGCAGCAGATCCTCTTCGAGTACTGCTCCATCCAGAACCGTGCTCCCCATTCCGATCAGCGTACGGTTCCCAATGGTACAGGCATGGAGAATGGCGCCGTGGCCAATGGTGACATCATCACCGATTCTTAGCGGATAACCGTGGGGATTATCCGGTGTAGGACGGGCAACATGGAGGATAGAGCCATCCTGAACGTTGCTACGCGCACCGATCTCGATAAAGTTGACATCTCCACGAATAGCCACCAGTGGCCAGACCGAGCTGTCACGTCCGATGGTGACATCACCAATCACTACTGCAGTAGGGTCGATGAAAACGGTATCATCGTAGTGCGGTGATCGATCATGGTAGGGTCTGATATTGTTCACGGCTTGATTATATCTTCTAATTGATAAGGATAGCAGATGGAGAGAGAGAACCCGTTACTGCAGATGGAGGGGTTGCCTCCATTCTCCCGGATCCAGCCGGAGGATGTGGAGCCGGCGATCACGGCACTGTTGCAACAGAATCGTCAACAGGTCGAGGAGGTGCTGCAACGGCCGATCGATTGGGAGGGGTTGATCGCCCCGCTGGAGCAGATGGAGGATCGCCTCAATCGGGTCTGGGCACCGGTTAGTCATCTCAATGCGGTCAGAAATAGCCCCGAGCTACGTGAGGCCTACAACCGGATGCTGCCGCTACTCTCCGATTACGCCAGTGAGATGGGGCAGCACCGTGGCCTCTATGAGGGGTATCGCCAAATTGCCGATAGTCGACAGTATGCGATGCTGGAGCCGTCACAGCAGCGGATCATCAAGAATGGATTACGGGATTTCCACCTCTCCGGGATCGATTTGCCCCCCTCTCAACAGACCCGTTTCCGTGAGATCAACCAACAGCTCTCTATGCTGAACTCGCGGTTCAGTGAGAATGTGCTGGATGCAACCAACCGCTGGACACGACGATTCGATAGCCCTGAACCCTTGGCTGGATTGCCGCAGAGTGCCCTGGCAATGGCGCGGCAGAGTGCTGAAGAGCGGGGAGAGGAGGGGTGGATGTTGACCCTGGAGTATCCCGCCTATCTGGCGGTGATGACCTATGCCGAGGATCGTGATCTGCGGGAGGCCTGTTACACCGCCTATGTGACCCGGGCCTCGGATCAGGGGCCGCACGATCGTGCACTCGATAATACCCCGGTGATGTTGGAGATCCTGCGGTTGCGTCAGGAGAAGGCAGCACTGCTAGGTTATGCCAACTATTCTGACTACTCCCTCGCAACCAAAATGGCAGAACGTAGCGAACAGGTGGTCGCCTTTCTGGAAGATCTGGCGGCCCGTTCACTGCCGGTGGCACGACAGGAGTTGAATGAATTGCGTCAGTTTGCCGCTGATCAAGGGGGTATCGAAGAGCTGCAGGCGTGGGATATCGCCTTCTACTCCGAGCGTCTGAAACAGCAGCGATATCAGCTCTCACAGGAGGAGTTGAAGCCGTGGTTTCCGATCGATCGAGTGCTGCAGGGGATGTTTACGGTGGTCGAACGGCTCTACGGCATCACCATTCGTGAAGAGTCCGAATTTGATCGCTGGCACTCCCAGGTCCGCTTCTTCTCCATCATTGATCAACAGGGAGGGCTACAGGGGCAGTTCTATACCGACCTCTATGCCCGTTCAGATAAGCGCGGTGGAGCCTGGATGGATGACTGTATTACCCGCTCCCGGTTGGAGAATGGTGTGCAGATCCCGGTTGCCTGGTTGGTCTGCAACTTCACACCACCACTGGGAGAGCAGCCCGCTCTGCTGACTCACGATGAGGTGTTGACCCTATTTCACGAGTTTGGACATGGGCTACACCATCTCCTCACTCAGGTTGATTTTCCCAGTGTCTCCGGTATTGGTGGTGTTCCTTGGGATGCGGTCGAGTTACCGAGTCAGTTCATGGAGAACTGGTGTTGGCAACAAGAGGTGATTCCACTGATCTCGGGACATTTCCAGAGTGGTGAGCCGTTGCCACGATACCACTTCGAACAGTTATTGGAGAGTCGTTACTTTCAGTCGGGGATGGCGATGGTGCGACAGTTGGAGTTTGCACTATTTGACTTTCGTCTCCATCTCGAATTTGATCCTGAGCAGGGAGTCGAGCAGGTCTACCGGGAGCTGCAGCGGGTCCGTGATGAGGTGGCGGTGATGGAGCCTCCCTCTTTCAACCGTTTTCCCCACAGCTTTACCCATATTTTTTCTGGTGGATATGCTGCCGGCTACTATAGTTACAAGTGGGCTGAGGTTCTCTCGGCCGACGCATTTTCCAGCTTTGAGGAGCATGGTATCTTCGATCGGGAGACCGGACTCCGGTTTCTGACATCGATTCTGGAGCAGGGGGGGGCGCGGGATCCGATGGAGCTCTTCATCCAGTTTCGTGGACGAGAGCCGGAGATCGATGCGTTGTTGCGCCACTCCGGTATTCAGATGGCGGCAGGGTAGGCCGGGTCACCGGGTGAGGAGAGATTGGAATGGAGTATATCCACTGGAACGAGGGGTTGAGCGTCGGTGTCAGCGCCATCGATGCAGATCACAAGCGTCTGCTGGAGACGATCAACGAGATCAATGACGCCATCCTCACCAGGCGTGAGAACGAGGTGTTGGAGCAGATTTTGCGCCGTCTCTCCCGCTATGTGGTGGAACATTTCGAACGTGAAGAGGGGTTGATGGAGCGCTGTGAATATCCCGGACTCGAAACTCACCGTCGTCAGCACCAACACTTTATCGACAAAATTCCAGCACTGAAGAGCCGTCTGCTGGCGGCCGATTCGGTTGATCTCGCTTTGGAAATCAGCATGTTTCTCACCAACTGGTTGGTGAACCATGTCGCTCAAGATGATATGGGATTTGCCCAACAGGCCTATGAACGGGGGTTTGCGGATCGGCAGTTGGAGGGGGAGCGCAGTCTCCGGCAGCGATTATTGCAGTGGGTCTGGCGTCGTATCGTGTTACGACGCCGAGTGTGGCTCATCACATTGATCCCAGTGATGGCGCTATCGGCGGTGATTGCCGTCGAGCTCTGGGAAGATGGCAGCGAAAACCATAGGGCTTGCTGCGGCGTCCTCGATTACGCCGCCCCTGCGGGATGCGG
>CAYFOQ010000035.1:0-4180 GCA_964344735.1 uncultured Piscirickettsiaceae bacterium
CCGCCCCTGCGGGATGCGGCGAATAAGTGCGGGTTTACTCCGGTGTCAACAGTTGGTTGTATCTCCACTGGAGCAGGAGCGGGAGCAACTGCTGGAGCTGTTATCGTACCACTATCGGGTAGTGACCCTGGACTCTACCGCAGAGGTGGTGGCACGAGTAGCCTCCACTCCACCCGATTTGGTGATGATGGGGGATGATCCTCACTCATTCGATGGGGTTGCCCTCTGCCAAGAACTACGACAGCTGCCGACGGGGGCTCGTCTTCCTCTATTATTGCTCTGTAACAGTGGCGATCTGGAACGAGAGCGAGAGGCGGTCTTTGCCGGGGTTACCGACCTGTTTCATCGTCCACTCTCGCCCCACCTGTTGGAGCTTCGTTTACGCCACCATCTTCAGCTCTATCATCAAAGTGAGCTGCTGCACCGGATCTCATTTCGGGATGAGGCGACTGGACTTTTCAATCGTCGGGCCTTTGACCTCTTCCTCGACCGTGAGGTACAGGCAGCGGTACGCCGCAATGAAGAACTGACCCTGCAGTTGGTGGAGATCGACGGCTTTGATGACCATCGCAAAGTACTCTCTGGCGAACAGGTCGAACAACTGCTCCAGGCGACGGCAGCGCTACTGGAGCGAATCGTGCAACGAACCAGTGATGTGGTGGCGCGCTTCAGCAGTAGTGGACGCTTTGCCTTGATCTTGCCGGACACCGATCTGAAGGGGGCTGAACAGGTGGGGGAGCTGCTGCAGCGGCTGTATCAGGAGCTCGATTCTACCGTTGAGGGGACCAAAAGCCTCACCATCGGCTCCATCACCGCTCGCGCTACGGCCACACTGACTGCCATTCGGTTATTACAATTTGCCGAGGACTCAACCCGGATCGCCCGCGATCGGAGCCCCGGTGGGATCTACTGCAGTGATGATCTAACCCCCACGACGGTTCTCCACTAATCCCCCAGCACCTCACTCTACATCGAAGGATCGTCTCGAGGAATCGACAGGTCGGGTAGATTGGCCCGCCCGACGACGTGAAGAACGATGCCGACCCCCCCAAGAAAGACGATGCTGGCCATGATACTGGCGATAATGGAGTCGGCAGTTCCGGTCTCCCCCTCGTAAGTGGCCAGCACCACGGCAAGGGCAACCGCGCCAACGTAGCTGGCATAGGCGAGGGTGAGGGCAATCTTCTGCCCTAGTCCCCTGGGGGAACGTTTTGGATTAGTCATTAGGAGTCTACTCTATATTTATTGATGTTTGATCTTGAGTTCGACACCCACCCGAGCCAACAGCTTCTGCTCCTCCTCGAGATCATGTCGGGTCAGGGCCTGTTCCCGCAACCAGCCTCGATCAAACCGCAGGGTTACTCTGCGTTTTGAAAAGATGAGAGAGGGGACTGGAATCGGAGTGGAGCCACGCCCTCGATGAAGCAGGATCGCCAATCGCAGAATGATGGCGAGGCGTAGCAAGGTATCACTATAGTGGAAATCGGCAAAGTGATCCGGTTGGATCTTCATCCGTTGGGCTCCAACCAGGGCGCCAAGGGTGCGCTGTTCCTGTCGGGAAAAGCCGGGGATATCCGAGTGTTTGATCAGGTAGGCAGAGTGACGGTGATACTTGCGGTGAGAGATCGCCAGACCGATTTCGTGCAGTTTTGCTCCCCAGCGCAGGGCGTTCTCGAAACGCACCTCATCACTGGCGAAATGGCGGACAGTCTGGGAAAAGAGGGCGCTCGCCATCACATGGATCCGTTCAGCGTGTTTATCCTGAACGTGATAACGGGACATCAGATTATCGACTGCCAGTTCGCGAATGTCATGATTGCAGATCCGACCGACAAAATCGTAGATCACCCCCTCACGCAGCGCACCATCAGAGACCACCATCTCCTCGATCCCAAGGCTGTCGAAAGCGGCACAGAGGATCGCCAGTCCACCGGGAAAAACGGGACGTCTCTCCTCTTTCAGCCCCTCGAATCGGAGTGAGTCGACCCGCTTCTGCTGTAGTGTCTGCTGTTTGAGCTTCATCAGGGCCTCGTAGTTGATCCCATTACGAGCCCAACCGGCTTCATGGATGATTCGGGCGATGGAACGAATGTTTCCGGAGGAGCCGAGTGCTCGCTGCCACTGCTTGCGGTGATAGCGTTTACGTATCCCCTGGAGCTCGGACTGCGCCCGTAGCTCCGCCTGGCTGAATCGCCGGGGAGTGATACGACCATCACCAAAGTGGCGTTGACTCATACTGACACTCCCCATGGTGAGACTATCCATATGTTTGGGGGTATGGCCACTGCCCCGTATCAGCTCGGTACTTCGTCCACCGATATCCATCACCAGCAATCGCTGCTCCTCGGTCTCGATCGCGTGGGTCACCCCTTGATAGATCAGCCGGGCCTCTTCAAATCCAGAGATGATTTCGATCTCATGTTGAAGCGCCGTTGTGGCCCGCTCGATAAATTGCTGGGCGTTACGTGCGGTACGCAGGGTCTTGGTGCCGACGGCACGAATCGACTGCGGCGGAATCCCCTCCAGACGCTGACCAAACCGTTCCAGTGTTGCAACGGCACGGTCCATCACCGCCGGAACCAGTTGGTCCTGTCTATCGAGCCCACCACCGAGCCGCACCATCTCTTTGACTCGATCGACAATCTGCAGCTGGCCATCGTGATAGCGGGCCACCACCAAATGAAAGCTATTGGAGCCGAGATCGACCGCGGCGAGGGTATCGGATTGGGTGTTCAATGGCGGATTTCAGAGGTGAGCTGAACAGTTACGGTCATTCTACCTTGAAAGTAGTGTGGGGTGGAGTATTCTGGATGGAGGGAGGATCTTGCATGATGAGCGCTGTACGCCCACGTCGATTCGAGCGTAACCTGGTCGTGATCGGAGCCGGATCCGGTGGACTGGTAGCGGCCTTGCTGGCCGCCGGGTCCGGAGCGCGGGTAACCCTGATCGAACGGAATGAGATGGGAGGAGATTGCCTCAACCGTGGTTGCGTTCCCTCCAAGGCGTTGATCCGCTCGGCCCGTTGGGTGGCAGCACTGCGCCAATCGGAAGAGTTGGGGGTTCGAATAGGAGAGATCGAGGTCGATTTCGCCGCGGTGATGGAGCGGGTGCAGCGGGTGATTGCCTCCATTGCCCCCCACGACTCCGTCGAGCGTTATCGTGCACTGGGGGTGGAGGTGGTAACTGGAGAGGGGGTGATCACCTCTCCCTGGTCGGTTCGCGTAGGAGAACGGGAGTGGACCACTCGCGCCATTCTTATCGCCACTGGAGCCCGTCCTCGAATCCCACCCATCCAGGGGATCGAGTCGGTCGACATTCTCACCTCCGATAATCTCTGGGAGCTACGACAACTTCCGCAACGGTTACTGGTATTAGGGACCGGGACCATCGGTTGTGAGTTGGCTCAGGCCTTTGCCCAACTGGGTTCGACGGTAACGCTGGTGGGGCGGGAGGGGCTGTTACCTCGTGAAGATCCTGAGGTACAGGCGCTTTTCACCAACCGTTTCGCCTCGATCGAAGGGATCGATCTACGACTACAGCAGGAGCCACTCGCCTTTGTTCGCACCGATGGGGGGGGGATATTGCGAATACGCAATCGACAGCCGGAGCAGACCCATGAGGTGAGTTTCGACCGGGTGTTGGTGGCAACTGGGCGAGTCGCCAATACCGAAGGGTTGGGTTTGGACCAGGTTGGTGTCGAGCTGGGGGGGCAGGGTGCGATCGAGGCCAACCACTATCTGCAGACTCGCATCCCCTCGATTTTTGTCTGTGGTGATGCCGCCGGCTCCTACCAGTTCACCCACGCAGCCGCCAACCAGGCCTGGGTGGCCAGCAGTAATGCACTGTTTGGTTTAGTGAAACGCTTTCGCCTGGATGAGCGAGTCCTGCCATGGGCCACCTTTACCACACCGGAGATTGCTCAAGTGGGACTCAACGGGGTGATGGCGACTCAACAGGGGATCCCCTTTGAGGAGACCCGGTTCCCTTTCAATGAGCTCGATCGGGCCATCACCGAGAGCCAGACCGAGGGGTGGATCAAGGTGCTCACCGAGCCGGGGCGGGACCGAATACTCGGAGTGACCATCGTTGGTGAACAGGCCGGTGAACTGCTGCAGGAGTATGTGTTGGCGATGCGCCATGGTCTCGGTCTGAAACAGCTGCTGGCAACGATTCACCCCTA
>CAYFOQ010000035.1:4190-19194 GCA_964344735.1 uncultured Piscirickettsiaceae bacterium
CACTCGAAGTGAGGTCAATCAGCGGGTAGCGGGGCAGTGGCGACGAAATCACCTGCCATCCTGGCTGCTGCACTGGGCTGGACGTTTTCACCGCTGGCGTCGCGGGGGGTAATCGGCTCCCTCTCCAGACCGGGGAGGGGGAGAAGAGACCCTGTCGGGGTAACCTGGTTCTTCAGGGTGCTATAATCATCAATGCTGTGGGAACTGGTGGAGAGCAGAGTGAAAAAGGCTGGACAGAACATCTACGTTCAACGCGGGCATCGCAAGATGCTGAAAAGTCTGGGGGGAGGAGAGCGGCTCTCGTCGAAACAGATTCAAGAGTTGTTGAAAAACAGCCTCTACAAATCGATCTTCAAGGATGCACTACAGAGCCACGTTCAGAACGAGGAGTTGAAGAGCTATCAGACTGAGCTGATCAAGCTCCAGAGTCACCTTGAGAGGACTCGGCGTAAGGTGATCGTACTCTTTGATGGACGTGACGCCTCCGGCAAGGGGGGAACCATTCGCAAGATCACCCGCTACATGAACAGCAAGCATTATCGCGTGGTGGCGCTCGGCAAGCCCACCGAGGCCCAGCGTACCGAGATGCACATGAAGCGCTATATCGAGCAGTTTCCCTGTGCCGGAGAGATCGTGCTGTTCGATCGCAGTTGGTATAACCGAGCGATGGTGGAACCGGTGATGGGGTTCTGTTCCCAATCCCAATATCGTCTGTTCATGGATAACGTGGTCTCCTATGAACGCAGCTTTATCGAGGATGGCTCGACGCAGTTGATCAAGCTCTATTTCTCAGTCTCCAAGGAGGAGCAGGCGCGCCGTTTCGAGCGTCGTCGGACCGATCCGTTGCGGCAATGGAAGTTGAGTGAGGTCGATCTCCAGGCCCAGGATCTCTGGGACCAGTTTACCGAGATGAAGTATCACCTGCTGCGCCGCACCCACCGCCCAGAGACTCCATGGTATGTGATCAAGTCGGATGACAAACATTCGGCGCGGCTGGAGGCGATGAAGCTGATTCTCAGTCTGACTCGATACCGCGGCCGCAGCCGTAGTCTCGATTTCAATCCCGACCGTCGGGTGGTCATTTCGGGGGACGCCGAGCTGAGAGCGATGCGAAAACAGAAAAAAGAGCACGGCCACTTTCTCTTCTGACAAAGTAACCGCTTATGGGTGGATTGAGTTGACCTAAGCAGCCACCGGGATGAGTCGTTGCAGTTGCTTCGATGGCATAGTCTCGGTATCCTCCACAGCAGTTTTTGCGGCGGCCTCGGTGCCGTCTGTGGGATATTGGAAACTATGTTCGTGTAAGGAGCAGGGGATGAAGAAGAGTCTCGGAGTGCTGTTGATGATGGTGGCAGGGGGTGCCCAAGCGGCGATGACCGATCTGATCTGTAGCATGGATGAGATCGACAGCAAGACCGATGAGGTGACGCACACCGATGGGGTCAAGGTCTCAGTTCCCGACCAGAGTAGCCGTTCGGTGCGTTCTCTTACCTACTACAACAGTGATCGAATCGTCGAGGAGTGGGAGATTACCCCGACCCACTCCAACTACCGCTACCGCAAGATCATCGATGGAGATATCGTCAAAATCGAGCGTAGTTCGATCGAAGCGTCCAGCGGTAAAGTGCTTGGTAGCATGCACTATGACCCCTCTCCCTACCTGAGAATTCGGGGGCACAAGGAGAAAGAGTCCACCTTCTCTGGACAGTGTTATCTGGCACCGGTTGAGGCAGTCTCCACTGAGGTCGAGAGCAAAACTCCGCAGAAACAATAATCTTAATCAACTGGTTACATAGATAAGTTAAGATTCAGAATTATTCGTGAGTCGCCGTTCGATTGCCTGCTGGTGGTTCTGCAGCACCCGTGGTGAGAACTCCGCCTCGAGCTCGGCTCTGATGCGCTGCTGTAGCGCTTCCCACCCACCCTCTCGAGAGGAGTAGGTTTGATAAAGCGTATCGATCCGTTGCTCTAACTGTAGTCGTAGTGCCGATTCAACCAGCAAGTCGGCACCACACCCTCGGGTTCTATTACGGTAGGGGTGATACTCTGGAGGGAGTTCACCTCTGGCAGTCAGCAACATCTGCAGCAGCGGCTGCTCTCGATGGTTTCGTTCCACCAACCGTTCCAGCGTCACCCCCTGTCGCTGGCAGATCTGTTGCAGCTGTTCTCGCCTTTGAGTGAGAACCTCCTCATCTTCCCTCTGCTCCTCATCTCTAGAGTCGTCCAGATCAGGCTCGGACTCCGACTCCAGGGGAAGAAGCCGCTGCAGGGCCGCACTGATTCGCTCTTCAGCACTGGAAGGAGAGGGATCGACCTCTGGTTGTGGCCGCTCTTCTCCAGATTCTATCTTGGCCAGTACGGGGAAAGGGTGCAGATATTGAGGATAGCACGGGAGTGGGGCACACTCTGGCTCTGGCTCTGGCTCTGGCTCTGGCTCTGGCTCTGGCTCTAACTCTGGCTCTGGCTCTAACTCTGGCTCTGGCTCTAACTCCGGCTCTGGTTCTAACTCCGGCTCTGGTTCTAACTCCGGCTCTGGTTCTAACTCCGGCTCTGGTTCTAGCTCCGGCTCTGGCTCTAACTCCGGTTCTGGTTCCATCACCGGTTCTGGTTCCAACACCTGCTCCGGTTCCAACACAGATTCCGACTCCACCACCTGCTCCAGCTCACTAGACTTGGGGGGGTCATTAAGGTTACTCTGATGTATCCGTACCGCCTTTTGCAGCTCTCGAGTAATCGCCCCATTGGAGAGGATAGGCGGCTCGAGGTCGACCTGCTTGACCTCCCAGTAGGGGAGTCGAGGCCGTTGATGACGTGGTGTGGTAACCGTAGAGAGGGTAAGCGCCGCAATCGAGAGCATCGCCAGCTCCATCTCACCCGACAGTACCGGCAACAATAGCAGCAGCCTATAGATCAGCAGTAGGGCCGGTTGCCACCATTGCCGGCTATCTCTTCGTTGATTCATGTGGTTGAGCGTGTTGCCATTCAGGAGTGCCAAAACTTTTGCAACGAGTAACTATTCAGGGAGAGAGCTGAATAGTTACTGCAACGATTGATCATTACCGGAAAAGGACATTTTTAGAGGTGCCTTTATCATTCTGCTGGTATCCTCAATAGTTTGTAACTATTCAGGGGGGCCTGTAACTGATTCAGATTGCCCCTGAAATTCGTCAGTTCAAGGCAGAAAATGTGAGTTTGCACGTGTAAATGACCATTTTCGAACGCCGAAATGACGGATTTCAGGGGTGAGCTGAACAGTTACAATATTTTACTCCCTATCGGGGGGGGAGATGTCTACAACTTCCAATTTCGATTTTGAAGAGCGATTCAGTGCCCTGTCGCGAGTCTATGGCGAAGCGGCGCTGCAACAGCTGAGGCAGAGTCACCTCTGTGTGGTCGGGATCGGTGGTGTCGGATCCTGGGTGGCGGAGAGTCTGGCCCGTTCGGCGGTGGGACAACTGACCCTGATCGATGGCGACCAACTCAGTCGCAGCAATATCAACCGTCAACTTCACGCCCTGGAGAGCACCCTGGGGCGCCCCAAAGTGGAGGTGATGCAACAACGAATCGCCGAAATCAACCCCGATTGTCGCTGTCATGCGGTGAGCGAGAATCTCGGTGAGGAGCGTATGGCTGCACTGCTGACAGAGGGCTACCAGGGTGTCGTGGATGCGATCGACCAGATTGGTGTCAAGGCTAGGATGATCTACTATTGTCGGCGTAACCGCATCCCGGTGGTCACCGTCGGTGGAGGAGGGGGGTTGCTCGACCCCACTCGCATCGAGATCAGGGACCTTTCTCGTACCTTCAATGATCCGCTGGCGGCCAAAGTGCGTTCAGAGTTACGGCGCAACTATCACTTCTCCCGCAACCCCAAACGCACCTTCGGGGTCCCCTGCGTCTTCTCCAGTGAACAGCCCCGTTACCCAACAAACGATGGCGCCACCACCTTCTGCAAGCCGGGGACCGCTGGAGTCTCTCTCGACTGCGCCAGCGGTTACGGCTCCAGTGTAATGGTCACGACAGCCATGGCTCAGGCTGCAGCTTTCAAGGTGATCGAGATTCTCTTACGGTAGTGGCACCTTAAAATACGTATTTTTGCGTATTGGTAGAACGACCATCCCTCCCTAGAATGGTAACCAGAGTAGAGGAATCCTCCGCAACCCCTTACAGGAGTCCGAACAATGTTTACCTTTCAACATGACCTCGACGCACTAATTGTGGCCTCGCTTGGCGTTATTTCGATTCTTTGGCTAGGTCGAAATATCTATCTCGCGATCAAAGAGATGCTGCAAGACCAACGTGACTCTCTCTCAGGCCACTCGGTCTAACTCAGTCACCCGTTAACCTGTTAAGCAAGGCCGCCACGATAAAGTTCGTGGCGGCCTTTTTCGTTGAGCTCGAGGCTACTTGTTCAGAGATTCTCTAGTCTCTTCACGCCGCTTTTCGATCGCGGCACGGCGAGCCTCGATCATCTTGCGGTGGGCTTCGTAACCAGCGGTAGGATTGTAGGCCGGCGCACCGTAGTAGCCGTAATAGGCCGGATAAGAGCGACTATTCCAGCCACTATCACCGTAATAGTCCCCATGCCAATCGCCATCGATATCCGACTCCATGTCGGTATGGGCTCGTCCACTGGCATTGATGGTCATACTGAATGAGCCATCCATGTCGCTCCTGCCCCGTCCATAGCCACGTCCACGTCCATCATGATAGCCGTAGCCGTCTGCGCTGCTCCAGCCATCCCAGTGGTCATCATTCCCACCGAACCAGGCAGCCACAGAGGTTGCGGCAAATGTCAGTACGATGACAGCGATCACTCTTTTCATTTCACTCTCCTTGTCATACGTCAATTGCTCGCCCTCATTTCATAGAATATTACCCCATGCTTATATATCCAATTAGTTTGACCACTGTTCAGCCTCGGACAATAAACAGAGGTTATGAAAGGCGCTGAGGGGGGAGATGGGGGCCGAGGCGCTTGCCCCTACCCACCGAGTACACTCCCTCTCCCTCTGGGAGAGGGTTGGGGTGAGGGGAGTGGTTACAGCCCCCCCTGAATAGTTACTTTTTAGAGGTGCCTTTAAGTTACATACAAATTTCAATAACAGGTCAATTGACATCCAGGGGTCTGTTTTTATAGAGTCTATCGACTAAGTGACTCAATCGAATTTCTCCTCCTTCGAACCCAGATCGAAGAGAGGATGTCGGAATCGGGGCGTGGAGCAGGAAAAAGCACGAATACTGGTTGTCGATGACCATGCGGAAAACCGCACAATGCTGGCGTCCCTTCTTCAGCAGGCCGGTTATGGCGTAGTTGAATCGACAAACGGCAGGGATGCGGTGCTGCGCTGCCGTGAAAGTCTCCCCGACCTGGTGGTAATGGACATTCGTATGCCGGGGATGGATGGCTATGAAGCGACCAGTCAGATCAAGGAGCAGTTTGGCCGCCGGTTCCTGCCGGTGATCGTGGTATCGGGACAGAATGACCAGGAGTGCCACGCCAAGGCCCTCGAGAGTGGGGCCGATGACTTCCTCACCAAGCCAATCAATCCGGCACTGTTACGGGCCAAGATCAATGTGTTGTTACGATTCCGGACACTCAACAACTCGTTGCAGGAGAATACCAATGAACTGGAGCAGAAGCTGGCGAGTCAGCGCAAGACCCAGCAGGAGTTGGGTGAGCTCTCGAATCAAGACCCACTGACCGGACTGCTCAATCGCCACTTCTTCCTCATCTATCTCGATCAAGCGATCGAGAGTGCACGCCAGAGCGGACGCCATCTGGCACTGCTGATGATCGACGTAGCCCGCTTCAAGCGAGTCAACGATGTCTATGGTCATCTGATTGGTGACCAGGTGCTGTTGGAGATCTCGATGCGGCTCGAAAAGCACTCCGAAGGACGATTCGTATTGTCTCGAATCGGAGGGGATCACTTCGTCATGTTGTGTGAAAACGTGCAATCGGAAGAGCGATTGCGCGCCACGGTTAGCGCTGTGATCGAGAACTGTTCTCAGCCTTACCGAGTGGAAGGGGACGATCTCATGTTGGGACTCAATGTCGGTGTTGCCACCTTCCCCGACCAGTGTGATAACGCCGAGAGTTTTCTGCGCTGTGCCGGTACTGCGCTGGAGTTCTCCCGCCAGATGGGGAACAACCAGCACTGCCTGTTTGAACTGGATATGCAACGCCAGACCCGTGAGTATCATGAGCTCGACAACTCTATTCACACCGCACTCGAAAATGGTGAGCTGGAGCTCTACTACCAGGCTCAGGTCGACTCCAACAACCGTAAAATTGTCGGCTGTGAGGCGCTCCTACGGTGGAACCACCCTAAATTGGGAGTGATCTCGCCCGATATTTTCGTGCCAATGCTGGAGAAAGAGAAGCTGATCGATGCGGTGGGGGAGTGGGTGATGCGGGAGTCGATCCGACAGCACCAAGCGTGGCTACAACAAGGACTCCCAGGGGTGCGGATCGCGGTCAACTTCTCTGCCGTGCAGCTCCAGGAGTCGGGGCTAGCCGAACGGGTGATTTCTGTGATTCGAGAGAGTGGAATTGCTCCGCCCTGGTTCAAACTGGAGATTACCGAAACGGCTGCTATCGGTAATGTCGAGCAGGTAGCACGAACCTTGAAAAAGATCCGTGCCAGCGGAATCCAGATCGCAGTCGACGACTTCGGAACCGGCTACTCCTCTCTCAACTATCTGCAGCGGCTGCCAATCGACATCGTCAAGATCGATCGGCAGTTCGTCAAAGATATTCCTGCATCGCGCGAAGATATGACCCTGGTCAAGGCGGTGATTGCGATGGCCCATAGTATGGGACTGGATGTGGTGGCCGAGGGGGTCGAGACCGAGGCCCAGGCCGATTTTCTACGCGAACAGCTGTGTGAGGAGCTGCAGGGCTATCTCTTCTCCAAACCACTGCCGGCCGCCGATTTCGAACGACTGCTCTCCGATCAATCCCAACTGCGACTACACCAGACCGTGATGTTCTCTCCCGAATGGGAGGCATCCCTCTGATGGCAGACCTCCTCGATGAGGATGAGCTGCTCTTTGCCGCAGAGGAAGAGGAGGAGCGCTCGACAGAGGAGGAGAGCGGTGTCGTACCGTGGAAGGTACTGTTGGTGGACGATGAACGTTCGGTTCATGAGATCACCCGTCTCGCGCTAGAAAACTTTCTCTTCGATGGACGCCCCATTCAGTTCCTCCATGCCTACTCCGCAGCCGAGGCCTGCACAATGCTGGAGCAGCACACCGATGTGGCGATGATGCTGCTCGATGTGGTGATGGAGTCGGACCATGCCGGGCTGGAGGTGGTGGAGTATGTCCGCAACCGTCTCGGAAACCGCTTTGTCCGTATCATTCTTCGGACCGGCCAACCGGGACAGGCGCCAGAGGCCCAGGTGATCGTCGATTACGATATCGATGACTACAAGGAGAAGACCGAACTCACGGCACAGAAGCTGATGACCACGATGGTGACCACGCTGCGGGCCTATCAGGCAATCATCCAGCTGGAGAAGAGTCGACAGGGTTTGCAGAAGATCATCAACGCCTCGGCATCGGTATTCAAGGTGCGTTCGATGGCGGAGTTCGTTGAGGGAATTTTGACCCAGATCGTTGCCCTGACCACACGACATGATGATGCCCTCTGTGCCATAGTCCAGAGAGAAGAGGAACAAACCAGTGAGCCCCCGGGGTTTCAAACGCTGGCCGGCACCGGCTGTTATAGCAACAGCGCTGGTCATCGCCTGGAGACCTTGCTACCGGAGACCGTGGTGTCGCAGGTGGCTGAAGCCGATCGGATCGGACGCTGCACCTTCTTTGGTAACGACTGCGCCATCCCGTTCCAGGGGCGAGGTCACAATCGGGGGGTGATCTACCTCTCCGGTAATCACCGTATCGATGATACCGATCGCAATCTGATCGAGCTCTTTGGAAACAACATCTCCATCTCGACCGAAAATATCGATCTCAATCATGAACTACAACGGACCCAGGAGGATGTCATCCACCTTCTCGGCACCGTCTCCGAGTTCCACTCTCGGGAGACCAGCCAACATGTCAAGCGGGTGGGGAGTTACTCCGCCCTGCTGGGACGGCTACTGGGACTGCCAGAAGAGGAGATTTTCCTGCTAGAGCAGGCGGCCCCACTCCACGATATGGGGAAGGTTGGCATCTCCGATAGTATTCTCAAGAAAAAAGGGCCACTCGATGAGGCTGAGATGAGCCGAATGCGGGAACACGCCCAGATCGGCTACGATATCCTTCGGCTCAACCCCAATCGACCGGTTCTCCATGCCGCCAGCATCATCGCTCACGAACATCATGAGAAGTGGGATGGCAGCGGCTATCCCCGTGGGTTACAGGGGAAGGAGATTCATCTCTATGGACGAATTGCCGCCATCGCCGATGTCTTCGATGCGCTTGCCAGTGTACGCTGCTACAAGCCAGCCTGGGATCTGCATCGGGTCCGACAAGAGTTCGAACAGCAGCGCGGACACCAGTTCGACCCTGAGTTGACCGACCTGCTACTGAACCAGTTTGAACGATTTGCCGAGATATTTGACCGACTACCGGATAAATAGGGTGATCGCTATCGACAACGGCAACACTTTTTTTTACAGTGTAGTCTCCTGCAGGGGCGCGGTTGCCCAGGGAGGAATTCTCGGTAGCACGCCTTTGCTACACCACAAACGAGGGTTATGGTGATCTTAACAGCCTGTTAAGAGAGAGCGGGGGATCAAACATTAAGAGGCCGGGTAAACTTCAATAACAAGGAGTGAGGAAAGTGAAAAGAAGAGTATTTATCAAAGGTACACTGGCAGGTGGCGCGATTACTGCTGCGCTGGGAGCGGGTCTGTTGACGCCCAACATTGCCTTAGCGGCGTGGCCGAAGGGGGTGATGGAGTCCAAGGATATGCCAAACACCGGAGATGCCAGTGGTTCAGTCAAAATCAAGGCCCCCGATATTGCCGAGAATGGTGCCGTTGTACCGATCGAGGTCGATGCTCGTGAGATCGACGGAATCGTCGAGAGCATCTCTATCGTTGTCCAGGAGAACCAGCGTCCGCTGGCAGCAACTTACCATCTCAAGGAGGGGGCTGTAGCGTTTGTTGCGACCCGATTGAAGATGGGTAAAACCAGTGATGTCTATGGTGTAGTCACCACCGCATCGGGCACATTCAACGCCAAGAAGACGGTCAAGGTCACCATCGGCGGTTGTGGCGGCTAGGTCACCAGGAAGAAAAGGATAGAGGAGCAAGATAATGGCAAAGAACAAAGTCAAATTGAGAGCCAAGGCCAAGAATGGAGTGATCGACGTCAAATGTCTGATGAGCCATCCAATGGAGACCGGCCTCCGTAAGGACAAGAAGACCGGAGAGACTATCCCGGCCCACTTCATTCAATCGGTAACCGCCGAGAAGGGAGGGGTAGCCTTCATGGAGGCTGATTTCAACTCCACGATTTCCAAAAATCCCTACTTGCGGTTGCAAGTATCGGGGGATAAAGGGGACGAGATCAAGATCTCCTGGACCGACAACAAGGGGGATAGTGGCGAAGGATCAACCAAGGCCGGGTAACGGTCACCATGTTGTCACCTCACCGGGAACGGTAAGGTAGGTGATATTCCAGGGGCGGGCACTGCACAAGGTGTCTGCCCTTTTTTGTAACTGTTCGGCTCACCACCGGGTCAGTTACAGGCAGTGACGAGCTGTTACCTTTTTTGAGTACGGTGAAGGGAGGCGGAGTGGTTGTGGAGACTCGTTCCAGTAGTTACCAACAGATTCTGGAGTCTGCAGTAGCACTCACTCGGGAAGAGGAGCTGTTATCGCTGCGTCGTGCCCTGATCCGGGGGGTAGAGGCACTGGAACAGTTCGACTCCCTTGATCTGTTCGAGATCAGCAGTGATATCGACCAGCAGCGTGAAGGGGTGGCCTACTACCGCAACGCCCTGGAACAGGGCGCCCAGTTCGACCATATCGAGCGTCGAACCAGTCTCTTTACCGCGATGCACAGTGGCCAGATCTATCGTGGGGATTCGCTCAGGAGTGAACGCAACAACCGTTATGCCATTCCCATTCGATCCAGTGGAAATGTCAGTGAGATTCTCTTTCTGGAGTCAACCAACTCACTAGAACCACTGCTGCAGCCGATTGAACAGTTGCTGGAGATCTATCGCAACCACAGTATCATGCTCTACAAATACGAGCATGACTCTCTTACCGGCTTGCTCAATCGACGTTCATTCGAGGATCGGTTACGCCATTATATGGAGGAGCTATTACAACAACGCACGACTGCAATTCCTCATCTGGCGGTACTCGATATCGACCATTTCAAACGGATCAACGACAACTTTGGGCATCTCTACGGTGATGATGTGCTACTGATCTTTGCCGACCGAATGAAGAGCCACTTTGCGGCAGAAACCAGCCTCTATCGCTTTGGTGGAGAGGAGTTCGTGGTGATGTTGAGTCAACCGGAAGAGGAGGTAGAGCGGGAGTTGGAGGGGTTTCGAGCACTCATCAAATCTCACCATTTTCCCCAGGTCGGTCAGGTGACGGTCAGCATCGGTTACACCGCAGTCTCTACCAACCAGATCGCCAGTGAGATTATCAGCAGAGCCGATCAGGCGCTCTATTATGCCAAGGAGAATGGTCGTAACCGGATCTGTAGTTATGAACATTTGGTGCGACAGGGTAAACTGATGCAGGAGGCGGAACAGGAGGGGGGCGATATCGAGCTTTTTTGATCAATGGCCTCTGTCACGAAGAAGGTCTGGAGAGGAGGGCGATAGGAGCTGTGTTACCGTTGATACCCAAAAAAACGCGCAGCCTGTTTCACCACCAGTTACGGAACAGTCTGGTGGCGTTACTGGTGGCGGTGGTGGCCATTGGCTATACCGTATACTCGATCTCGGAAGAGGCACTGATCGAAAGTGCACAGAACAGTCTGGGCTATCAGGCGAAATTTCGTAAGGAGCGTATCCTCAATCTGTTCCGGGAGCAGAAGCAGTGGATGGAGGAGGTCGCACGTGATCCTGGGCTAACCGGTTTCGCCACCGGCTTTGCCAAAATCTACACCCTGCTGGGGGAAGATTCGTCCAGCTACCAAATACAGCAAAATCGCTTTCGCCGGGAGTACCGTACCCTACTCAACTCACTGGGTGTGGATGATCTCTTCCTGTTGACGCCCGCGGGAGAACTGTTCTTCTCGCTCCGTCCCATGGAGAGTGAAATCGGAGTCAACCTCGGTGCCAAAGGGTTTTATGGAGAGACCCTGTTCTCCGAACTGATCGGGGTGGTCAACACCACTCGACAGATGGCGATCTCCCGTTTTGGTTCGGTGGAACAGGTGGAGGAGTCGACCGTATTGATGGGAATTCCACTCTTCTCGCCGGTCGATCCACGACAGATGGTGGCGGTTCTGGTGCGCCCATTCTCACTGGGACGGCTACGTAACCTGCTAGAGAGCTACAGTGGATTGGGGGAGAGTGGTGAAGTGATGGTGGCCCAGTGGCGTGGTCATACCCCCTCCGACGGGGTCAACTTCATCAACCATTTTCGTAATTTTGAGGAGAGCACTCCGGATGAAGAGTGCATCATTCTGCGCGAGAACCAACCCGAGCGTTTTCCCATTCGCCATGCCCTGAGTGGAAGTCGAGGCGAGGGCTGGATGATCGATTACAGTTGCCGACAAATCTATGGGGTCTGGAACTGGTTGCCTGAGCTGGAGTGGGGGATCGTGATTCAACAGGATCGATCCGAGATATTACGCCCGGTCCAACGACTTCGGCAGGATGTGCTGTGGACAGCGCTACTGATCTTTCTCTTCCTGTTCTGGATGGTCCACCGTCAGGCCCACTTCCTGGTACGCCCGATCGAGCAACTCACCTACAAAAGCGAGATCGGAGAGATCGATGGCTGTGAACTGGGAGAGATTCGCGAGGTCAACCTGTTGACTACCCGCCTACAAGAGATGGTGGCGATTCTCTGGCAGCATCAGAACCGATTGGAAGAGAAGGTGGCGCAGCGTACTGAGGAGCTCGCCCAACAGAACCGTGAGATCGAGTTGATCCTTAACTCGATGCAGGAGGGGTTGCTGGTGATCGATACGACCGGCAAGGTGGTCCGAGCCAACCGCTGTCTGCTCGATCTGCTGGGTTGTACCGAGGAGGAGTTACAGGAGTTGGGGGGCGCACTTTTCCGGCTCACCCCCTACGGCCACCTCTTCGCTGAAGAGGGATTGGTGGATCAGATCGAGGGGGAACAGATCATGGCCGCCGAGCGACTGCTGCTCGACCACCACGGCAACCAGATTCCAGCCCACATCTCCGGAGCACTGCTACGGAATCGTGAGCACCAGATCACCGGGGTTGTGCTGGTGGTTCACGACCTGCGAGAGCGAATCGCCACTGAGCGCCAGCGTGTCCAACAGGAGAGCGAACTGGCTTATCAGGAGGGGTTGGCAGAGATGTCGGTCAATGTGTTGCACAATATCGGCAATGCCATTGCCGGAGTCCACGGGCGAATCGACATGATCGATCAGGCCAGTGACAATATCGAACGTATCGGCGAACAGTTGCAACATGCCACCACCCTCACCGATCTACCGCAGCTCCATGCCGGCCTCACCCGGTTGTCGCAACTACTGAAGCAACAGTTAGAGGAGTACCTTCGTAACAGTAGCCGGGCGATCGCCACCGGGGTCCGGCACATCATCGAGATCATTACCATTCAGCAGGAGATGTCCCGTGGTGGAGGGATGGTGAGTACCCGTTTCTCTCTCCATGATACCCTGGAGAAGGTGACCACCATGCATAGCGGCAGCAATGAAAAGTATCACATCGAACTGGAATTGAGCCTCGATCCGGCCGTGGAGATGGTCTCACTGCCGCGCAATCAGTTTGTGCAGATGGTGGATAATTTGCTGAAGAATGCCAGAGAGTCGATCATCGAACAGTGTGGTACGATCGAAAGCTGTCAGGGGAAAATCGCACTTACGGTCGAGGCGTTACCTGGAGAACGATTTCGGTTGAGCGTAGAGGATAATGGGGGAGGAATCGATCCAGCGATGCAGCAGCAGATCTTTCAGCGCGGGATCACCTCGAAGCGGGAGGGGACAGGGGTTGGACTACACTCGGTCTCTACCTTCGTCGGTTCGATCCAGGGAACGGTTGCTGTCGAGAGTGCGGGCCGGGGAGAGGGGGCGACATTACGAGTAGAGCTACCACAGCGGGTCTCCGCTCCATCCTCTCCACAGGAGGATGAGTGATATCGTAGCGCTTGATGCCGGCACTGTTCTCTGGTATCAATGACCATGGGGAGGGAGGAGATGACCAGTTTATTCAAAATCCTCGCGGTAGATGACGAGGAGGAGATCCGGATCAGTTATCAGCAGACGCTGGAGGAGCGTCAGCGTGGAATTCGATCAGAAATCGAGTCGGTTTTTGGTACAGCGGAGCCAACGACATCGGCCGATTCGGGGCCGGCATACCGTTTTCAGTTGACACTGGCCGATCAGGGGGAGCGGGCGGTCTCATTGGCTCAGGAGGCGGTGGCCGCAGGGGAGCCGTTTCGGGTCGCCTTTCTCGATATGCGAATGCCTCCCGGAATCGATGGTCTGGAGACGGCCAAACGGTTACGCAAGATAGATGAGCGCATCTATATCGTCTTTGTCACCGCCTATTCTGACCGTCCGGTGGGTGAACTCCATGCCGCCATGGAGCACGATATTCTGTTGCTACGCAAACCCTTCATCAAGGAGGAGATCTACCAGTTGGCCCGTAGCCTCAGCATCAGCTGGCAGCATGAACGCTCACTGGAGGAGGCGCTGGAGCTTGCGAACCAGGCCAACCGGGCCAAGGATCAGTTTCTGGCAGCCATGAGCCATGAGTTTCGGACCCCGATCTCCGGTATTCTCGGGGGGGCCGATGTACTCGAAACCACCGAACTGGATGAGTTACAGCAGGAGATGGTGGAGATGATCCGTTCCTCCGGCAACAATCTACTGCACCGAGTGAATGACGTACTCGATGCCTCCAAAATGGAGAGTGGCCGACTCGAAATCCAACTCACCCCTTTTGTCCTCGGAGAACTGTTGGTCGAAGTGGGTGACCTCTTTCAACAGCAGGCGCAGAGTAAAGGGATCGAGCTGAAGATCGAGAATAAAATCCCCTACAGTGGACGCTGTATCGGCGATCGTAACCGTATCCTGCAGATCATCTCCAACCTGGTGGGAAATGCAGTCAAGTTCAGCAACCATGGTCTGGTCCATCTGCGAGCGAGTAGTGAAGCCACGGGAGGGATCTTGATCGAGGTTGAGGATAACGGCATTGGGATATCGAATGAGCTGCTGGGAAAGGTGTTCGAACCTTTTTCGCAAGGGGATCAGAGCCTCTCTCGGGCCTATAGTGGCATCGGGATGGGACTTCATATCTCCCGACAGTTGGCGGAGAGAATGGGCGGTGAACTACGGGGAAGTAGTCGGGAACAGGAGGGCTCCTGTTTCACTTTACGACTACCGCTGTTACAGGAGAAACGGGAAGCGGAGGATTCGAAGGAGATTGCCTTCGAGTCAGGGGAGCAGTTGAATGGTCGGGTGCTGGTGGTGGAGGATACTCCAGAAATGCAGATATTCATTCAGCATCTACTGACCAGTTGGGGAGTGCAGAGCAGTGTGGCCGTCAATGGCATGCGGGCTGTAGAGACGGCACTGAGCGAGCGTTTCGACCTCATCCTGATGGACCTGCAGATGCCGGTGATGGGCGGGATCGACGCGACCGAAATGTTGCGCCAGACCGGCTACTCTAACCCCATCATTGCGCTCACGGCCAACGTCACCGAAGAGCATCGTGATCGCTTTCAAGAGGCCGGTGGCGACGACTACCTCAACAAGCCAATCAATCAAGTCGCGCTGAAGCGGATCCTCGACAAGTATCTCCCGGTGTTGACACCGGAGTAAACCCGCACTTATTCGCCGCATCCCGCAGGGGCGG
>CAYFOQ010000036.1:0-19148 GCA_964344735.1 uncultured Piscirickettsiaceae bacterium
TGTTTGCTACAGGCCTGCGGCGAATAGCAGCGCTTTTCCTCCGGCGTCAACAACCAGTGCCTGTGCCAGCAATACTCGTCGTTTCATTCCACCCGAGAGGGTTTCGAAGCGCTGTTCCGGGTCGAGTCCCATCTGGGATAGGGTGGTCTCTACTCGCTGCTGAATCGACCAGCCGTCGGCCGCCTCGATCTGCTGCTGGATCTTGCTGAGCTGGTTCAGCGTGGCTTCGTCGGGGGTCGTGGCCAGTACCAGTGAGAGGCGGTGATACTGGGCGATCTGCTCTCCGATCTCACCCAGGCCGGCGGCCACCAGCGTATAGAGGCTCCCCTCGAGGTTGGTGGGAACCTCCTGAGGTAGCCGGGCGATCCGCCAGTCGCCTCTTTCCACCACTCCCTCTTCGGCGACCACCTCTCCGGTAATGACGCGTAGTAGGGTCGATTTACCACAGCCGTTACGGCCTACCAGGGCGATCCGTTCTCCCTGTTCGATCACCAGGTCGGCGTGATCGAGCAGGGGGTGGTGACCGTAGGAGAGTTCCACCCCCCGCAGCTGCAGCAGACTCATGTTGGTATCGACCCCTCAGCAGAAGCGATAGTGCTTCTCGACCGCCTCGTGGATCTCCCAGGTGCAGTGCATTCCTTCTGGGAAGGTGACCAAGTCTCCTTGCCCCATGGTCACCGCCTCCCCCCCCTCGGGAGTGACCGTCACCCGTCCGGCAATGAAGTAGCAGGTCTCTTCACAGTCGTAGTGCCAGGGGAAAGCAGAGGCCTCCTTGCACCAGAGTGCCCACTGCATCACCCCCATGACATCGAGATCCATCTGGGATGGATTATGAACCACCTTGATCGACTTCATCTTCCGCTCCGGTTACCCGCCCTTCTCAAAGACGATTTTAGCCACCTGGTCGAAATGGTCAACAAAATGAGTCTCAATGTTTTCTTTAATATAGTCCGGTAACTCTTCAAAATCCTTTTTGTTTTCAAGAGGAAATATCAGCTCTTTAAGGTTCTGTCGGCGGGCCGCGATAGTCTTCTCCCGTACCCCCCCGATGGGCAGTACACGACCGGTCAAGGTCAGCTCTCCAGTCATCGCCAGCGGTCGGGCGATCTTGCGCCCCAGTGCCAGGGACAACAGCGCCACCCCCATGGTGATCCCGGCACTGGGGCCATCCTTCGGGGTCGCCCCGTCGGGGACATGGAGGTGAATTTGGCTGGAGTCGAAGTAGTTGGTTGGGGCGCCGTACTGTTTCAGATGAGAGACGATATAGCTGTAGGAGATCGAGGCAGACTCCTGCATCACCTCCCCCAACTGTCCGGTGAGCTTGAAACCGGCATTGATGTTGTGGACCCGGGTCGCCTCGATGGTGAGGGTCTCTCCACCGAGTGCGGTCCAGGCTAGTCCGGTAACCACGCCAACCCCCCGATAGGGACGTTCGCTGGTAAATATCGGCTGTCCGAGAAACTCTGCGACCTGTTTGATGTTGATCCGCCAGGGGCCGCTATCCCCGTTGACCAGCTTCACCGCCACCTTGCGAATGATTCGTCCGAGCTGTTTCTCCAGTCCTCGAACTCCTGACTCCCGGGCGTAGCCTTCGATGACCGTCCGTAGGGCGGCGTCACTGATCTTCACCTGGCCACGCTGTAGGCCGCTCTTCTTGAGCTGCCGTGGCCACAGGTGGTGCTTGGCGATCTGGACCTTCTCCTGAGTGATGTAGCCGGAGAGACGGATGGTCTCCATGCGGTCGAGTAGTGGGGCGGGAATGGTGTCGAGCTGGTTGGCGGTACAGATGAAAAGCACCTTGGAGAGGTCGAAACGAGTGTCGAGATAGTGGTCGAGAAACTCCACATTCTGTTCCGGGTCGAGCACCTCCAGCAGGGCAGAGGCGGGGTCACCATGATAGGAGGCCCCGATCTTGTCGATCTCGTCGAGCATGATGATCGGGTTCTGGCTCTCCGATTCCCGGATCGCCTGAATGAATTTTCCGGGCATAGCACCGATGTAGGTGCGGCGATGGCCCTTGATCTCGGCTTCGTCGCGCATTCCCCCTACGGAGAGACGGTAGAACTTTCGTCCCAGTGCTGCCGCTACCGACTTGCCAATGGAGGTCTTGCCAACTCCGGGAGGCCCGACCAGGAGCAGAATCGAGCCGTTGACCTCCCCTCGAAGTTGACCAACGGCGAGGAATTCGATGATGCGGTCTTTGACATCTTCCAGACTGTCATGGTCCCGATCCAGTATCTTGCGTGCCCGAATCAGGTCGAGCTTGTCACTGGTGTGAACTCCCCAAGGGAGTGAGGTGATCTGGTCGAGATAGTTGCGGGTGACGGCATATTCGGG
Source organism: uncultured Piscirickettsiaceae bacterium (assembly GCA_964344735.1). Classification (GTDB taxonomy): domain Bacteria; phylum Pseudomonadota; class Gammaproteobacteria; genus Thiopontia. The sequence continues at coordinate 2,338 of CAYFOQ010000036.1, forward strand.
AGAGCCGGTCTCCAGCATTCCCAGTTTCTCCATCTCCTCATCGATCTTCTTCATCGCCGCCTCAGGGATGGTGAGCGGCTCCATGCGCTCGAGAAATCGTTCGCGGTCGGCGGTGCGGTCATCCTTGGCGATGCCGAGCTCTTTTTGGATCGCCTTGAGCTGTTCACGCAGAAAGAACCTGCGCTGCTGGTCGTCCATTTTGTCCTCGACACTGTCCCGGATCTTGCTCTGCAGTCGGGCCACCTCGAGATCCTTTTTCAGCAGTTCGAGGACATGACGCATCCGGCGTCGGATATTGAGGGTCTCCAGTACCTTCTGCAGCTCTTCCGGGGTGGCGGTAGTGAGACTGGCGGCGAAATCGGTCAGTGCGGAGGGTTCATTGGGACTGAAGCGGTCGAGAAAAAAGCGTAGCTCCTCACCGTACAGCGGATTGAGCGGGATCAGCTCCCGCAGCGTGTTGATGATGGCCATGGCATAGGCCTTGATCTCGCTCTTTTTGCCGGGGCTACTCTGTTTCAGATACTCCACTTCAACCCGATAAGGGGGGGTCTCGGAGATCCACCGGATGATCCGGGCCCGTTGCATGCCCTCGGCAATGAACTGGATTTTTCCCTCCTGCTTCATCGGATGGTGCATTCGGGCAACGGTACCGATTTCGAGATAGTCGTCGGGGCCGGCAAATTCGCTGTCGTGAGGCAGGGTCAGAAAGAGACCGACCAGATGCTGCTCGGTCTCACCGATCTTGCGTACCGTCTCCATCCAGGGTTCCCCATTCATCAGCAGGGGCTGGGTCTGAGCCGGAAAGAAGGGTCGTTCGGAGAGCGGGAGTAGATAAATCTCCCGTGGTAGGTTGGCATCCGGCAGGGCCAGTTCCGAGGATGGAGAGAGCTCGATCTCCACCTCCACCTCTCCCTGAAGATCACCGTTTACAATTTCCATTTCGTCGTTTTCGCTATCGCTCATCTGTGGGGAGCTCCTGTGTCGCTATACACGTTGTGGGGGTGGTTTTTCCGATTTCAAGGGGGTATCTTCTCCCCATTGTAACGGAGAAGCAGAGGCTGTCTAACATGGAAGAGCGAGCAGTGATCGGGATGGTAACCATTTCTGACCGAGCCAGTCGTGGGGAGTATCAGGATCTCGGTGGGCCGGCTCTGGTGGAGTGGTTTGAACGCAATCTCTCCTCCCCCTGGCAGGGGGTGACGCGAGTGATTCCTGACGATCAGTCCACCATCGAGGAGACTCTGCGGGAGCTCTGTGACCAGCACCATTGTGCACTGGTGGTGACCACTGGAGGCACCGGACCGGCTCGGCGTGACGTCACCCCCGAGGCCACCACTGCGGTCTGTGACAAGATGATGCCGGGATTCGGTGAGCGGATGCGACAGATCTCGCTACAGTATGTTCCTACGGCGATTCTCTCCCGTCAAACCGCTGGCATTCGAGGAAGTACACTGATCGTCAATCTGCCGGGGAAACCGGCGGCGATTGCCGAGACCCTCGATGAGCTGTTCCCGGCGATCCCTTACTGTATCGATCTGATCGAGGGACCACGACTGGATTCGGATACGGTGGCAATCTTTCGTCCCGGTAACAAGAAGGGGTAATTCCCGTGAATCGACAGAGTAAAAGAGAGCTGTTGAAGGCGTGGTGGCTATGGCTGATTCTGGCGATCTGTATCGTGGTGATCTACAGCACCGACTACATGGAGCTGGTTTACCGCTGATCTCTAGCAGCAGGTGGTTGAAATTCGCTTTTGCGGCATGATACGGCGCTAACAGGCTGTTGAAATCTGCTAGGGACAGCGTGCCGTGATGAGGAGAGGATAATGGGCGTGGACGATCCAGTGAAGAAGATGCAGGTTCGGGAGCGGGCCGGAGCGGTGATTCTGCCTCCGAGCCAGGCGGCAGCGGTGGCCTGTCCCGCCACGCCACGCCCTCCGCTGCAGGAGCCACCGGTGGTGGAGATCGAGCCGTCACCGTCACTAACCGATTTTACTGCCGCCAAACGGCTGGCCGATGGTGTCGCCGAGCAGCGTCTGGAGGAGGGGATGTTGCTCTCCTGGTACGACCGTGATCGTGATTTCGAATCGCCCCAACACGCATCGGAGTGTCATGAGGATAGTGCGGTGCCCGGTTATGTCGACTATGGCATTCATCACGGGGCGGTGCTCAAGGTGGATATCGAGCAGGGACGCTTCGTCTTCTACTACCGGGATCTCTAGTGCCGATCGTGACCGGGCGACGGACCCTCGTCTGTGTCGGGATGATGCTGTCCTCTCTTTGCTCTCCTCTGATATACTGCCCGCTCTCTGCACACAATCATAGAACCGACAAGAGAGGATGGATGGAATCATGAGTACTGTTGAACTGGATCACACCAATTTCGAAGAGACGATCAATAACAACGATATCGTCATGGTGGACTTCTGGGCCCCATGGTGTGGCCCCTGCAAACAGTTTGGGCCGATCTATGAGCAGATCTCCGAGGAGATCGACGGGGTGGTCTTCGCCAAGGTCAATACCGAGGCTGAGCAGGAGCTGGCGGGCCACTTTCAGATTCGCTCCATTCCTACGCTGATGATCTTTCGTGAGCAGATCGTGATCTTCTCTCAGCCAGGGATGGTGCCGCCGGAGGGGTTGCGAAACCTAATTGAGCAGACCCAGGGACTGGATATGGATGATGTCCGTCGTCAGATCCGGGAGCAGGAAGCGAACGGTTGATCGACCGGGCCTCGTTGGAGGAGATTCTGACCACCCCAGTCGACTTCATTCGCTGGGGGGCTTCCGTCATGGCCCGGGCTGCCGCCCAGGGGCAGTTGAGCTTTGGTCATGGCGCCGATAATCCGCTCGATGAGGCGATTCGGCTGGTGTTGCGATCGCTTTCGTTGCCACTGGATACCCCCGACCGACTGCTGAACGGCAAGCTACTGCTGGCTGAACGTCACTGCCTGGTGGATCGTTTCAAAAGGCGGGTGGAACAGCGGATTCCGCTCTCCTACCTGTTGGGAGAGGCCCGTTTTGCCGGGATCGATTTTCATGTCGATGAGCGGGTGCTGATTCCCCGTTCCCCCATTGCCGAGCTGATCGAGTCCCACTTCACCCCTTGGATCGTTCCTGATCAAGTTAATAATGTACTCGATCTGTGTACTGGAAGTGCTTGTATAGCAATCGCTATAGCAGAGTATATGCTGTGGGTTTCGGTGGTAGCATCGGACGCTTCCGATGGTGCGCTGGAGGTTGCTGCGAAAAATGTTGCTGATCAAGAACTGCAGCAGCGGGTCACACTGCACCACGGCGACCTCTTTACCGGTCTGGAGCAGCAATGGTTCGAGTTGATCGTCACCAACCCCCCCCATGTTGATGCCGCCACACTGGCGGCGCTACCACAGGAGTTTCTGACCGAACCACACTCCGGGCTGGCTGGAGGGGAAGACGGTCTCGATCTGGTGGTGAAGATATTGGTACAGGCGGTTGACCATCTGGTCCCGGATGGGGTGTTGGTGGTTGAGGTGGGGGCTAGTGCGGAGCGATTGGAGCAGCTTTTTCCCGAGGTGCCCTGGTGTTGGGTCGAGTTTTCCCGAGGGGGTGATGGCGTCTTTGTGATCGATCGTGCTACTGTGGCCGAGCACCATGCTCGATTTGTCGAGGAGTTGGTGCGGCGTGACCCGCGCGGACAGAAACAGAACGTAACTATTCAGGGGGAGCTGAACAGTTACAACAGAACAGCGATGGGGAGTAGATGATGCAACAGCAGATGGTGGTTCGAATTGGTGCGATGGCGGAGTTCGTTCGCCAGATCGACGAGGCCCTGATCGAGGTCGAGGAGTTGCGTTACTCCATCGAGTTCGATGGGGATTACATGCAGCAGTCGGCCCATCTCATCGATCCGGTCGAGGCCGGGTTGAAACAGTTGAAGGTTGATCTCGAGGCTGGCACCCATCAATTCGGGGGGCCGCCGCTACCGTTTATGGCAGCCATCGAGCCACTTCCACTCGCGTTTATCCCTTTCAAATATCTGTTGCAGGTGATCAACCATACCCATCAATACGGTTTCAGTGAGGAGTAAGCTGATGGAGCAGAAGCTGACATTCGACTGGGAGTTGATCCGACGTTACGACAAGTCGGGGCCCCGTTACACCTCCTATCCCACTGCGGTACAGTTTCATGACGGTTTCGGGGCCGAGCAGTATCGGGAGATGGTGACTGCTACCAACAGCGAGGAGTCGCTGCGTCCGCTTTCCCTCTATTTTCATATCCCCTTTTGCGACACCGTCTGTTTCTACTGTGGCTGTAACAAAATAGCCACCAAAGATCGGACCAAGTCCCCCCCCTATCTTGATCGGGTGGGGCGTGAGCTGGAACTTCAGGGGGCACTGTTTGACCGTTCGCGGGTGGTGGAACAGCTCCACTGGGGGGGAGGGACCCCCACTTTCCTCAACCATGAGGAGATCGAGCGGTTAATGGGCGACACCCGTCGCAACTTCACCTTGCGTGATGATGACGAGGGGGAGTACTCGATCGAGATCGACCCCCGGGAGGCGACTGCAGAGACCGTCGCGCTGTTGCGTCGTCTCGGCTTCAATCGCATGAGTTTGGGGCTGCAGGATTTTGATCCACAGGTACAACAGGCGGTCAACCGTATTCAGTCCGAGGAGCAGACCTTTACTGTGCTCCAGGCCGCCCGTGACCAGGGGTTCAAATCGGTCAGTGTCGATCTGATTTACGGTCTGCCTCACCAGAGTGTCGACTCTTTCCAGCGCACGGTGGAGAAGGTCCTGGCGGTGCGGCCCAACCGTCTTTCGGTCTTCAACTACGCCCATCTGCCTGAACTGTTCAAGCCGCAGCGTCGTATCAACGAGGCCGATCTGCCCACACCCGATCAGAAGTTGGAGATTCTGCAGCAGGTCAATCACCAGTTGTCGGATGCGGGCTATCTTTACATCGGCATGGACCATTTTGCCTTGCCGGATGACGAACTGGCGGTGGCCCAACGTGAGGGGACCCTCTATCGCAATTTTCAGGGCTACTCCACCCATCGGGACTGTGATCTGATCGGGCTCGGGGTCACCTCGATCGGGGTGGTGGGGAATAGCTATTCGCAAAATCTCAAGAGTACCGAGGAGTACTACAGCGCCATCGATCGCGGAGAATTGGCCGTTTTCCGCGGGGTTGAGCTCGATAGTGATGATCTGTTACGGCGGGATGTGATTACCGAGCTGATCTGCAATTTTCGCGTCCGTTTCCATGATATCGAACAGCGTCATCCAATCATCTTTGTCGACTATTTTGCCCGTGAACTGGAAGAGCTGGTGGAGATGGAACGGGATGGCTTGGTGACCCTCGATGGTGTGGGGGTTACGGTGGCCACCGCTGGACGGCTGTTGATTCGCAATGTCTGCATGGTGTTTGACCGCTATCTGCGGGAGCGCAGTGAGCAGCGTTTCTCCCGGGTGATCTGATCTCTTCGGGGTGGAGCGATCCGGTGGCGGAGAAGTGTGACGATGGTGAGGTAGAGGGAAGAGGGGCTCATTACTGGATGGAGCGGGCCCTGGATCTGGCGGCCCGTGCCGAAGAGATGGGTGAGGTACCGGTAGGGGCGGTGGTGGTTCGTGCGGGGGAGATGATCGGGGAGGGGTGGAACCAGCCCATTTCCAGCCATGACCCCTCGGCCCATGCCGAGATCGTGGCGATTCGGGATGCGGCACGTCGGGTGGGCAACTATCGACTACCCGGAGCAACGCTCTTCGTTACCCTGGAGCCGTGCCCGATGTGTGCCGGGGCGATTGTTCAGGCCCGTATCGCCACCCTCTACTACGGTGCCTCTGATCCCCGTGCCGGGGCAGCCGGGAGCTGTTTTCAGCTATTGCAAAGTCCGATCCTGAACCACCGTTGTGAACTCCATGGCGGCCTGCTGGCGGCGGTAAGCCGGGATCGGCTGCAGCACTTTTTTCGTCAACGCCGTTCCATTCAATCGTTGCAAAAGTTTCGACACGGCTGAATCGCAACACGCTCAAGCACATCCCTGTGTCGCTCGGCTGCGGCCTTCCCTGGCCGCAGATGGTTGCGATTCAGCCGTGTCGAAACTTTTGCAACGATTGAATCAAAGGTGCGGCGGTCTCGATCAATAGCGCCGGGACAGTCCGGTACGATCCAGAATGATGGTGGCAATCTCCTCGATCGAGACCTGACTGGTATCGAGCGATTTGATCCGGTTCTGGTAGTAAATCTCCTCCGCCCGTCGAACCTCATGTTGACACTGGTCGAGAGAGGCATAGCGGCTCTGGCTTCGACGTTCACTGCGAATTTTGTGAAGCCGCAAGGGGTTGATGGTGAGTCCGAACAGCTTGTCACGATAGGGCAGGAGTGGACCCGGCAGACGGTCGTGTTGAAGATCCTCTTCGATCAGTGGATAGTTGGCGGCATGAATACCGTATTGTAGCGCCAGAAAGAGGCAGGTAGGGGTCTTGCCGGAGCGAGAGACGCCGATGAGAATCAGGTCGGCCTCCTGATAGTGTCGGCTATTGGTGCCATCATCGTTGTTGAGGGCGTAGTTGATGCTGTTGATTCGCCCGCCGTAGTTGTTGTCACGATGGATGCCGTGGGAGCGGCCGGCGGTGTGAGAGGATTTGGTGTGGAGCGTGAACTCCATCCGGGAGATGAAGGTCTCGAAGAAGTCGAACATCACTCCACCACTCTCGATCAGGATATCGCGGTAGCGATCGGTGATTTGGGTGCTGAAGATCAGTGCCGGAGAACCATCCCGTTGTCCGGCCAGCTGGATCTGTTGGGCTGCGGCCCGAGCCTTCTCTTCACTGTCGATAAAGGCGATGGTCTGCTTTTTGAACTCGATGTCGGAGAATTGGGTCAACAGGCTGAGTCCAAGGGCCTCGGCGGTGATCCCGGTGCGATCAGAGACGAAGAATACGGTGCGCTGCATGGTGCTCTTCACTCCCGGCCCCTCTCCCGGGGGGAGAGAAGAGGGGGCAATCGGTTGGTGACTATCTCCACTATAGTTTTCCCAAGTGGTTCCAGGTGGCGATCACGGTATCGGGATTGAGTGAGATACTGGAGATCTGCTGCTGCAATAGCCAGGCCGCCAGGTCGGGGTGATCTGACGGCCCCTGTCCACAGATGCCGACATACTTGTTGGCGCGATGGCAGGCCTCGATGGCCATTGCCAGCATCTTTTTCACTGCAGGGTTGCGCTCATCGAATCCAGCCGCGACTAGCCCTGAGTCCCGGTCCATTCCCAGTGTAAGCTGGGTCATATCGTTGGAGCCGATAGAGAATCCATCGAAATAGTCCAGGAACTGGTCGGCCAGTACGGCATTGGCGGGGAGTTCACACATCATGATCAGCCGTAGCCCATCTTTGCCTCGCTCCAGTCCATTATCACGCAATAACTCGATGACCCCAGCCGCCTCTTCCAGCGTACGAACAAAGGGAATCATGATTTCAACATTGCGCAACCCCATCTCGTTGCGGACTCGGCGAATCGCTCGGCACTCCAGTTCGAAGCACTCCCGGAATGGTTCGGATAGATAGCGTGCAGCTCCACGAAAACCGATCATCGGGTTCTCTTCATGGGGTTCATAGCGATCCCCCGCGAGCAGGTTGGCATACTCGTTGGATTTGAAGTCAGAGAGACGGATGATCACCGGAGCATGAGAGAAGGCGGCTGCCAGGGTCGCGATCCCCTCGGTCAGTTTGCTGACATAGAACTCCACCGGATCACCGTAGGCGGCGATGCGCTCACCGATCTCGCGATGAAGCGGTTCGGGGAGTTGGTCAAACTCCAGCAGTGCCTTGGGGTGGATGCCGATGGTGTTGTTGATGATGAACTCCAGTCGGGCCAGCCCAACCCCGGCATTGGGGATGGCGGCGAAATCGAACGCCCGTCCGGGATTGCCGACATTCATCATCACCTTGAGCGGGAGCTCCGGCAGGGCATCGATAGCGGTCTCCGAGCGCTCCCAGTCGAGTCTCCCGGGATAGACATAACCGGTATCCCCCTCGGCACAGGAGACCGTGACCGACTCCAGATCGAGTAGTTGTCGAGTGGCATCGCCACAGCCGACAATCGCCGGTACTCCGAGTTCACGGGCGATAATGGCGGCGTGACAGGTTCTCCCGCCACGGTTGGTGATGATTGCCGCTGCCCGCTTCATCACCGGCTCCCAGTCGGGATCGGTCATATCGGTGACCAGTACATCGCCCGGTTGCACTTGGTCCATCTGCGAAAGGTCGTTGATCACCCGTGGTGTGCCACTACCGATCTTCTGACCGATGGCTCGACCTTCGACCAGCGGGGCAGCCTGCTGCAGCAGCCGGTAGTGGTCGATCGACTGTCCGGTACGCTGTCGGCTCTTTACCGTCTCTGGTCGTGCCTGGACAATGTAGAGCTGGTTGTCGATTCCATCCAGTGCCCACTCGATATCCATTGGCCGACCGTAATGGTCTTCGATAGCAATAGCGTAGCGCGCCAGCTCCTCGATCTGACGATCTTCGATACTGAAGAGTCTTTGGCGCTCGGGTTCGACGTTGTGGAGGAGTACCCGCTCTTCACGATCGTGACCGCCGTAGCCCATCCGGATCATCTTCGATCCAATCTTACGACTGAGAATGGCAGGCCGTCCTGCTGCCAGGGTTGGCTTGTGGACATAGAACTCATCGGGGTTGACCGCCCCCTGAACCACCGTCTCTCCCAGGCCATAGGCCGAGGTGATGAAGACGACATCATCAAAACCCGATTCGGTATCGAGGGTGAACATCACTCCGCTGGAGCCGAGATCACTACGAACCATCTGCTGGACTCCAGCTGAGAGCGAAACCCGTTCGTGATTGAAACCCTGGTGTACCCGGTAGGATATGGCGCGGTCGTTGTAGAGTGAGGCGAACACCTGTTTGATGGCGACCATCACGGCATCGATCCCACTGACATTGAGGTAGGTCTCCTGCTGACCGGCAAAGGAGGCCTCGGGCAGATCCTCTGCAGTGGCCGAGGAGCGCACCGCAAAGGTGACCTCTTCACCGAGACGTTCGGTCAGCCGCTGATAAGAGCCAACGATGGCGTTGTGGAGGGTCTCGGGGAAGGGGGTCTCTTCGATCCACTCCCGGATTCGAGCACCGGTTTGGGTCAGCTCCGGGATATTCTCCGGGTCCAGTTTTGACAGCACCGTTTCGATATTGGAGCTGAGATTGTTGTGGTTGAGAAAGAGCTGAAAGGCGTAGGCGGTGGTGGCAAATCCCCCCGGGACGCGCACCCCCTGACTGGAGAGGGTACGAATCATCTCTCCGAGCGAGGCGTTCTTACCTCCAACGATATTGACATCCTCCATACCGACCGTATCCAGCCAGACTACACACTCGTTCATCCTGTTGTTCCCGTTCATGTTTATTGATAGGCCTCGATTCAGTTACGCCGACACTCACCGTTGCCACCCCCGCAGTGGCAATGACCTCCACATCCCCCGCCCTCCTCGCGATGTGGTCCCAGTTCCGGGTGGCGACGAGAGAATTGTCGTGCCACCTGCTGTACCAGTAACCACCCCAGTAGCAGTGCCAGGATCAGTGCTGCAGTCAGTAGTGCCTTGATCATGCGGCACTCCCCCCCAGTCCGGCGAAGCCCATGAAGCTGAGCGAGAGTAGTCCCCCGATCATCAGGCTCAGAGCAGCGCCGCGGCTGATTGCGGGGACCGAGGAGATATCGAGTCGTTCCCGTAACCCAGCCATCAGCACGATGGCGAGGGTGAAGCCGGCCCCTGCACCTAGGCTGAAACCGATGGTCTGGAGGAAGGTGTACTCTCGAAAGGTCTGGAATAGGGCCAGCCCGAGAATGGCGCAGTTGGTGGTGATGAGCGGGAGAAAGATACCAAGGGCGCGGAAGAGTGAAGGAGAAAACTTTTTGACGAACATCTCCACCAACTGGACCGCCGAGGCGATCACCACGATGTAGCTGATCAGACGCAGGAACTCCAGATCGAGTGCCACCAGAACGGTGTTGATCAGATAGGCGCAGAGAGAGCTGATGATCATCACGAAGGTGGTGGCGAGCCCCATGTTCCAGGCGGTCGATAGCTTTCCGGAGACCCCCAGGAAGGGGCAGAGGCCGAGGAAGGAACTCAACACGAAGTTGTTGATGAGGAAGGCGTTGAGAAAGATGAATCCGACGCTGTTCTCCATGACTATGCCTCCGCCGTCGTTGTCGTTGTGCTCTTCCGCTTGCGCTCCTGATGCCAGGCAAATAGCAACAGCCAGAAAGAGAGGACGAAGAACCCCCCTGGAGGGAGGATCATCACCACCCAGGACTGGAATTGATCCCCGAAGAGGGGAATACCCAGCAGCGTACCACTACCGAGTACCTCACGTACGGTACCAAGACAGAGCAGGGCGAGGGTGAAGCCGGTGCCCATGCCGAGAGCGTTGATGACCGACTTGGCCACCCGGTTTTTCGAGGCGTAGGCCTCCGCCCGTCCCAGGATCATGCAGTTGGCCACAATCAGCTGAATGAAGGCTCCAAGGGCGTTGTAGAGGTCGAGGCTGATCGCCTGGATGGCGTAGTCGACCAGGGTGACGAAGGTGGCGATGATGATGATGTAGGTGGCGATTCTCACCTGTTTCTGAATCTGGTTGCGCAGTAGCGAGATCAGTGCCCCAGAGGCGACCAGCACCAGGGTGGTGGCGACCCCCATGGCCAGGGCGTTGATGGTGGAGTTGGTGACCGCCAGTACCGGACACATGCCCAACAGCATCACAAAGACCGGGTTGTCCCGCCATACCCCCTGCAGGAAGGTGTCTGCAGTGATGGTGGCGTCCTCTTCGATGACCAGTGAGGCGGGGGCAGAATCACTCATGGGGAGGCTCCGGTAGTGTGGTCAATAGGGGGTGAAGTCGGGGGAGTAGCTGGGCCGAACGCAGATTGATCATCTTGCCGATCGCCTTGGAGGAGATGGTCGCCCCGGAGATGGCATCGACTTCCCAGGGGTGCTGCTTGTTGCCGTGCTTCACCGTAATGACCGGGTTGCGCAGTGCGGTGGCGTTGGCATCGAGGGTGAGGTCGAGGCCATCGAAATTGGCCAGAAAAAGGGGGTCTTTGAGGATCAGGTCGCCCAGTCCAGGGGTTTCGGCATGTTTCAGTACCTTCATTCCGGTGGTACAGCGGCACTGTGGGTTGTAGCCATAGAGAATCTGGATGGTGTCCTGATAGCCCTGGGCCGCGGCCTCCAGTGCCACGCCCTGCAGTTTTCCCTCGTCATCGAACCCGGCATAGACCCGCTCCCCGGTATCATTGGCAGCAGGTGAGGTGGAGGAGAGGAGAGTCTCCCCCTGTAGTTGATAGCGGTGACTTCGAGTCGCTCCCGGTATCACCTCGAAGATGGCCTGCTCGATTGCCCGCTGACGATTCTCTTCGATAATGGGCGCGGTGTACTCCACGACCAGTACGATCAACAGACCGGAGAAGGCCGAGATACCGCCTAGGGTTCGAATGAGACCGCCATTGCTCACGGTGGTGGTCATCGATGACTCCCGTAGCTGCGGGGTTGAGTCACCTGTTCGATCAGTGGCAACGAGATGTTCCCTAGCAGGATGGCGTACATCACCCCCTCGGTAAGTCCGCCATAGACCCGAATCACCACCGTCAAGGTACCGATGAGAAAGGCGTAGAACCAGACGCCACCTGGGGTGACCGGTGAACCGACCATGTCTGTTGCCATGAAGAACGCCCCGAGTGCCAGTCCACCGGTGAGGATATGGAACATGGGGCCCGGTAGCGTGGGATCAAACCACTGGGTCAACAGCGCCATGATCGAGGTGGCGATAAAGATTCCCAGTGGAATTCGCCAATCCAGCAGGTTGCGGAAGGCGAGATAGAGGCCACAGAGCACAATGAGGATGAAGGAGGTTTCTCCGGCAGAGCCGGCGGTGACCCCGGTGAAGAGATCACTCAGTGTGGTGGTCACCTTCTCAAACTTCTGCAGTGCTAGCGGGGTTGCCCCGGTGAAGTCATCCATGCCGTGGGTGTGGTACCAAGGCTGAATCGGTGGTGGCTGTAGCAGCGGTGGGGTGAGGGTGGTGGGGATCAGTTCGAGAAATCGTCCCGGCATCATTCCCGGGGTCCAGGTGGTGATCGCTACCGGAAAGGCGGCCTGGACGAACGCCCGTCCCACCAGTGCCGGATTGAGAATGTTCTGCCCCAATCCGCCGAAAAAGAGCTTGCCGATTGCGATCGCAACGATCGCTGCCACCGCCCCCATCCAGAGTGGAAAGCCGGGAGGCAGGGTGAGTGCCAGCAACATCCCGGTGAGTAGTGCGCTGTGGTCTTGCAGGGTGCTGGGGCGATCTCCCATCCAGCAGAAAAGTCTCTCGGTGGCCATCGCCATTACGGTGGTGGTGGTGATCAGCAGCGCCACACTGATCCCGAACTGATAGATCGAGAATAGTGCGATCGGGATCAGGGCAAAGATCACCTGCAACATGATCCACTCCACCGAGCGGGCCTGCTTGAGATGGGGGGAGGTGCGAATTTCGAGTGGCTGCGTGGCGGGCATCGATTCGTTCCGGTGGTGGGCGATCAGGCTGCCGTGGCCCGACCTTCCCGGTTGATCGCCTTGGCGATACGGAAGTACTGGGTCAGTGGGATATTGGCTGGACAGACATAACTGCAGGAGCCGCACTCGAAGCAGCTGTCGAGGTGGTAGTCATTGGCCATGGCCTCATAGGCTCGCTTCTGTGCCAGTTGTCCCAGCATTGCCGGGTTGAGGTGGAGGGCACAGGCATCGAGACAGGCTCCGCACTTGATGCAGGGGTAAACCGGGCGTTGCTGTGCGCGCTGTTGTTGGGTCAGTACGACGATACCGGAGACCCCCTTGGTCACCGGAACATCGAGAGAGGCGATGCTCATTCCCATCATCGGTCCTCCCAGAATCACCTCACTCTGGTCGATCTCCGCTCCCACCTGTTGCAGGATATGACGAACCGGGGTGCCGATCGGGACCAGATAGTTGCCTGGTCGAGTCACCGCCGGACCCGAAACGGTCACCACCCGTTCGATCAATCCACGGTTGGCGGGAATCAGGTTCCCCAGTTGTGCCAGGGTTCCGACATTGTAGACCGCAACCCCGATGGCAGCAGGAATCGCTCCGGCAGGTACCTCGCGATCCAGTAAGCTGCTGATCAACAGTTTCTCTGCCCCTTGAGGATATTTGGTCACCACCGCCTCGACGGTGATGTCGTTGCACCCTTCCAGTGCCTGACGCAGATGGAGGATGGCATCATATTTGTTATCTTCGACTCCGATAATCACCCGTTGGGCACCAACCGCGTGTTTCACCATGACGATACCACGGATCAGATCGTCGGTCTGTTCCAGCATGATGCGATGGTCACAGGTGAGGTAGGGCTCACACTCACAACCATTGACCAGAATCGTTTCGATCACCGATCCTTCCGGTGGTAGCAGTTTGGCATGGCTGGGGAAGGCGGCTCCACCCAATCCGACCATGCCACTCTGCTGGACGGCATCGATCAGTGCCTCGGGACTCAGTTGGGTCACATCTCGTGGGGCCTGGTAGAGAACCTCCTGGGTCGATCCACCATAGGTTTCGATGGTGATGGCTTCGACCCGTGGGCCGCTGGCAGAGGGGATCAAGGTGTCGATGGCGGTTACCACCCCGGTAACCGGGGCGTGTAATGGGGTGGATAAAAATCCCCCCGCCTCAGCAATCGGCTCTCCACGCACCACTTCCTGCCCTGGTTGTACCCGTGGACGTGAAGGGGGGCCGATGTGCTGAGAGATTGGGAGGTCTACTCGCGGGGGGAAGGGGAGTCGCCGAATTGCCTGGTTTGCCGTCGCCTCCTTGTGGGCGATGGGGTGGATTCCATGGGCAAAGGTGCGGCGATTGCGCAGTCGGGCGAAGAGTTTTTCGGCGTTAAAAATCATGGGTCATGCTCACGCTGGAGTAGAGAAGGAGAAACGGTTGGATCTCATTGGTACTTCTCCGCTCGTCGAACCATCTTGTCGACATCCTTCTCCTTCAGGTTCCAGGGGCTGCCGGGGTGGATACAGCCGGCGGTACACTTCTCCGCTGCACGGACGATATCCTTGAAACTACTACCGGTGGGGTTGGTCACGATCGCCAGTTTCTGGTCGTTGTACTGGAAGGTCTCCGGTGCGATCTCGATGCACTCGTCGCAAGCGGTGCACTCCGGGGTCTCTATCCAGACCGGCTCGAAGTCGGCTGCCACTGCGGCATGGGTGGCCGTGGTGGTGTGATCATCGGCACCAGGGGTGGGGGACGGCAGCGTGGCGCCATCACCGTTGGCCAGTTTCAGTAGCGTGGAGGCGATGGTTTGAGCCATTTCGCTTCGGGCCTGGTTGGCGACCTGTTCGACATCGATCTCGGCCGCCTCTTCTCCAGCGAGTGAGCGGATCTGGTGCCAGAACTGGCGCCGTTCTTCGGTCGAGTGGACCATCTCCTGTGCCACGACCACCCGGGTGAGACGCTCCTTGTTGTCGATCGCCCAGATATAGGGGAACAGTCCATCCCGATCGGCCTCATCGAGATCGATGAACTCATGCAGAGGAACCATCTCATCGCTCCATTGTGAGGAGGGGATACGGCGAAAATGTTTGCGAAAACGCCCTTCGGTCAGGGCCCAGTCGGCAAAGGTGAGGGGAAGCCGCATGGTGGCGCGTTTGCCATTGTCATCCAGATAGGCCAGTTCGTGCTCCATCCAGTCCTGGTGTAGGGCCGGGTTGCCATCGACATCACAACACTCCCGGAAGGTGGTGCCGGCGTCGGGGTCGTAGCGGAACAACGGATAGGCGCGGGCGTCTAGTGCCATTCGGGTCTGGCGGTCGGTGGCATCATCGGCCACCCCGTGCTCCGGTTGGCAGGTGGTGTAGAGGTTGAACATTGCCGGACGGCGACTGTTGAGACCATCGACAAACCCCTCGATCATATGGGTGAAGTTGGCGATCGAACTCTGTAATACGAAGCTGGTGCGATGGGCCATGCCGATGATCCCCATCTCTTTACGGATTTCGCTTTTTCCCTTGGTGATTTTGCCGAATGGGGCCATGTCGGCGATCTGGGCCACATAGCCCGAAGTGCAGGACTGCCCACCGGTATTGGAGTAGCTCTGGGTGTCGAGAATCAACACCTTGATCGGCATTCCCGATGCCAGTGCTCGAGAGAGGTTCTGGAAGCCGATGTCGTACATCGCACCATCTCCCCCAACGGCAGTGACGGGTGGACAGAGTTGCCACTCCTGCTCATTGAATTGGCGCCAGTCGAAGAGACGGAACTGAGCCCCGTGCTCCTCTTCCCGATACCCTTGCTCCAGTTCCAATCGGGCCATGCGAATGGCCTTGAACCCCTCGGTCATCTTCGCCATGTGCCCTTCGAATACCCCCATTGCCACCGAGGGGGCATCCTGAAAGAGGTGGCTGGTCCAGGGGAAGGGGTAGGGGCTGTAGGGAAAGGTGGAGCCCCAGACCGAGGTACAGCCGGTAGCATTGATGAAACCGAGGTTGGCCCGTCCCTGATGGCTCTTGCCATCGGTATACTGCCACTTCAGATAGCGCAGTTTTTCCAGTAACTGCGTGGCCCACTGCAACCATCTCTGATCGATGGGCTCGGATACGGCAGGATCATTGACCTGGCTCGAGAGTTCCCCCAGCGTAAGGTCGCGATCACCATTGGCTGCTACCACCTGCGAGATGGCGGTGTTGGAGAGGTTCATGCCGGAGGCCAACCGTAGGCGAATGTGGGTCTCCATCTGTTCGATCAACTGTTCGATTTCGGCGATATGACGCTTCACTCGAGGCTGCATCAGGGCGGTGACCGTGGCGGTGAAGAGGTGGATCGCGGTCTTTTCACCACACCCCAGGCAGGCACCATCTCCTGAGGTGAGCGAGCTGTAGTTGCTCTTGTCCAGCAGCAGGGTCTCCAGTGCTCCGACCTTCTCATCGAGATCATCGATGCGGATGTAGTTTGCTGCGGTGGTGGGGAGATCGAGCCAGAACTCCCAATCTTTCCGCATCTTGCTGATCGCCTCCGGCGTCTGCTCCGTGGCTACCAGGGCACCATCACTACAGACCTCGACACACTCCATACAGCCCTTGCAAGTGTAGGGGTTGATGGTGATGGAGAAGAGCCCACCACTATTCTTGGTGCGCTTTTCGTGGTTGCTGTAGTAGGGCTTGGTGATAGAGAACTCGAAATCACCGATGGTGTCGAGAAAAAGTCCGAACTCCTGTTCCAATTTCTCCTTCTGACTCCCCTCCAGTGAGGAGTCACTGAGGGTCTCCAGTACCGCCTGGTCGAGTAGTTGTGATACCACCGCCCGCTCGCCCTGGGCCTCGATCAGGCTCCGTAACCGTTTCTCTACGGTACGGCTCTCTCGTCGGAGATAACGGGTGAGGGTGCCGCGGGTCTCGATCCGTTCGATCGCGGTGTTGAACACTTCGCCAATGGTATTGACCAGCCCAGGGATGGCGCTGTCGGGGCAGGTGGTATAGCACTCCCCACAGGCGGTACAGTTTTCGGTAATGAAACGGGGGTATTCGAAGCGGATTTGGGTCATGTCGCGGTAGATGCCGGTGGCCGCCGGAATCAGACTGGTGGCCATCAGTGGATCGACCAGATTCTCCGAACCTTGACCGGTGAAGTAGAACGATCCGGTCTGCTCCCAAAAATGGTGAATATCGGAGCGAATCTCCTCCCCCTGTGGCAGTCGCTTCAGCATCACCGGTAGGCGGTGTTGACGCCGGAGGAAAAGCGCTGCTATTCGCCGCAGGCCTGTAGCAAA
>CAYFOQ010000037.1:0-920 GCA_964344735.1 uncultured Piscirickettsiaceae bacterium
AAAGAAGGGATCATAGACCAGCTCCTGCGGCACAATGCCAATATGGTAGCGTGCATTGCGATAGTCGCTCACCACATCGTGGCCCATCACCTGAATCTGGCCCGCCGTTGCGCGAGTCAATCCACCCATGATGTTGATCAGCGTGGATTTTCCGGCACCGTTGGGACCCAGCAGGCCGAAGAATTCTCCCTGCTGCACCTCGAAACTGACCCCCTTGAGCGCATGGGTGGTCGGATACTGTTTCTCAACCTGGTTGAGCTGTAGTGCTGGAACCGCCATTACAGAACAAGGAGCTGCTACTTACGCCTCAACCGGGAGCAGTTCCGCCACACCACCAATGGCAGCCAGCCGCTGCAGCGCATGAGGGGGATTGGAGAGCCGGAGATGACGCTGTTGCTGCGCCATTTGCCGCTTCCACTCCAACAACAGAGAGACACCGGCACTATCCACACGCCGAACCCCCTTGAGATTCAACTTCAGATCATCACTTCCAGCAAACAACGTCCTGGACTCCTGTAGTGCAGCACCCACCGTGGCAAAGGTCATCTCCCCTTTCAGGTGAATCGCCCCCTCCTCTGCCGAAAGCGTCAGCCTGCTCACCCCTTTTTCTGCTCGCTGTTGTGGGTTGAGAGACGCTGGATCAGCCCCTCCAGCCCCACCTTGCGGATCTCGGCACCGAAACTGGAGCGGTAGTTCTTCACCAGACTGACTCCATCAACGATGATGTCAAACACCTTCCACTCCTGCTGCTTGTCGATACGCACCCGGAACAGTACCGGCACTGCGGGTGCCCCGGAATCGCCGGAGAACTCCGCCTTGACCACCGCATCCTTGCGTTTCGGATCATGATGGAACGGCTTGAAGAGCACCTTCTTGCCACGGAACTCGAGCAGTGCGCTGGCATAGGTGCGGATCAACAT
>CAYFOQ010000037.1:1032-3075 GCA_964344735.1 uncultured Piscirickettsiaceae bacterium
TCTGTTGCTGCTTGTGCAGCCGACAGGAAACCGGTGAAGAGGAGCAGAGTACTCAAAAAGAGGGCGTGGAGTGAACGCATAGTGGAAGACCTGAACTATAAAAATTGGAATGGACTATTTTCGTCGTTTATTGAATGGTCGACAAGTTACAATTTATTACAAACTATTGCGCTTTATTGCGCACTGTCTTCGACCTGATTGAAGAGGAACTGCCCAATCACCTGCTCCAGTGCAATCGAGGATTGCGTCATCCGCACCTCATCTCCTGGATAGAGGAAGGCCAAGGCTCCGCCACCCGGCTCCAACCCGACATACTGTTCTCCCAACATGCCGGCAGTGAGGATACTGGCCGAGGCATCCTCATAGAGGATGGTGGCACAGGCAGGTGGCACACCATCCTTGCCGCAGAGCTGAATCCGCCCCTGCTCATCGAACAGCTGCTCTCCCTGCTCCCCCACCCGCTGCAGTGACAGCTTTTCCGGGTCAATCTCCATCCGCACCACTGCGCGATACTCCTGATTGTCGAGGTGAATACCGGTCACCCGCCCCACCTGCACCCCGGAGATGGTGACCGGCGCTCGCGGTTTGAGTCCACCGATCTCATCGAACCGGGCCTCGAGGAGATAACCCGACTCGCCGCCATAGCTGCTGAGGTTACCCACCTTGAAGGCCAACACCCCGAGCGCTACGATCCCTAATCCGACGAAGAGCCCAACCCAGGTTTCGATTCGTTGATTTCTTTTCATTTTCTCTCTATTTTGGATGATTTGGTTCATTGTTGTGTTGGTGTATCCCCCCACCCTACCCTCTCCCTGAGAGAGGAGTGGAGGAAGAGATTCTCCAGCCCTGTGCACCACTCAGCCCTGTTGTGGGGGAGTGTACCGATACCTGGCGTTAGGCGCCAAACATCAAGGCGGTCAACAGAAAATCAATGGCCAACACGGCCAGCGAGGCGTTCACTACCGTGCGGGTGGTGGCGTGAGCTACTCCAGATGAGGTGGGGGTGGCATCATAGCCCTCGAACAGGGCGATCCAGGTAACCACGAAACCGAACACCACACTCTTGACCACCCCATTGAGCAGATCGTCGAAAATATCGACCCGGGCCTGCATCTGTGACCAGAATGCCCCCTCGTCCACCCCCAGCAGGGTAACCGCAACGAAGTGTCCACCAAACACCCCGGCGACGGTGAACAGCGCGGTCAGCAGAGGCACGGAGAGAAAACCGGCGAGAAATCGGGGGGTAAGTACTCGATGAATCGGGTCGACCGCCATCATCTCCATACCGGCCAGCTGTTCAGTCGCCTTCATCAGCCCGATCTCCGCCGTCAGAGCCGATCCAGCCCGCCCCGCATAGAGCAGTGCCGCCACCACCGGCCCCAGCTCCCGTAACAGGGACAATGCAATCAAAACCCCCAAGGAGGCCTCGGCACCAAAGTCAACCAACGTATTGTAGCCCTGCAGCCCCAGCACCATCCCAACAAAGAGCCCGGCCACCACGATGATCAACAGGGAGCGGGCGCCAATGAGATAGAGTTGTTGCACCAGCAGTCCACCTCGAGTAACGAGCGAACCGATCCCCAGCAGCAGGTGGAACAGTAAACGACTGGCCCACCCCAGACGCTGTAATCCGACCAACAATCGTCTCATCCTCTCCTCTCCAACAGTTCGTGAGAGAGGGAAGAGCCGGGGTAGTGGAAGGGAACCGGGCCATCGGACCGCCCCTGCAGAAACTGTCGCACCCACTCCGAACCGGTCTGCCGAATCTGGGCCGGACTCCCCTGCCCGACCACCTGCCCCTCCGAGAGCAGATAGACATAGTCGGCAATCGACAGCGTCTCCTCAACGTCATGGGAGACGATCACGCTAGTGAGTCGCAGTGCCCGGTTGAAGTTGCGAATGAGCTCCATCAACACCCCCATGGAGATGGGATCTTGTCCGGTAAAAGGCTCATCGTAGAGTACCATCATCGGGTCCAGCGCCAACGCCCGAGCCAACGCCACCCGCCGTGCCATCCCCCCTGATAGCTCTGCCGGCATCAGT